>NZ_JBIAFE010000007.1:0-305187 GCF_042869115.1 Micromonospora sp. NPDC007230 | reverse complement strand
CCGCGGGGGGGTGTTGGGTTTCTGATCCCCCCCCCCCCCCGGGGGGGGGCCCCCCCCCCCCCCCCCAAAGGGGGGGGGGGGGGGGGGGGGGGGGGGGGGGGGGGGGGGCCCCGGGGGCGCCGCCCCCCCGCCACCGGTCACTTCAGTTCCAGTACGGACATGACGTTGCCGGCGGGGTCGGTGAACCAGGCGATCGCGGGCCCGTTCCCCCGGACGATCCCCTGCTCGTCCTGGGGCATCCCGGGGTAGCGCGCGAATTGCACCCCACGGGCGGTCAACTCGGCGACGGCCCGGTCGATGTCGTCCACGGGGAAGTTGAGCACGGTGTAGGTGGCCGGGGCGTGGTCGTCCTTGGGGTAGACCAGGATGTCCCGGTCCCCGGCGAGGTGCAGCGTCAGCAGTCCGCCCATCGCGTCGTCCCGCGACACCCGCAGGCCGAGCGTGTCGGCGTAGAACGCCATCGCCCGATCGGTGTCGTCCACCGAGAAGCCGCTGAACGCCCTCGTGTCCCTGAACATGATCGTCTCCCTCTTCCGGTCGTGCTCCGTCTGCAAGGCGGTGCCGGAGCGGCGAAGCCCGTCACTGCGTCACAGTAGGCCCGCCGTCCGACGTGCGCCGGTGACACGGCGGGCCGTGGGGTACGGAACGACCGGGACCGTGGTTCCGCTCAGTCCGTCGCGACCGGCTCGGTCGGGACCGCGACGTGCAGCCGCAGTTGCGGGACGAGCATGTCGTCCACGTCCAGGGCGCGGGCCGCGCCGTCCGGCTCCCAGCCGGTGGAGGTGAGGAACTTCCGGGTCGCCGCGTCCCCGTCGAAGGTCCAGGCCACCGCCCGGGTGAAGCCGTCGGACCGCCACCCGTCGACGGTGGCGGCGAGCAGCCGGCTGCCGTGCCCGCGCCGGCCCCAGCGCGGCTCGACCAGCAGGTCGGTCACCGCCGCCACGCCGTCGCCGAGCGCGTCGGCCGGCTCGCCCGGGGCGAGCGCCTCGGTGTCGGCCGGACCGGAAGCGGCGAACCCCACCAGATACGATTGCTCGGCCTGTTCGACGGCGACCAGCACGCGATGCGCGCCCGAGGGCGGCTCCTGCACCGCCGCGCTCCACCGCCGGGCGAGGTACGCCTCGTCCAGGTTGTCGAGCACGTGCCGGGGCAGGATCCGGCGGTACGCGACCCGCCAGGTCGCGAGCTGGATGCGTGCGATCTCGCCGGCGTCCTCTGGACGCGCCGGGCGGACGTACCCGAGAGCCATGGCACGTGAGCCTACGCAGGGCGAGGGAGGCGACGGTGGCGCAGGGTGCCAGGCGGACCATCCCGCAGGTCGTCGCCGTGGTGGTGCTCGCCGTCGTGGTGACCGCCTTCCTGCGGGAGGCGGCCGTGCGGCACGGCTTCTTCGACCTCAACGTCTACCGGGGTGCGCTGAACTACTGGGTGCACGACGGCGGGGAGATCTACGACTTCCTCCGGGCCAGGACCCAGTACGGCTTCACCTATCCGCCGTTCGCCGCCCTGGTGATGCTGCCGATGGCCTACCTGCCGTGGCACGCGGCGATCACGGTCAGCGTGGCCGCCACCGTGGTGGTCAGCACCGTGGTCATCTGGTGGCTGGTCGACCCGATCGCCCGCCGCGCCGGGTGGACCCGCTGGTTCGCCCTCGCGGTCGCGCTCTGCCTGGCCGCCGCGTTCGAGCCGATGCGCGAGACGGTCAACTTCGGCCAGGTCAACATGCTGCTGCTCTTCCTGGTGGCGGTCGACCTGCTGCGGCTGCTCCCGGCCGGCAGCCGGTGGGCCGGGGCGGGCATCGGCCTGGCCACCGCGATCAAGCTGACCCCGGGCATCTTCATCGTCTACCTGCTGATCACCGGGCGCTGGCGGGCCGCGTTCACCGCGATGGGCGCGGCGACCGGCGCCACCGTGCTGGCCGGCGCGCTCTTCCCGGACGCCTCCCGCGAGTTCTGGACCGAGGCGCTGTGGAACACCGACCGGGTGGGCGAACTGGCCTTCGTCTCGAACCAGTCGCTGCGCGGGGTGGTGGCCCGGCTGAACCCGGAACACCCGAGCACCATCGCCTGGCTGGTGCTGGTGCTCGCCACCCTCGCGGTCTGGGGCTGGCGCTCCCGGGCCGCGGTGACCGCCGGCGACGAGGCCACCGGCCTGGCCCTGACCGGCGCAGTGATGTGCCTGGTCAGCCCGGTCACCTGGGTGCACCACCTGGTCTGGCTGCTGCCGGCGCTGATCCTGCTGGTCGACAACGGCATGGCGGCACCCGCGCGCAGCCACCGGCGCCGCCTCCTGCTGGCCGCCGCGGCCGTCGGGTACGCCTTCCTGATCAGCCGGATCGTGTGGCGGTTCGAGGAGGACTTCAGCGGCGTGACCGGCTTCCTCGGCAGCAACACGTACGTCTGGATCAGCCTGGCGCTGCTGCTCGGCCTGCCGATCCGGCGCGGGGCCGCGTCGACCGGCGGTGGGCCCGCCGACCGGGGCGGCCCGCCCGGGTCACTGATCGAGTCGGGCGGTGTAGCGCGCCTCCCGAAGCAGGGCCGGGTCACGCCCGCCGGAGAGCGGCAGCCGGTAGACGGACTCGACGCCGTCCGGTGACAGCCCGGCCCGCTCGTAGAAGCGCCGCGCCCGGACGTTGTCGGTGAGCACCCAGAGCCGGTACTCCGTCCAGCCCCGCTCGGCCAGCCCGGCCCGGGCCGCCGTCAGCAAGGCCCGCCCGGTCCCGGTGCCCCACCGCGTGGGCTCGACGTACATCGCCAGGATCTCCCCGTACGCCGGGTCGAGGTCGCCGCGATCCTGGTTGTTCCGGTACGGCCCGAAGGTGGCGAATCCGGCGACCGCTCCGTCGACCTCGGCGAGCAGAGTGGTGAACGGGTGCTCCGGGTCGGCGGTGCCGAGGTCCCGGCGGCGCTGCGCCCAGGCGGCCGGGTTCAGCCGGTGCAGTACCTCGTCCGGCATGATCCCGGCGTACCCGGCCTGCCAGCTGCGGATGTGCACCGCGGCGATCGCCGCCGCGTCGTCCGGGTCCTCCCGGCGGATGGTCAGCATCCGTCCGTTCTATGCCCCGAGGGGCGGTCGGTCCAGCGCCCGCTCCGTGCGACAACTCCAGCTCGGCTGGCGGCCATAATTCGGCCTCCGCGCCGTCAGGCGGCGCTCCGGACCGAATGAAGGCCGGTCTGACCGCCGCGCCGCGACCTGGAGCCGTCGTGTCGTACCGGTGGACTAGGGTCCCGGGACGATGGCCGCACCGGAATCGCTCTCGCTCGCCCAGGCCCGCCGCGTGGCTCTCGCCGCCCAGGGCTTCGCCGACCCGGCACCCGCCGGGGTGCCGACCCGCCGGCATCTGCGCCGGGTGCTGGACCGGGTCGGGCTGATCCAGATGGACTCGGTCAACGTCCTGCAACGGGCCCACTATCTGCCGCTCTACAGCCGGCTCGGGCCCTACCCGACCACCCTGCTCGACAACGCCGCCTACCGGCGCCCCAGGGAGCTGTTCGAATACTGGGGGCACGAGGCGTCGCTGATCCCGGTCGGCCTGCATCCGGCGCTGCGTTGGCGGATGGCCAAGGCCCGTGACGAGGCCTGGGGCGGGATGCGCCGGATCGCCCAGGAGCAGCCGGAGCTGGTCTCCTGGGTACGCGACGAGGTGGCCGCCCGGGGGCCGCTCACCGCCGCCGAGATCGAGCACGACGCACCCCGGGAGACCGGCAACTGGGGCTGGAACTGGTCGGCCGTCAAGCGGGCGCTGGAGTTCCTGTTCTGGTCCGGCGAGGTGACCGCCGCCGAACGCACCACCTCCTTCGCCCGCCGCTACGACCTGCCCGAGCGGGTGCTGCCGGCCGAGGTGCTCGACGTCCCCACCCCGAGCGACGCCGACGCCCACCGCACGCTGGTGGCGATCGCCGCCCGGTCGTTGGGCGTGGCGGCCGAGCCGGAGCTGCGCGACTACTTCCGGCTGCCGGTGGCCGGGGCGCGGCGGGCGATTGCCGAGTTGGTCGAGGCGGGCGAGCTGACCCCGGTCACGGTGCCGGGCTGGCGGCAGCCGGCCTACCTGCACGGGCAGGCGCGGCTGCCCCGCTGGGTCCGGGGCAACACCCTGGTCAGCCCGTTCGACCCGCTGGTCTGGGAGCGGGCCCGTGCCGAGCGGCTCTTCGGCTTCTCCTACCGGATCGAGATCTACGTGCCCGCCCCGCAGCGGGTCCACGGCTACTACGTGCTGCCCTTCCTGCAGGGCGAGCGGTTCACCGCCCGGGTCGACCTCAAGGCCGACCGGAAGGCGGGGGTGCTGCTGGTGCCGGCCGCGTGGGTCGAGCCGGGCGTGGACCCGGGGGAGACGGCGGTGGCCCTCGCCGCCGAGCTCTACCGGCTCGCCGGCTGGCTCGGCCTGGACGCGGTCGCCCCGCCGGCGGCCGGCGACCTGGCCGTCCCGCTGGCCGCCGCGCTGGTGGGCGTGGCCGGTGTACGGTGAGCGCGTGACGAGCGTTGACCGGCCGGCCGCCACGCCCGACCCGCAGACGGTCCCCGTCCCGCCGGCCGCCCCCACCGGCCCGGCCCCGGACGGGGTGCACGCCGTCGCCGGAGCCCCCGATCCCGGCTCGGCGAACTGGCCCGCCGGGGTGGCGTACGCGCCGGTCGAGCCGGACCGGTTCACCCGCCTGGTGCTCCGGCTGCACGCCCGCGCCCCGCGCTGGGCGGTGCCCCTGGCCGCGGTCGGCTGCGTCGGGCTCGGCATGGCGTACGCCCTGCTCAGCGACCCCACCCACAGTGACCCGGACGCCCGGCCCAGCTGCCTGCTCAAGCTCACCACCGGGTTGGACTGCCCGGGCTGCGGCGGCACCCGCGCCCTCTGGTACCTGCTGCACGGCGACCTGCCGGCCGCCGCCCGGCACCACTTCCTCTTCGTCTTCTCGGTGCCCTTCCTGGCGTACCTCTTCGTCACCTGGGCCGGGAACCGGGCGTTCGGTTGGCGGCTGCCGGAGCTCCGGCTCAACCCGAAGGTCCTCGGCGGCTTCCTGGCCTTCTGGCTCGCCTTCTCGGTGGTCCGCAACCTGCCCTGGGCCCCGTTCACCGCGCTCTACGTCTGACCCGCGGTCCGGCGCGAGTGCGCCGCTTCACGTCCGCGCGCCCAAGTTTCCCCACCGGCCCACCGGCCACTACAGTCGCAGGAATGCCGGAGATGGTGCAGCCCCAGGTCAAGCTCATCGCGTGGACCCAGTTCCAGGCCCCCGACGACGTGCCGTGGTCGACCGACGCCGAGGGGGGCCAGGCGCTCGCCGAGTTCGCCGGCCGGGCGTGCTACCAGAGCTGGAAGAAGCCGAACCCGGCCACCGCCACCAACGCCGGCTACCTGGCGCACATCCTCGAGGTCGGGCACCTGTCCGTGCTGGAGCACGGCTCGGTGAGCTTCTACTTCAGCGGCGTCTCCCGGTCCTTCACCCACGAGCTGATCCGGCACCGGCACTTCTCGTACTCCCAGCTCTCCCAGCGCTACGTCCCGGAGCGGGACGCCGCGATGGTCGAGCCGGCGGTGATCGCCGAGGACCCGGAGCTGCACAAGAAGTTCGTCGAGGCGGCCGAGGCGAGCGTGCGGGCGTACACCGAGCTCCTCGAGGGCCTGGAGGCGCGCTTCACCGACGAGCCCAACCCGACGCTGCGCCGCAAGCAGGCCCGGCAGGCGGCCCGGGCGGTGCTGCCCAACGCCACCGAGACCCGGATCGTGGTCACCGGCAACTACCGGGCCTGGCGGCACTTCATCAAGATGCGCGCGACCGAGCACGCCGACGTGGAGATCCGCGAGCTGGCCGTGGAGTGCCTGCGCCAGCTCCAGGGCGTGGCGCCGAACGTCTTCGCCGACTTCGTGATCTCCACCCTGCCCGACGGCACCGAGGTGGCGGCCAGCCCGCACGCCGAGTGACTCCTGCGCCCTTCCCCACCGGGGCTCCGGTGGTCGTCCGCTAGGTTGTGAACATGACGCACGACCACCCTGCCGCCCTGGACCGGGGCGCGTCGCGCCCGTTCGGGCGCCTGATCACGGCCATGGTGACGCCGTTCACCGCCGACGGGTCGCTCGACCTGGACGGTGCCGTACGGCTCGCCCAGCACCTCGTGGACGAGCAGGGCAACGACGCGCTGGTGCTCAACGGCACCACGGGCGAGTCGCCGACCACCACCGACGCGGAGAAGGAGAGCCTGATCCGCGCCGTCGTGGAGGCGGTCGGCGACCGGGCCCGGATCGTGGCCGGGGTCGGCACCAACGACACCCGGCACACCATCGAGCTGGCCGCGCAGGCGGAGAAGGCCGGCGCGCACGGCCTGCTGGTGGTCACGCCGTACTACAACAAGCCGCCGCAGAGCGGCCTGCTGCGGCACTTCACCGCGGTCGCCGACGCCACCGGGCTGCCGATCATGCTGTACGACATCCCGCACCGGGCCGGCACCGCGATAGCCACCGACACCCTGGTGAAGCTGGCCGAGCACGGCCGGATCGTCGCGGTCAAGGACGCCAAGGGCGACCTCGCCGCCACCTCGGAGGTGCTGAGCCGCAGCGACCTCGCCTACTACAGCGGCGAGGACTCGCTGACCCTGCCCGCCCTCGCGGTCGGCGCGGTCGGCGTGGTGGGCACCTCGACGCACTTCACCGGCGTGCCGACCAAGCAGTTGATCGAGGCGTACGAGGCGGGCGACGTCGTCACCGCCCGGACGCTGCACCGCCGGCTGCTGCCCCTGTTCACCGGCATCTTCCGTACCCAGGGCGTGATCCTGGTGAAGGCGGGTCTGGCGGCCAGGGGCCTGCCGGCCGGCCCGGTACGCCCGCCGCTGGTGGACGCCACCGCGGCCGAACTGGCCCAGCTGCGCGCCGACTGCGCGGCGGCCGGGCTGCCCCTTCCCGAATGATCGAACGACACGACGGACGCCGGGTGCCGGCGTCGCAGAATGAGGTGGACGCGTGACCGAGGCGCACATCGAGGGCGAACTGCCCCCGCCACTGCCGGAAGGCGGCCTGCGGATCATCCCGCTCGGCGGACTCGGCGCCATCGGCCGGAACATGACCGTCTTCGAGTACGACGGCAAGCTGCTGATCGTCGACTGCGGGGTGCTCTTCCCCGACGTCGAACAGCCGGGTGTGGATCTCATCCTGCCCGACTTCGGCCCGATCCTGGACCGGCTCGACGACATCCAGGCGATCGTGCTCACCCACGGCCACGAGGACCACATCGGGGCAGTGCCGTACCTGCTCGCCCACAAGACGGACATCCCGCTGGTGGGCTCGCAGTTCACTCTGGCCCTGGTCGAGGCGAAGCTGGCCGAGCGGCGGATCCAGCCGTACACGCTGACCGTGCGGGAGGGGCAGCGGGAGCGGCTCGGCCCGTTCGAGTGCGAGTTCTTCGCGGTCAACCACTCGATCCCGGACGCGCTCGCGGTGGCCATCCGGACCGGCGCCGGCCTGGTGCTGCACACCGGCGACTTCAAGATGGACCAGCTCCCGCTGGACGGCCGGATCACCGACCTGGCCGGTTTCGCCCGGCTCGGCGCGGAGGGCGTGGACCTGCTGCTCTCGGACTCCACCAACGCGGAGATCCCCGGCTTCGTCACCCCCGAGCGGGAGATCGGTCCGGTGCTGGACTCGATCTTCGCGAAGGCCCGGGGTCGGATCATCGTCGCCTCGTTCGCCTCACACGTGCACCGGGTGCAGCAGGTCTTCGACTCGGCCGTCGAGCACGGCCGCAAGGTGGCGCTGATCGGCCGGTCGATGGTCCGCAACATGGGCATCGCCCGCGACCTCGGCCTGCTCAACATCCCACCGGGCCTGGTCGTCGGCCTGGAGGAGGCCACCAGCCTGCCGCCCGAGCAGATCGTGCTGATGTCCACCGGCTCGCAGGGCGAGCCGATGAGCGCGCTGGGCCGGATGGCGAGCGGCGACCACCGGCACATCACCATCGCCCCCGGCGACACCGTGGTGCTCGCCTCGTCGCTGGTGCCGGGCAACGAGACCTCGGTCTACCGGGTGATCAACCGGCTGGCCCGGGCCGGCGCGGTGGTGGTGCACAAGGACGTGGCCAAGGTGCACGTCTCCGGCCACGCCCCGGCCGGCGAGCTGCTCTACCTGCTCAACGTCACCCGCCCGAGCAACCTGATGCCGGTGCACGGCGAGTGGCGGCACCTGCGGGCGCACGCCCGGCTCGGCATCGAGTCCGGCGTCGCGCCGGACCGGGTGGTGCTCTGCGAGGACGGCGACGTGGTCGACCTGGTCGAGGGGCGGGCCAGCCTGGTCGGCCACGTGAAGAGCCGCTACGTCTACGTCGACGGCCTCGCCGTCGGCGACGTCAGCGAGTCGCTGCTCACGGAGCGGCGGATCCTCGGCGACGGCGGCTTCATCGCCACCACCGTGGTGGTCGACTCGGTCACCGGCAAGGTGGTCGGCGGGCCGACCGTCTCGGCAAAGGGTTTCTCCGAGGATCCGGAGGCGTTCAGTCCGGTGATCCCGCTGGTCACCGAGGCGCTGAACCGGGCCGCCGCGGACGGCATCACCGACCCGCACCAGCTCCAGCAGATCGTCCGGCGCACCGTCGGGCGCTGGGTCAACGACGCGTACCGACGCCGGCCGATGATCGTCCCGACGGTCGTCGAGGTCTGACGCCACCGGCTTCCGGCGCCGGCCCACCGCCCGCGGTGGACCGGCGCTGCGTTTCCGGGTACGCCGGGTGGCTCCGGGGACCGGGTCGCGTCCGCCACCGCCCAGGCCGCCGCGCCACGTCCCCGGTCAGGGCAGCGCGGCGACCGCCTCGGCGTACGCGGCCCCGGTGCTGACGGCGGCGGTGACCAGCACCACGAGCTGGGCCGGGGCCACCCCATGCGTCAGGTCGGTGGTGACGGTGGCGGCCAGTTCCACCGTCCCGTCGCCGGGGTCGTGCAGGTACGCCGCCGGCAGCAGCCGGTCGTGGTTCCACGCGTTGCAGAACGCGTACGCCTCGGCGCGCCGGGCGGCCGGCAGCCGCCGGGTCGCCACCACCCGGGCGTGCAGGATCTCGCCGTCCCGCCCGAGCCGGCGGAACTGGATCACCGCCTCGCCCCAGCGCCCCACCACCGTGCCGTCCGGCTCCACCGCGTACCCGTCCCCGCGTCCGTCGAGGGCGGCGGTGAGCAGCGCCAGGGTCAGCGGAGCCAGCTCCTCCTCGCCCGGTGGGCCGGGCTCGGCCGGGTCGTCGTCCGGCCACTCGTCGGCGGCGTCCTCGGCGGGCAGCGGCACCGGCTCGGCGAGCGGGCGATCCGCCAGCCAGGAGGCGATCCGGCCGGACTGGTGCCCGGTGCCGTTGCGGGCGTCGAAGCTGCCGGCCAGCGTGGTGGCGAGCATCTGAAGCTGCCCGCCGAGCGTGGCCAGGTCCACCTCGGCGGCCGGCCGCGGACCGTGCCCGGGGCGGTGGATCCGCCGCCCGCGGAAACCGGCCTCGACGGCCAGCCCGCAGAGCAGCGCGCCTGCCGCCGCGAACTCCATCGCGGCCAGGTCGTCGGCGGTCCGGTCCAGCCGGGGCAGTTGCTCGGCCAGGATGTCCAGCCCGCGGGCCAGGTGTCCACCCAGCGCGCAGAACCGCAGGTGTGCGGCGAGCAGCGGGAACGCCTCCCGCTCCCGGCGGTGCCGGCGGTAGGCGCGCACGTGCGCCCGGGCGGCGCGGGCCGCCTCGCCGGTGCGCAGCCACGGCAGCAGCGCCACCGCGAGGGTCCGTTCCGGCTGGTCGGTGCAGCCCACCTCGCCGTCGAGCACGGGACGTAGCGCCGCCAGGGCTGCCGCCGGCTCGCCCCAGCCGGCCAGCAACTCGGCCCGGCGGGCCGGGGCGCACCCGGGGCAGCCGGCGACCGGGTCGGGCCCGGCCGACCGTTCCGGCTCGCTGCGCCGCGCCCGACCCGCCGAGCCGGGATGGTCGTCGGGCCAGCGGGCGTACTCCCGGCGGGCGGTCGGCTCGTCGCCGAGGTGGTCGGCGAGCCGGCAGCGCAGCTCAGCCACCGCCTCGGCGTCCGGTCCCAGCCGGTCGGCGAGATCGTCCAACAGGGACCGGGCCTGGTCCAGACCGACCCGGGGGGTGGCGAACAGCGCCTCCACCGCCTGCCGTTGGTGCCGATGCAGCCGCTCGGCTTCCCCTGGTCGGCCGGCCAGCAGCCCGGGCGTCCGGTCGAGCGCGGCCAGGCACCGGCGCACCGGCTCCACCAGCCGCCACCGCTCGCCGAGCTGCAGGTACGCCTCGATCAGCGCGAACCGTGCCGCCAGCGCGGTACGCGGATCGCCGGTCGCGTCGGCCCGCGCGGCGATCCGGTCCAGCTCGGCGCAGCGGGCCTCGCCGTCGGGCAGATCCCGGGCGTCGGCGAGCGCCTGGGCCAGGCCCCGGTCGCGGAAGGTGGTCACCGCAGCGACCCGCCGGGCAGCCGGCCCACCTCGGCGGCGAGCTGGCAGCCGGTGGCGATGCCGCAGTCGATGAGCTGGTCGAGCTGGTGCGGGGTGACGCCGCGTTCCAGGTCGGTGGTCACCTCGCCGCAGATTTGCGCCAGCCCGTCGTCGGCCACGTGCACGAACGCCTTGGGCCAGAGCCGGTCGTGGTTCCAGGAGTTGCAGAACGCGTACAGGTCGGGGACCCGTTCGATGCCGAAACGGTGCCCGGCGACGGTGCGGACCTGGAGCACCTCCCCGGCGCCGCCCCGCCGGTAGAACCAGATCAGGCTCTCCTCCCAGCGCCCCACCAGGTCGCCGTCGGTGTCCTCGGCCACCGCGTACCCCCGGTTGGCCAGCACGGCGGCGATCAGCTCGCGGGTCAGCGGCCGCAATGCCTGCGGGTGTCCGGCCAGGGGGCCGTCCGGACCGTCCTCGATCTCCGGCGACGCCATCAGGGCATCCCTTCTGAGGCGAATAACACATCGGACGGCGCGGTCCGTGCTGCGACGCGCGGACACGACCCGGAAAAGCGGCGATCTGCCGGGTCCCGCCGTTACCGTGACTGTATGGCGGGCCGTACCTCTCAGGCGAGCCGGCGACGCGGCGCGTCGCCGCGCGGTACCACGAACAGCCGTGCCCGCCAGCCGGCGAAGAAGGCCACCCGGGCCACCCCGCGGCGGCGCCCGGCGGCGCGGCCGAGTCCGGCCGCCTACCTGGGCCGCGCTGTCGGTGCGATGTGGATGGGCGTGGCGCACGGGTTGGGCTGGGCGGTCCGCGCCGCCGGCCGGCAGGCCGCCTCGGCCCGCGACCTCGACCCGGAGCACCGCCGCGACGGTGCCGGGCTGCTCCTGTTCGGCCTGGCCATCCTCAGCGCGGTGGCCATCTGGTTCGGCGGCGCCGGGCCGGTCGGCGCGCGCCTCGCCGACACCGTCCGGCTCTTCCTCGGCGCCATCGCGATCGTCGTGCCGGTGCTGCTGATGATCGGCGCCTGGCGGCTGTTGCGGACGCCGGGGGACCCGGCCCACCGCGGGCGCGGCCTGGTCGGCTGGGGTTCCATGCTGCTCGCCACCGCCGCGATGCTGCACATCGGACAGGACCCGGTCGACGCGGTGCAGCGCGACTACGCGGGCGGGCTGATCGGCGCCGGCCTCGGCGACCTGCTGGCGGCCGCGATCACCCCCTGGGTGGCGGTGCCGCTGCTCATCCTGCTGCTGGTCTTCGGCCTGCTGGTGGTCACCGCGACCCCGATCAACAAGATTCCGGAACGGCTCGGGCTGCTGGCCGGCTCCCTGGTCGCGCCGCCCGAGGCGGCGGACGCCGAGGCCGAGACGCCGGCCAAGCCGGCCCGCAAGCGGCCGGCCAAGCGCCTCCCGCCGCCGCTGGATCCGGCGGACCTGGACGCCGACCTCGACGGGGTCGACCTGCAGGACACCCTGGTGCTGCCGCGCAAGCCGCTGGCGAAGGTGCCGGCGAGCCGCAAGCCGGCGGAGCCGCCGGAGCACTCGCCGCTGCCCACCCGGGCCGAGCAGCTCGCCCTCACCGGGCTGGCCGGCGACTACACCCTGCCGCCGGCCAACATGCTCGGCAGCGGCGCCGCGCCGAAGAGCCGGAGCAAGGCCAACGACGAGGTGATCGCCGCGCTGACCGGCGTCTTCGAGCAGTTCGACGTGGACGCCGCGGTCACCGGGTTCACCCGCGGCCCGACGGTCACCCGCTACGAGGTCGAGCTGGGCCCGGGCGTCAAGGTGGAGCGGATCACCCAGCTCTCCCGCAACATCGCCTACGCGGTGAAGTCGCCGGACGTGCGGATCCTCAGCCCGATCCCGGGCAAGAGCGCGGTGGGCGTGGAGATCCCCAACACCGACCCGGAGAACGTCTCGCTCGGCGACGTGCTCCGCTCCCGGGCCGCCAAGAGCGACCACCACCCGATGGTGGTGGCGCTCGGCAAGGACATCGAGGGCGGCTACGTGGTGGCCAACCTCGCGAAGATGCCGCACATCCTCATCGCGGGGGCCACCGGCGCCGGCAAGTCCAGCTGCCTGAACACTCTGCTGGTGTCCATCTTGACCCGGGCCACCCCGGACGAGGTGCGGCTGCTGCTGATCGACCCGAAGCGGGTCGAGCTGACCGGCTACGAGGGCATCCCGCACCTGGTGACGCCGATCGTGACCAACCCGAAGAAGGCGGCCGAGTCGCTGGAGTGGGTCGTCCGCGAGATGGACATGCGCTACGACGACCTCGCCGCCAACGGGGTCCGGCACATCGACGACTTCAACCGCAAGGTGCGCAACGGCGAGATCAAGGCCCCGCCGGGCAGCGAGCGGGAGTTGCGGCCGTACCCGTACCTGCTGGTGATCGTGGACGAGTTGGCGGACCTGATGATGGTGGCGCCGCGCGACGTGGAGGACTCCATCGTCCGGATCACCCAGCTCGCCCGGGCCGCCGGCATCCACCTGGTGCTGGCCACCCAGCGGCCCTCGGTCGACGTGGTCACCGGCCTGATCAAGGCGAACGTGCCGTCCCGGCTGGCCTTCGCCACCTCGTCGCTCGCCGACTCGCGGGTCATCCTGGACCAGCCGGGCGCGGAGAAGCTGCTCGGCCGGGGCGACGGACTCTTCCTGCCGATGGGCGCGTCGAAGCCGGTCCGGATCCAGGGCGCCTGGGTGACCGAGCGCGAGATCCACGACGTGGTGAAGTTCTGCAAGAACCAGCGCGAGCCGGAGTTCCGCGCGGACGTGCTGACCGCCGCGCAGGACAGCAAGAAGAAGATCGACGAGGACATCGGCGACGACTTGGACCTGCTGGTGCAGGCGGTGGAGCTGGTGGTCACCTCGCAGTTCGGGTCCACCTCGATGCTCCAGCGCAAGCTGCGGGTCGGTTTCGCCAAGGCGGGCCGGCTGATGGACCTGATGGAGACCCGGGGCGTGGTCGGGCCGTCCGAGGGCTCCAAGGCCCGCGACGTGCTGGTCAAGCCGGACGAACTGGAGGAGGTCCTGGTCGGCCTGCGCGGTGGCGATGACTGAGCCGCCGGGTGCGCGGGAACTCTTCCCGATCCTCGTCACCGCCGATCTGCCGGCCGCCCTGCGCTTCTACCGGGACCTGCTCGGCGGCGTGGAGACATACCGCTATCCGGCGTCCGGCGAGGTGGAGTTCGTCGCGCTCCAGGTCGGCGCGAGTTCCCTCGGCCTCGGCGTGCCAGACGGGCCGGAGGAACTGACCAACAACCGGGTCCGGCTGTGGGCGTACGTACCGGACTGCGACGCCGCCCACGACCGACTGCGCGACGCCGGGGTGACGGTTCTCGCCGCGCCGGTGGACCAGCCGTGGGGGGAGCGCATGGCGGTCGTCCTCGATCCGGACGGCAACCAGGTCATGCTCGCCGACCGCCGCTGACCCCCCACGCCGAGCTTGGCATGCGGCCTTCGCTGAGCGTCTGTGGTGGACCGAACCGTCGTCACTCCCGGTGTCCGAGCCGGCCGGTCCGACCGTACCCCGCTGCTGCCTTTGCTCTGCAGCCATCGACGCAACGGTAACGGTTCGTGGCCGCCCCGGCGTGAGCGTGGCGTGGGCTGCTGACGGAAAGAACCAGCTCAAGCGGGTGCTGCGGATATGGCTGCAGAGCAAAGGCGGCGCTTCGGCAGTGCCGGGCTCCCGAACGACCGTCACCATGGGTGACGGGAGGCGATGTTGCACATGGTGAGGAGCGGGCGGGTCCCAGCCTGACTTTCCGCCATGCCGCCGGCGCCCCTGGCGGCGTCTCGTCTGCCGGCGGCAGCCGGCACGCGCGAGGGCCCGCCGGCCAGCCGGCGGGCCCTCAGCGTCTACGAAGGCTCAGGAGTTCAGGATCGCGTAGCCGATGATCATGCCGAGCACCGCGCCGACCACACTGGCAGCGGCGGCGTACCAGCCGAGCGGCTTGTCGCCCAGGACCGCGCCGACGATGCCGAGGATCAGCCCGACCAGGCCGAACAGCGGCGGCAGGAAGAAGATCGCGATGACCGCGAAGACGAACGCGAGAATGGTGCAGACGCGCGCCGCACTGCTGCGCGGGCGGGCGGTGGCGGGCATGTCAGCCATGGTGTCCTCCGTCAGATCGGTCCCTCGGGTGAGGTGACGGATGACTACCCCCTACCGGCCGGCCACCAAACCGGACGCCGGCACCGTTTCCGGGCCGCTCAGTGGAAGAGCTTGAGGCCGACCACGCCGGCGACCACCAGCAGCAGGCAGCCGATCCGGGGCAGGGTGGCCGGCTCGTGCAGCGCCAGCATGCCGACCAGTGCGGTGCCCACCGCCCCGATCCCCACCCAGACCGCGTAGCCGGTGCCGACCGGGATGTCGCGCAGGGCGTACGCCAGGCCGGCCATGCTCGCCACCAGCGAGACGCCGAAGACGAACGACGGGAGGGGGCGGCTGAAGCCGGCACTGCGGTCGAGGGCGATCGCCCAGACGGTCTCCAGGATTCCGGAGAGCACCAGCACGATCCAAGCCATGAGATCACCTCTGACGAGCGAGCCCGGCCACCGGGACCGGGACGGGGGCGGTCACGGGGCGTCTTGGCCTTACCGGGTACGCCACCACTCGTCCGGGGCGGCGCAGGGCCGCCGCAGCCGACCGTAGCACCGGCGCCGGCCACCGGCCGATGTGGTGACATAGCCCACCGTCGGTGGATCTCAAGTTAACTTCAGGTTGCACCATGTTCCCATGGCCCTGCTCTTCTCCGACGAGGACGTCGCCGCCGCGGTGGACGCGCCGCTCACCGTCGCCGCCATGCGGGACGCCCTGCTGGCCGCGTACGAGGGCCGGCTGATCGCCCCGCCCCGGGCGTCCGCCCCGCTGGGCGGCGGCCGGATGGTGCTCACCGCAGGTCACCTCACCGGCGAGTGGTACGGCTTCCGCTCGTACGACACCTTCGGCCACGCGGAGAGCGGGCAGTTGGTCGTGCTGCACGACGCGCGGACCGGGGCGGTGCGGGCGATCGCCGTCGGCGACGAGCTGGGCTCCCGGCGCACGGGTGGGCTGGGCGGGGTGGCCGTGGCCGCCCTGGCCCGCCCCGACGCGGCCACGGTCGGGGTGATCGGCTCCGGCCGCCAGGCGTGGACCCAGGTCTGGGCCACCGCCGCGGTTCGTCCGCTGCGCGAGGTGACCGTGCACAGCCGCTCGGCGGCCCGGCGCGAGGCGTTCGCCGCCCGGGTCCGGGCCGAGCTGGGCGTGCCGGCCCACGCGGTCGCCTCCGCCGCCGAAGCGGTCCGCGACCGGGACGTGGTGGTGCTCGCCACCACCAGCACCACGCCGGTGCTCGACGCCCGCGACCTCGCCCCGGGCACCCACGTCAACACGGTCGGCTTCAAGCAGGTCAACCGGCACGAGTTCGGCACCGACCTGCTGGACGCCGCCGACCTGCTGGTCACCGACTCGCCGGCGCAGGCCGCCGCGTACGTCCCGCCGATGCTCACCGCCGTCGAGCCGTACGCCGGCCGGCTGCGCGACCTGGGCGCGGTGCTGGCGGGGGCGGTCCCGGGCCGGACCGGCGCGGACCAGATCTCGGTCTTCTGCTCCACCGGCCTGGCCGGCACGGAGGTCTTCCTGCTCGACCGCCTGGCCCGGGTCGGCGCGGCGGCCCGCTGACGTCCGGGCGGCCGGGGGCGAGGCGGCTGATCCCGACGGCCCGCCGTCGCGGGGCCCCCGACCCGGCCCGGTACCCTCGGATGGTGTCTGCCACCTCCCCTGCCAACAGCCGTCGCGTCGCCCTGCTGACCCTGGGCTGCGCCCGTAACGAGGTCGACTCGGAGGAGTTGGCCGCGCGGCTGCACGCCGACGGCTGGCAGGTGACCACCGACGGCGAGGGCGCCGACGTGGTGGTCGTCAACACCTGCGGCTTCGTGGAGAAGGCCAAGCAGGACTCGATCCAGACGCTGCTCGCCGCCGCCGACACCGGCGCCAAGGTGGTGGCCGCCGGGTGCATGGCCGAGCGGTACGGCCGCGAGCTGGCCGACAGCCTGCCCGAGGCGCAGGCGGTGCTCAGCTTCGACGACTACCCGGAGATCTCCGCCCGGTTGAACGCGGTCGTGGCCGGCGAGGCGCTGGACGCGCACACCCCTCGCGACCGGCGGGAGCTGCTGCCGCTCACCCCGGTCAAGCGGCGCGACGCGGCGGTGTCGCTGCCCGGCCACGGCACCCCGACCCGGGCTCTCACGGCGACCGACGAGCACACTCCGGCCCACCTCCGGCAGGTGCTGCGGCACCGGCTCGACAGCGGGCCGGTTGCCTCGCTCAAGCTGGCCAGCGGCTGCGACCGCCGCTGCGCGTTCTGCGCCATTCCGGCGTTCCGCGGCGCGTTCGTCTCGCGTACCCCTGACGAGCTGCTCGCCGAGGCGGAGTGGCTGGCCAAGACCGGCGTCCGGGAGCTGGTGCTGGTCAGCGAGAACTCCACCTCGTACGGCAAGGACCTGGGCGACCCCCGGGCGTTGGAGAAGCTGCTGCCGCAGCTCGCCGCGATCGACGGGATCGTCCGGGTGCGGGCCAGCTACCTCCAGCCCGCCGAGACCCGGCCCGGCCTGGTCGAGGTGATCGCCACCACGCCCGGCGTGGCGCCGTACTTCGACCTGTCGTTCCAGCACTCCAGCGAGCCGGTGCTGCGCCGGATGCGCCGTTTCGGGTCCACCGACCGCTTCCTGGAACTGCTGGCCTCGGCCCGCGCGCTCGCCCCGGAGGCGGGCGCCCGGAGCAACTTCATCGTCGGTTTCCCGGGCGAGACCCGGCAGGACGTGGCCGAGCTGGTCCGGTTCCTGACCGACGCGCGGCTCGACGCGATCGGCGTGTTCGACTACAGCGACGAGGACGGCACCGAGGCCGCCGGCCTGCCCGGCAAGGTCTCCGCCGCCACCGTCAAGCGGCGGTACGACAAGCTCAGCGCGCTCGCCGACGAGCTCTGCTCGCAGCGGGCCGAGGAGCGGCTCGGCTCGACGGTCGAGGTGCTGGTCGACTCGGTCGCCGACGGTGTGGTCGAGGGGCGGGCGGCGCACCAGGCGCCCGAGGTGGACGGCTCGACCACCCTGGTCGCGCCGGTGGGCGGCGGGGTCGACCTGGCCGCGCTGCGCCCCGGCGACCTGGTCCGGGCCACGGTCACCGCGACCGAGGGCGTCGACCTGATCGCCGTACCGGATGAGATGATCTCGGCGGCGCCCGGCGCGGCACGGTGACGACGGGCCCGGACGGAGCGGGGGAGCCACGTGGTGCGGTGCCAGGTACGCCACGGCGGGCGGAGCGGGGCACGGCGATGACCGGGGCGGACCCGACCGTGGGTCGGGTGCCCCTGCTCAACGCGGCGAACGTGCTGACCGCGGTGCGGCTGATGCTGGTGCCGGTCTTCGCCGCCTCGGTGGTCGCCTCCGACTTCACGGACGCGGGTTGGCGGATGGCGGCCTGCCTGATCTTCGTGGTCGCCTCGGCGACGGACCTCGTGGACGGCTGGATCGCTCGTCGGTTCGCGCTGGTGACCTCGCTCGGCAAGGTCGCCGACCCGATCGCCGACAAGGCGCTCACCGGCGCCGCCCTCGTGCTGCTCTCCTGGTACGACAGGCTGCCCTGGTGGGTCACCGTGGTGATCCTGGTCCGGGAGTTGGGCATCACCGCGCTGCGCTTCTGGGTGATCCGGCGCGGGGTGATCGCGGCCAGTCGGGGCGGCAAGATCAAGACGGCGCTCCAGATCCTCGCCATCACCTGGTACCTCTGGCCGATGCCGGAGCCGCTGGCCGTCGTCGGCCCGTGGATCATGGGTGCCGCGGTCGTCGTCACCGTGCTGACCGGCTTCGACTACATCGCCCAGGCCCTCCGCCTCCGCCGCCGCCCCATCCCCTGACCGCGCCCGCCCCACCCCTCGCCAGGGTCGGCGATCATGAGTTCGTTGCCCCCCGGGACGGGCGTGTCATGGCGATGACTCCGTGATCGACGGATCGGTGGGGAGGATGAGTAGGCCGAGGTGGGGAGGGGAAGGGACTGGGGCATGGATGATCGGGATGCGCGGGGGGAACGCCCCGTCGGCAGTCCGGCGGCCGGGGTGGTGCACAGCCTGTCGGAGCGGCACGAGACGTTGGCCACCGTCGAGTCCCTCACCGGCGGCCTGCTCTCCGCCTCGATCGTGGAGATCGCCGGGGTGAGCGGGACGTACCGGGGCGGGCTGGTGGTCTACGCCACCGAGCTGAAGGCGCAGCTGGCGGGCGTACCCGAGGACCTGCTGGCGGAGCGGGGACCGGTCGATCCGGACGTGGCCGTGGCGCTCGCCGAGGGCGGGCGGCGCCGCTGCGGTGCCGACTGGGGGCTGGCCACGACCGGGGTGGCCGGGCCGGAACCGCAGGACGGCAAGCCGGTCGGCCTGGTGTACGTAGCGGTCGCCGGGCCCGGCGGCGCCCAGGTACGCCAGCTCGACCTCGACGGGGGCCGTGCGCACATCCGGTCGGCCGCGGTGATCGAGGCGCTGCGATTGCTCGCCGACCGGCTGCACGCCGCCAGCGAGCGGGCGGCCGAGGCCGCCGATGCCGGTCCGGCGGAGGCCGCCGACCGGGCCGGGGTGGGTCGTCGGTGAGCCGGACGCCCACCGCCCGGCCGAGGGCCGCCCGACCGGCCCGCGCGGCGGGGTCGGCGATTGAAGGGGCGGGGCGGGATGTCGCCGGGGCGGCTAACGGGTACGGTTGCGGGAAGGCTCCGACGGACGACGTCGGCGCCGGGGCGGTCCACCGCGTCCGGCGCGGTACGACCGGCCGGAGATGGTGGTCCCGTCAGGGGGAGGTGCGATGGTCCTGCTACGCCGGGTGATCGGTGACGCACTGCGGGCGCGCCGGCAGGGGCAGCACCGCACCCTCCGCGAGGTCTCCTCCGCCGCCAACGTGAGCCTCGGTTACCTCTCCGAGATCGAACGCGGCCAGAAGGAAGCCTCCAGCGAGCTGCTGGCCGCGATCTGCGACGCGCTCGGCGCCCGCCTGTCCGAGCTGCTCCGCGAGGTCAGCGACACGGTCGCCCTGGCCGAGCAGCTGCCGGGCGTGCTGGTGCCGGTGGCCGGCGAGCCGGTCGAGTCGACCCCGGTCGCCCCGCCCGCCGTCCGCAAGGCGACCAACCGGAGCGTCCGCCAGGTCGCCTCCGACGGGTCGGTCGCCGTCCAGGTCCGCCAGGACTCGCCGCTCAAGGCGACGCTGCGCAGCACCCGGGTCCGCCCCGCGGACCGGGACGTCGTCTGCGCCGCCTGATCCGCTCCGTCGCGCCATGGCCGCCGATGGCGGACGCCGCGTACTGTTGATCAGGGTCGTACGGGTGCCGCGCTGGCGTCGGACTGGGACGATGGAGGCTCACCGCGCGGCCCGCCGGTCGACCCGCCCGGCCGGGGAGGCGGCGCGACGCTACTGAGGGGACAACGCGGAGATGGCGAACCCGTTCGTCAAGGGTTGGAAATACCTGATGGCGCTCTTCGGCTCGAAGATCGACGAGCACGCCGACCCGAAGGTGCAGATCCAGCAGGCCATCGAGGAGGCCCAGCGGCAGCACCAGGCGCTGGTCCAGCAGGCGGCCGCGGTGATCGGCAACCAGCGCCAGCTCGAGATGAAGCTGTCCCGGCAGATGTCCGAGGTCGAGCAGTTCCAGGCCAACGCCCGGCAGGCCCTGGTCCTGGCCGACCAGGCCCGGGCCCGGGGCGACGAGGCCGAGGCGGGGCGGTACGAGCAGTCCGCGCAGCTGCTCGCCACCCAGTTGGTCTCCGCCGAGCAGGCCGCCGAGGACCTCAAGACGCTGCACGACCAGGCGCTCGGCGCGGCCGCGCAGGCCCGCAAGGCGGTCGAGAACAACTCGATGATCCTCCAGCAGAAGCTGGCCGAGCGGACCAAGCTGCTCAGCCAGCTCGAGCAGGCCAAGATGCAGGAGAGCGTGGCCCGCTCGCTGGAGTCCATGTCCGCGCTCACGGCGCCCGGCACCACCCCCTCCCTGGACGAGGTCCGCGACCGGATCGAGCGCCGGTACGCCACCGCGATGGGCCGGGCCGAGCTGGCCGGCAACTCCGTCGAGGGTCGGATGCTGGAGATCCAGAAGGCCACGCTCGACTCCGCCGGGACGGCGAGACTGGAGCAGATCCGGTCGAGCATGGCCGGCGAGCGGCTCACCGGCCGGCAGGAGTCCCCGGCGGTCGGGCAGCCGGCGGCCGCGCCCGCCGCCGACCCGGCCGCCGCCGCCCGGCTGGACCAGATCCGGGCCAGCATGAGCCGCGAGCACGGCGCCGGGGAGAGCACCACCGGCTGAGAGGCGGGGGAGACCGATGGCCGACGAGCGGAACCGACACTTCCGCCGGCTGCGCCGGTTGCGGCGCTCCGCCCGGCGGTGGAGCGTCCTGGCCGGCGGGCTCGGCGGCGCGGCGGCGGTGCTGACCCCGTACGCCGGGATCGGGCTGCCGGACGCCGTCTGGGCCGGTGCCGCGGGAAGCGCCATCGCCGTCGCCGCCTGGCGCTGGGCCGACCTCCGCGCGCTGGCCGCCGCGCCGGCACCGCCGGCCCTCGACCCGGCCGAGGCCGCCGCCCGCTCCCGCGCCCGGCTGGTCGCCGCCGTCGAGCGGCTGCCCGTCGGCCCGGGCGTCCTGTCCGAGGTACGCCGGGTCCGCTCCCGCCTGGCGCTGCGCGGCACCTCCGCGGCCAGGGCGTGGGCCCGGCTGGACCGGGCGGCACTGACCCTGGCCGGGATGACCGGGCGGCTGACCGGGCTGGCCGAGCCGGCGGTCCAGGAGGCCGCCGAGGCCGACCGCTCCCTGCGCGACCTGGCCAACCGGGTGGCCAGCGTGGAACGGGCCCTCAAGCTCGCCCCGGCCGAGGCCCACGGGTCGCTCGCCGAGGCGCACGGCACCCTGGCCGCCCAGCTCGAGAGCGGGGTCTCCGCGTACGAGCGGCTGGTGGTGGCCGCCGCCGGCTACGTCGCCGAGGACGCCCGGCCCAGCACCGAGCACCCGGCCGCCGCCCGCCTCACGGAGGCGACCGACCTGCTGCACGGCGTGGCCTCGGCCCTGGCCGAACTCCGCACCGCCCACCCCCCACTCCGCACCCCCTGACCGACCCGTGTTGATCAAGAAGTTTGCGTCCGGACCGCGAATTCCTGACGTAAACCTCTTGATCAACGCAGCGGAGTGGTCAGTCTGGGGTGGTGATGGGGATGGGGCCGGTCCAGGCGGACGTGCCGACGACGTTGAAGGACCTGATCCGGTAGTGGTAGGTGACGCCGCGGGCCAGCCCGGTGTTGGTGAACCCCCGGCCGGTGACGCTGAAGGCGGACAGTTCGCGGGTGAATCCGGGGTCGATCGCGCGCTGCACCACGAATCCGGACCCGGGCCCGGTGGGCGTGCTGGCGGACCAGCTCAGGATCACCGTGGCGGTGTCCGGGGCGGGTGCGGTCGCGGTGGCGCACACCCCGGTCGGCACTCCGGGCCGGGGCGGGGTGGTCACCGTCGCCACCGTGGACCAGGGTGAGGCGGCACCCAGGTAGGTGGTGCGTACCCGGTAGTAGTACGTGGTGTCCGGGGCGACCGCCGCGTCGAGGTGAGCGTCGCCGACCGCGATGGCGGTGGTGCCCGGCCCGCTGGTGAACGTCGGGTTGGTGGCCCGCTGCACGTCCACCCCCGTGGCGAAGGAGCGGTTGGCCCAGCGCAGCGCGACCCGCAGCGGTGCGGCCGGCGGCACCGCCGCGGTCAGCTTCGCCGGCGAGGTGAGCTGCACCGACGCCGGGACGCTGTTCGACCAGGCCGAGCAGCTGACCGCGTTCTCCGCCCGGATCCGGTAGTGGTAGGTGACCCCGGGCGTCACCGTCGCGTCGGTGTACCGGGTGGCGGTGGCCGCCACGGTGATCTCGGTGAGCCCGGCGGTGAACGTGGGGTCGGTGGCCCGCTGCAGCAGGTGACTGGTGGCCGGCGGGCGGCTGCCGTTGCCCGTCCAGGCGAGCGCGATGGCCGGCAGCACGGTGGCCGACCCGGGCGCCGGGGTGGCGGTCAGCCCGGTCGGCGCCTTGGGGGCGACCCGCACCACCAGGGGCCGGCTCATGCCCTGGTCGCGCAGCCCCGCCGACCGGGTCTGCCAGCGATACTCCCAGCCCAGGTTGACCAGCTGGTTGACCACGGTGGCGGGCCGCCCGTCGATCGGACTGACCGGGCTGCCGTCGAGCCGGACGCCGGCCGGCCGGGTGGGGTCGAGCAGCCGTACGCTGTCGCCGATCTTGAACGGCAGGCCGGGCAGGACCGGGCGCAGCGCCACGATCACGTCCTCCCGGGGGTTGACCCGGACGGTCTCCTTCCAGCCCAGCTCGTTGGGGTCGGGCGGGCGCAGCGTGCCGTCCCAGCCGACCCGGTTGACCAGTTGCAGGTCGCAGCCCTCGACGTGCAGTGGCTGGGTACCCAGGGCGTCCCCGACGATCCGCCACAACTGGGTGCCGTCGGCCGGGGCGCCCACCGGCACGGTGGGGTCGGTCGCGTACAGCACCTCGGTGGCCGGGTCGACCGGCCCGAGCGGCAGGGTGGCCGGGGCCAGCGGGCCGGCGTGCGGGTGGCCCACGCCGAGCCGCCCCACCGCCCGGCCGTGCCGGGGCTCGAACACCTGCCCGACCGACTTCACCGCCAACGGCAGGGTCACCGGGGTGACCGCGCCCACCGGGGTGAAGGTCACCGAGGTGGTGCGTGCCGGCACCAGCGTTTCCCGAGGCGTCAGCGTGCCGAAGGCGGCGTCGTACGCCGGCTGCGGCACGATCGGCGGCTGCTGGCTCTCCGCGTAGGCACCGGGCAGGCGGGCGGCCAGCCGGGCCAGGTCGTACGGTGGCGCCGGGGTGCCCGCCACCCGGAACTGGAGCAGGGTCCGGGTGTTCGGCCCGTAGCCGGGCTGGGCTGCGGGGAGGCCGCCGGTCGCGGTGCGGTCCGGGGCGTCGGTGTGGTGGTCGTACCGGGGGTCGAACCGGGGCAGCGGGGCCGGGCAGTCGTTGTAGAGGATCAGGGTGCTGCCCGGGGGGACGGCGGAGAAGTCCACCACCACGTCGGCCCGCTCGCCGGGGGCGAGCAGCAGGGTGTGCCCGTCCACGTTGAGCACGGTCGGATCCTGGCGGTCGTAGCGGTAGCCGATCGGCCGGTTCACCAGCACCACCGGGGCGGGCAGCAGGCCGCACTCGTTGCCGACCTGGATCAGGTCCGGGCCGGCGGCGCGCGGGTCGGGCACCCCACCGTCGCGCCCGTCGGTGGGCCAGTACGCCGGCCGCCCGGCCGCGTGGACCGCCTCGACCATCGGCACCTCCCCGGCCTCCGGCTCGGCCAGGTCGCCGTCCTCGGTCCACATCGGCTCGTCCGAGCACGCCCGGTAGAGCTGGAGGTGGAGGCTGCGGTCCGCGCAGGCGTTGAGGATCCGGAACCGGTACGCCCGCGGCGCCACCACCAGGTACGGGTAGGCCACCCCGTTCACCAGCGGGGTGTCCCCGTACGCCTCGGGGACGGCCGACGGGTGCGGCACGCCCGGTGCCAGCGGCGGTTCCTCCGGTTCGGCGACCGGGTCGTGGTGCGGGTTCGGCACCGGGGCGACCCACGGGCTGCCGCCGCCGTCCGGGTCGTGTGTCCACGGCCCGTAGTCCCAGCGGCCGGTGGGGTTGCTGCCGGTGCGGCGGTAGGGGTTCTGCCGTGGCTGGTAGACGTGCGGGTGCCAGAGGCTGCCCTTGGCGCCCCAACGGTCCCGGTCCCAGGTCGGGTCCTGGTCGGCGAGCTGCGCGTCGTCCGGTACGAACGTCTTGTCCTGGATCACCAGCGGCAGCTGCTCGGCGGGGAGCACCCCCTCGTCGACCAGCCGCTCCTCGGCCGGATCGGTGAGCAGGTAGGGGGCGAGCTGCCCGGAGTAGACGGTGAGCCGGGACAGGCCGAGCGTGTTGTCGTGCAGCCACATCAGCCGCCCGCTCTGCTCGTTCGGGAAGTAGAGCGTGGTGGCCCCGGCGCCCGGGGGCGGCATGTCCGGCACCGGGACGACCCCCACCCCGGTCGGGTACGGGGTGATCTCGCCGGCCGGGGTGACCCACTGCCACGGGTTGCCCGCGCTGATCCAGGCCGTCTGCGCGCCGGCCAGGTGCGGCACCGCCCGGTTCTGCGGGTACGGCGCCGGCCCGTCCCGCGGCCCGGTCCCGGCCCCGTCGACGGTCTCGTCGACCGGCAGGAAGAGCTCGCCGGCCCGCCCGGTCGGGAGCTGGTTGATGAACTTGATCCGCACCGGCCGGCCGCGGCGGGCCAGGATCAGCGGCCCGAGGTGCCAGGGCCGGTCCGGCGGGCTGACCGTGTTGTGCCCGGACGGGTCGGTGCCCAGGTTGAGCTGGCGATAGCCGCGCAGCCGGGTGGCGGGCAGGTCGCGGTGCAGGCGTTGCGCGTACTCCTGGAGCCCGATCTCGTAGTAGTCGCAGCCGGGCCAGCTGATGGTGTCCGGCACCGCCACCGGCAGCCGGGCGTCCAGCCCGGCGGTGGCCGGCGACGGCTCCAGCGACGGCTTCAGATCGCTGCGCGGCGTCATACGCGCCGAGCTGGAGTTGTCGAACGCGGGCAGCGGCAGCGCGTCGACGAACTTGCGGATGCCCGTTCCGGGTACCGGCCGGCCGGCCTGGTCGAGGGTCGGCAGCGGGCTGCCGGCGAAGTTCGGCACCGGGCCGAAGCAGCGGGGCACGGCGGCCGGGTCGAGGCTGGCCGGCGCCGGCCCGGTCTCCTCCTCGGCGAGCCGGGCGGCGGGCACGGTCGGCGTATTGTCCTCGACGGCCCGGACGGCACGGTCCGCCCAGCCCGGCCGGAATCTGCGGAACAGGGCCATGGCTCTCCCCGGGATCGGGGCGCGCCCGCCGCCACCGCGGCGTGGCGGGACGTACGCGCTGCTGACGATGGGTGAGCAGTCAACCGCAGCATGCGACGCCGAAGCCGGTGAGGGAAGTACCCAATCGTCCCAATCTCGGGCGATCTTGCCGGTTCGTGGAAGTTCCACGGGTCGGCCGTCGGCGTCACCGGTCGAAACGGATCTCGACCCGCCGGTTCCGAGCCCAACCCTCCGGGCCGTGGCGCGGAGGTCAGGGTCGGTCCGGCTGGCAGGCCGGGCACCAGTAGGTGACCCGCTCGCCCTGCTCCGCCTTGCGGATGGCGGCGCCGCAGCGCCGGCAGGGCTGGGCCCGCCGGCCGTACACGTAGCTGGTCTGCCCCCGGTGCAGCGAGCCGGTGGTGCTCTGCGTCCAGCGACCCCGATTCGCGGCGAGCAACCGCTGCGCGAGGGCGACCGTGCCGGCCAGGTCGGGCACCGCCCCGACCGGGGTCCACGGCGAGACCCCGCGCAGGAAGAGCACCTCACACTTGTAGAGGTTGCCCACCCCGGCCAGGTTGCGCTGGTCCAGCAGCGCCTCGCCGATGCTCTCGTCCGGGTGGGCGACCAGCCGGCGGACCGCCTCGTCGGGGTCCCAGTCCGGGCCGAGCAGGTCCGGCCCCAGGTGGCCGACCAGCGACTCCTCCGCCGCGGTCGGGATGAGCGCCAGCTCGTGCAGGTGGTAGCCGACGGCGACCGCGCCGGGGGAGCGGAGCACCGCCCGGATCAGGTGCCCCGGCCGGGCCGCCCACCGCTCGCCCGGGGCGTACGCCCGCCAGGCGCCGTCCATTCGCAGGTGCGAGTGCAGGGTCCAGTCCCGCCCGCCCTCGGGGTGCCCGTCGGGAGCGGTGAGCCGGAGCAGCAGATGCTTGCCCCGGCTGGCCGACTCCCGGACGGTCCAGCCGGTCAGGTCGGTTGCGGCGAGCTGCGGCACCCGGAAGTCGGAGCCGGTGAGCCGGGTGCCGGCCAGGGCGCGCTGGAGGACGCGGGCGGTGTTCCAGACGGTGTCACCTTCGGGCACCTCCCCATCCTCCCTCGCCCCGCCCGGGCCCGCACCGGCCCGGACCGGGGCTCAGCCGCGGGTCACCGTCACCACGTCCCCGGGGCGTACGCCGAGCCGGTCCACCGCCCGGCCCGTGTTGACCGCGACGGCGAGCAGGCCGGCGGAGTCCGGGTACACCACCAGCTCCCCGACCGGGGCGTCGGCGAAGGTGCGCCCGCGCACCGCGAGGGCTCCCGTGACGGCCTCGGCGACGGCCTCAGGTCGCGGGGCGGCGTCAGACGCGCCGAGCTGAGGCTGTCGTCGCGGCGCGGCGTCAGGCGCGCCGAGCTGGCGTGGTCGGTCGGCCCGGCCGGTCACCCGGACCCGGTCCGGCAGCCCGTCGAGGAGGTCGGCCGGGGCGGCGAGCTGGACGTTGCCGAAGTGGTCGACGGTGAGCACCTCGGCGGCGAACCCGTCGGCGGTGCGGTGGAGCACCGGTGCGGGCAGCCGGACCAGCGTCGCCGGGTCCAGCGCCGGGCCGGCCTCGGCGAGCGGTGCGCCGAGCGCGAGGCGGGCGGCGACCGGCGCGAAGACGTCCCGGCCGTGGAAGGTGCGGGAGACCGCGGGAGCGAGCCACGCCGGGTTGGTCAGTTCGACCGCGGCGGCGATTCCGCCGAGCGCCGCGGCGGCGTCGAGCAGCAGGCCGTTGTCCGGCCCGACGAGCAGCCCGTTCGGGGTGGCCAGGCCGATCGCCCGACGTGCGGTGCCGACGCCCGGGTCGACCACCGCCACGTGCACCCCCTCGGGCAGGTACGGCACGGTCTGCGCCAGCACCACCGCGCCCCGGCGGACGTCCGCCGGTGGCACCAGGTGGGTCACATCGATCACCCGGGCGGCCGGGGCGAGTCGGGCGAGGACCCCGTGGCACGCCGCCACGAACCCGTCAAGGAGACCGTAGTCGGTGGTCAGCGAGATGCAGGTGGGCCGGGACATGCGGGAAAGGCTATCCGGCGGGCCGGTGGCAGCCGAACAGCCGACGCTGCCCCTATCGGGTGGAATGTGACAATCTTTCGCCAAACTGGCGATCAGCTCCCGATCGGCGTGGAAGGGTCGCTATGGGCGTCCGAGACTCGGTACCGCCGAGGGCTCCACGAATTTCCCACGGGCCGAGCCGATTGACGCCCACGCCTGCGCCTGCGGCGTCACCCGACCCTTCTCGCGGGCGCTGGTCCTGTCACTCGATCGAGAGGAGCAGCATGGCGACGAGGATGGCGCGGCTGGTGACCGCCGGGGCGGTGGCCGCGGCCACCGCCGTCGGTAGCCCGGCGTGGGCCCACGACGGCGGCCATGAGAGGCACCGGACGCCCGAGTTCGACGTGCTCAACCAGGTCTCGGACCAGGCGTTGAAGCAGGATTCCCGAAGACCACCGCTCGTGGATCCGAACGCGGTCAACACCTGGGGCCTGGCCCTGGGGCCGGACACGCCGTTGTGGGTGGCCAACAACGGCACCGACACGGCCACCGTCTACAGCGGCGGGGTGGACGGCGCGCCCGTCAACAAGGTCAACATCACGGTCAGCGTGCCCGGTGGGCCGACCGGCGCCGTGTTCAACGACACGGACGGCTTCGCGGTGCCGGACGGGGGTGGCAATGCGCCCGCCAGGTTCATCTTCGTCACCGAGAGCGGCGACGTCATCGCGTGGAACCAGAAGGCGGGCGCCAATGGAGTCGCCGTCGCGCACGGGGAGGAGGGTGCGGTCTACAAGGGAGCGACCCTGCTGCATACGGACTCCGGCAACTTCCTGCTCGCCGCCGACTTCCACAACGCGCGGATCGACGTGTTCGACGAGGACTTCGACAAGGTCGACCTTTCGGACCGCCGGTTTCAGGACCGGGACCTGCCGGAAGGCTTCGCGCCGTTCAACGTGTTCGCGGTCGGGGAGGCGGTCTACGTCAGCTACGCCAAGCAGGACGCGGCGGCCCACGACGACGTGCCCGGTGAGGGGCTCGGCTTCGTGGACCTCTTCACCGACTTCGGTCGGCGCGTGTGCCGGGTCGCCAGCAGGGGGACGCTCAACGCGCCGTGGGGCATGGCCATCGCGCCGAAGAGCTTCGGCCGGTTCGCCGGTGACCTGCTGGTGGGCAACTTCGGCGACGGCAAGATCAACGTGTTTGACGGGAACGAGTTCGAGGGCCTGCTGCGGGACGACGACGGCGACGTCATCACGATCGACGGTCTCTGGGCGCTGCTGCCCGGGACCGAGCAGACCGGCGGCGAGGGAACCCTCTGGTTCAGCTCGGGGCCGGACGACGAGCAGCACGGCCTGGTGGGTCAGCTGATCCGGGCGAACTGACGGCCGGCTGTCCGCTGCCGCGCCCCCGGGGACCACCCCGGGGGCGCGACGCCGTTCGCGCGCCCGTGCGGCTCGCCGCCGGACGCCGGCCGCTGGACGCCGGGCCTCGGACGCCGGGCCTCGGACGCCGGGCGGCGGCCGGGCTTCGGCGGGAGGCGCGAGGGTCAGCCGCGTAGGCGCAGGCCGCGCGGGGTGGCTCGGAAGCCGGCGGCGGTCAGCGCGTCGCGCAGCGGCGAGGAGTGCACCGCCTCGCCGTCGGCGCGTTCCACCGAGATGGCGCCGAGGGCGCCGGAGTGCACCGCGTCGGCGAGCGCCTTGCCCGCCGCGGCGAGCAGGTCGACGTCGTCGGTGAACGACAGCAGGGTCCGCCCGCCCCGCTCCACGTAGAGCACCGGCTCCCCGCCGACCAGCACGACCAGCGCGCCGGCCTTGCGTCCGGCCCGGTGCCCGGTGGCCGGCGTCGTGCCGTCGCCGGAGTCGACCACCCGTTCCGGCCACGGCAGCGCCGCGCCGTACGGGTTGGCCGGGTCGGTGGCGGCGAGCACCAGGGTCGGCCCGCCCGGGCCACGGGCGCCGTCGGCCGGGTCGGCCAGGGCGCGGATCCGGTCCACCGCCCCGGGCACCGCGAACTGGGCCGCGCCCAGCCCTTCCACGAAGTAGCCCCGGCGCGCGGCGCCGCGTTCCTCCAACGCGGACAGCACCGGGTAGACCGCGGCGAAGCCGCCGGTGACCTGCTCGGCCATGACCGCGCCCCGGGTGACCACGCCGTGCCGTTCCAGCAGCAGGTCGGCGAGGGCGGCGGCCCGGCGGGTCGGGTCGAGGTCGCGATCGGGCAGCCGGGACCAGCGGCCGGCGACGGTGGGCGGGCCGCCGCGGCTGGGCAGCGCCACCCGGCCCGGCCGGCGGTAGCGGGTGCGCGGCGCGGACGGCCGGGACCGGTGCGCGCCGCCCCCGCCGAGCACCGCCCGCAGCGGGGCGAGCGTGTCGTTGGTGAGGTGCCCGGCCCAGACGAGATCCCAGATCGCCGCCGCCAGCGCGGCGTCGTCGGTCGAGCCGATCCGGTCGGACAGGGAACGGAAGAAGAGCGCCTGCCCGTCGGCGAGCGCGCCCAGCACCGCCTCGTGCAGCGGGGTGCGGGTCAGCGCCTCGTCCGGTGGCGGGAGCAGCAGCGGCGCGGCGTCCGCGTACGCCAGGGTGATCCAGCCGTCGCCGCCGGAGATCGCCCCGGACCCGGCCCACACCACCTCCCCGCTGGCGCAGAGCTCGTCGAGCTGGGCCGGGGAGTAGTCGGCGACCCGGGCGGGCAGCACCAGCCGTTCCAGCGCCGACGCCGGCACCGCGGCACCCTGCAGCTGCTCCACGGTGGCGGCGACCGCCTCCACACCCCGAGCCGACGAACCGACCTGCTGCCAGCGGGGCAGGAACGCGGCGAGGGCGCGCGGCGGCACCGGCTCGATCTCCCGCCGCAGCGCCGCGAGGGACCGCCGGCGCAGCAGCCGCAGCACCTCGGCGTCGCACCACTGGCTGCCGACGCTGTCCGGGGCGAACTCGCCGGAGACCACCCGCCCGGTGGCGGCGAGCCGGCGCAGCGCCTGCTCGACCACGAACACCCCGAGCCCGAACCGGGCGGCGCAGGTGGCCGCCGCGAACGGGCCGTGGGTCTTCGCGTACCGGGCGACCAGGTCACCGAGCGGGTCGGCCACCGGCGCGAGGTATGCCTCGGCCACCCCGACCGGCAGTGCCACGCCGAGCGCGTCCCGCAGCCGGGCCGCGTCCTCCACGCCCACCCAGCGTTCCTCGCCGGCGATCCGGACCCGCAGCACCCGCCGGGCCGCCGCCAGCTCGTCCAGCCAACCGGCGGGTACGCCCCGCTCGGCCAGCTCGACGTCGCTCAGATCGCCGACCACCCGGAGCAGCTCCACCACGTCCTCGGCGTCGCGGGGGCGGCGTTGCTCGGTGCGCCAGCGCAGCTGCCGCTCGGTCTCGGCGAGCACCGCCGGGTCGAGCAGCTCCCGCAGGTCGACCCGGCCGAGCAGCTCGCCGAGGAGCCCGGAGTCGAGGGCGAGGGCGGCGGCCCGGCGTTCGGCGAGCGGCGCGTCGCCCTCGTAGAGGAACGCGCCGACGTATCCGAAGAGCAGCGAGCGGGCGAACGGCGACGGGCGCTCGGACGCCACCTCGACCAGGCGTACCTTGCGGGCCGCCAGGTCGCGCATCAGCTCGGCGAGCGCCGGCTGGTCGAAGACGTCCTGCAGGCACTCCCGGGCAGCCTCCAGGGTGACCGGGAAGTCGGCGTACTCCCGGGCGACGTCGAGCAGCTGGGCGGCCCGCTGGCGCTGCTGCCAGAGCGGCTGCCGGCGGCGCGGGTCGCGGCGGGGCAGCAGCAGCGACCGGGCCGCGCACTCGCGGAAGCGGGCGGCGAAGAGCGCCGAGGTGCCGACGGACTCCTCGACGAGCTGGGCGATCTCGTCGGGCTCGAAGACCACCACGTCGGCGCCGGGCGGCTCGTCGGCGGTGTCCGGCAGCCGCACCACGATGCCGTCGTCGGCGGGCATCACCTGGGCGTCCACCCCGTACCGCTCGGCGAGCCGGCGGCCGATGGCGAGCGCCCAGGGGCCGTTGACCCGGGCGCCGAGCACCGAGTGCACGGCCAGCCGCCAGTCGCCCAGCTCGTCGCGGAACCGCTCGACCACCACCGTCCGGTCGTCGGGCAGCGCCCGGGTGGCCTCCTTCTGCTCCCGCAGGTACGCCATCAGGTTGCCGGCGGCCCAGTCGTCCAGCCCGCCCGCGCGCAGTGCGGCGACGGCGTCGGAGTCGCTCTGCCGCAGCAGCGCCCGCACCCGGGCGCCGATCGCCCGGCCCAGCTCGACCGGGCGGCCGAGCTGGTCGCCCTTCCAGAACGGCATCCGGGCGGCCTGCCCGGGGGCGGGGGAGACCAGAACCCGGTCGGGGGTGATCTCCTCGATCCGCCAGGACGACGAGCCGAGCAGGAAGACGTCGCCGACCCGGGACTCGTAGACCATCTCCTCGTCCAGCTCGCCGACCCGGGCGGCCCGTTCGGCGCCGGCCAGGAAGACCCCGAACAGCCCCCGGTCGGGGATGGTGCCGCCGCTGGTCACCGCGAGCCGCTGGGCGCCGGGCCGGCCGGTGAGCACGTCGGTGGCCCGGTCCCAGACCAGCCGGGGCCGCAGCTCGGCGAAGGCGGTCGACGGGTAGCGCCCGGAGAGCATGTCGAGCACGGCGTGCAGCGCCGAGTCGGGCAGCTCGGCGAAGGGGGCTGCCCGGCGGACCAGCACGGCCAGGTCGTCGAGCCGCCACGGCTCCAGGGCCACCATCGCCACGATCTGCTGGGCCAGCACGTCCAGCGGGTTGCGCGGGTAGTGCAGTTCCTCGATCGCGCCCTCGGCCATCCGCTCGGCGACCACGGTGCAGGAGAGCAGGTCGCCGCGGTGCTTCGGGAAGACCACGCCCCGGGAGACCGCGCCGACCTGGTGCCCGGCCCGGCCGACCCGTTGCAGGCCGGCGGCGACGCTCGGCGGGGCCTCGATCTGCACCACCAGATCGACCGCGCCCATGTCGATGCCCAGCTCCAGGCTGGAGGTGGCGACCACGGCGGGGAGCTGCCCGGACTTGAGCGCCTCCTCGATCTGCTTGCGCTCCTCGCGGGAGACGCTGCCGTGGTGGGCCCGGGCGATCACCGGTGGCGCGCCCGCCGCCGCCCCCGACTGCGCCATCACCTCGGCCGGCTGCCGGGGCGCGCGCAGCGGCCCGCGCCGCGGACCGCCGTCGGCGGCCGCCGGGCCGTCGTCCCACCCCGGCCGATCGGGTACGCCCACCGGCCCGCCGCCCTGCGCCACGTGGCCGCCGCCCGGGGCGCCTGCCGCCGCCAGCTCCTCGGCGGCCAGCTCGTTGAGCCGGGCGCAGAGCCGTTCGGCGCTGCGCCGGGAGTTGGTGAAGACGATGGTCGACCGGTGCGACCGGACCAACGAGAAGACGCGTTCCTCGACGGCCGGCCAGATCGACGGCCGGCGCGGGCCGGGGCCGCCGAGATCGTCCTCCGGCGGCTCCTGCTCGTCGAGGCGGGTCAGGTCCTCCACCGGCACCTGCACGCTGACCTCGATGGTCTTGCTGCTGGCCGGCTGCACCACGTCGACCGGGCGGGCCCCGCCGAGGAAGTGGGCGCAGCCGTCGACCGGCCGGACGGTGGCGGACAGGCCGATCCGCTGTGCCGGCGCCTCCAGCAGCGCGTCGAGGCGTTCCAGGGAGAGCGCCAGGTGGGCGCCGCGCTTGGTGCCGGCGACCGCGTGCACCTCGTCGACGATGACCGTCCGTACGCCGCGCAGCGAGTCCCGGGCGGCGGAGGTGAGCAGCAGGAACAGCGACTCCGGCGTGGTGATCAGGATGTCCGGCGGGGTACGCGCGAAGGACCGGCGCTCGTCGGCCGGCGTGTCGCCGGTGCGCATGCCGACGGTGATCTCCGGCGGGGCGAGACCGAGCCGGGTGGCGGCCTGCCGGATGCCGGCCAGCGGGGCGCGGAGGTTGCGTTCCACGTCGACGGCGAGCGCCTTGAGCGGGCTGACGTAGAGCACCCGGCAGCGCTGCCGGGGCTCGGCCGGCAGCGGCTCCTTGGCCAGCCGGTCCAGTGACCAGAGGAACGCGGCCAGGGTCTTGCCGGAGCCGGTCGGGGCGACGACCAGGGCGTTGCGCCCGGCCGCGACCGATCGCCAGGCGCCGGCCTGGGCGGCGGTGGGTTGCGCGAAGGCGGCGGTGAACCACTCCCGGGTCGCCGCGCCGAAATCCGCCAGCATCGCCGCGTCCCCGCCGGTCACCTTGTCCGCCACGCTCCCATCCTGCCTCGCGGATGTGACATTCGGCCCGCGGCGAACGCTGTTCTGTCCGGCTCAGCCGCTTACGCGGCGGATGTGGCGTTGCATGCGTTAAGTCTTACTTAACTGCTTGCTCGCGCCGCGCAACATAAAGTAACTTCACTCGCAACGCAGCGTGGGGTGGAGGGCTTGGATGACCGTCGAGGAGCGAGACTCCGGGCCCGGGACCGACGTGCTGATCCGCAAGGTCGACGGCCACCTCGCCGCGCTCCGCGCCGGGCTGCACGGCCCCGAGCTGGAGCTCGCCGAGGAGCTCGCCCGGTGCCTGCGCGAGCTGGTCGTCGCCACCGCCCACTCCAGCGCCGCCGACCGGGCCCTGGTCCGCGCCGCTGTGCACTACTTCGTCCTTCGCCGGGAGAGCCGCGGCAAGCTGCTGCCGGTGCGCTCCCTGGCCGCCGCGCAGCGGGTGGTCAACAAGGCGGTCCGCCAGCTCGGCCGCCCGGACCTGCTGGTGGAGACCCGCCGGGACCGCCCCGCCCGGTCGCCGGCGGTCCCCGCCGGCGACCCCGCCCTCCGCTGACCGCCCCGTCCACCCCGCCCACCGCCCGGCCCACCCAGCGGCGGAGCCCAGCCGGCGGCGAGCAGCGCGCGCACGGGGGCGGCCGTTGATCAAGAAGTTTGCGTCGCCGCCCCCGGATCCGGACGCGAACCTCTTGATCAACCAGACGGGGGCCAAGCCGGATGGACTGGTTGGGGGTGGGTGGGTTTTCGGAAAACCGCCCGAGTGGGTGCCGGTGTGACGTCTGATCGGTCGTGGCCGCAGCGTGCCGGCGTGCGCTGTTACTCGACCGGGAGTCCGCTTGCTCGTCCTGCTGATCCTGCACCTGGCGGCGGCCCTGCTCGCGCCGCTGCTGGTCCGGTGGTGGGGTCCACGCGCGTGCTACGCCCTCGCCCTCGCCCCGGCCGCCGCCTTCGGCTGGGCCGTCGCGCACACCGGGGCGGTACGCCACGGCGGCGCGGTGGTCGAGACGTACCCGTGGATCGCGCAGCTCCAGCTCGACGTGGCGCTGCGGGTCACCACCCTGTCCTGGCTCACGCTGCTGCTGGTCGGCGGCGTCGGCGCACTGGTGCTGGTCTACTCCGCCCGCTACTTCCACGCCGGCTCGGCGGGCCTGGCCCGGTTCGCGGCCGTCATGGTCGCCTTCGCCGGAGCGATGGTCGGCCTGGTCGTCTCCGACGACCTGTTGCTGCTCTACGTCTTCTGGGAACTCACCACGGTCTTCTCCTACCTGCTGATCGGGCACAGCACCGAGCGGCGGTCCAGCCGCCTGGCGGCCGCCCAGGCGCTGATCGTCACCACGCTGGGCGGGCTGGCCATGCTGGTCGGCTTCCTGCTGCTCGGCCGGCACGCCGGCGGTTACCGCTGGTCACTGATCACGTCCGTGCCGCTGCCCGGCGGCGGGTATCTGGTCATGGCCGTGCTGCTCGTCCTCGCCGGGGCGCTCGCCAAGGCCGCCGTGTTCCCGTTCAGCTCCTGGCTGCCGGTGGCGATGGCGGCACCCACGCCGGTCAGCGCCTACCTGCACGCGGCGGCGATGGTGAAGGCCGGGGTGTTCCTGATCGGGTTGCTGGGCCCGGCGCTCGCCCCGGCCGGTCCGTGGCGGCCGGTCACCGTGGTCGCCGGGCTGATCACCCTGGTCGCCGGGGGCTGGGCGGCGTTGCGGCAGGACGACCTCAAGCTGCTGCTGGCGTACGGGACGGTCAGCCAGCTCGGCCTGCTCACCGTGGTGCTGGGCGCGGGTACCCCCGAGGCGGCGCTGGCCGGCACCGCGATGCTGCTGGCGCACGCGCTGTTCAAGGCGGGGCTGTTCCTCGTCGTGGGCATCCTCGACCACAGCGCCGGCGGCCGGGACCTGCGCGAACTGTCGGGGGTGGGGCGCAGCGCGCCGCTGCTCGCCGGGATCGCCGGGCTGGCCGCCGCCTCGATGGCCGGCGTGCCGCCGCTGCTCGGCTTCGTCGCCAAGGAGGCCGTCCTCGCCGCGTTCACCGACCGGCCGCTGGTGCTCGCCGTGCTGGTCGCGGGCATCGCGTTGACCGTCGCCTACAGCATCCGCTTCCTGTGGGGGGCCTTCGCCACCCGGCCCGGCGTGCCCGACACCGAACTGGAGCGGCCTCCGGCCGCGATGCTCGTACCGCCGGCCCTGCTCGCCGTGGCCGGGCTCGCTGCCGGTCCGGCGGCCGGCTGGATCGGTGGCCTGCTCCATCCGTACGCGGCGCTCTTCGGCCCGGTGGGCGAGCACCTGGCGCTCTGGCACGGACCGACCGTCGCGCTGGGCCTCTCCGCCGCCGCCATCGGCGGCGGTGTGGTGCTGCACCTGGTCCGCGGCCGGCTGGCGTCCGCGCTGCGGCGGCTGCGCTTCCCGGTCGGCGGCAACCAGGGGTACGAGTGGATCACCCACCGGTTCGACCGGATCGCCATCGAGGTCACCAGCGTGACCCAGCGCGGCTCCCTGCCGCAGTACCTCGGCACCGTGCTGCTCGCCCTGGTGCTGGTGCCCGGCACGGCGATGCTGGTCACCCGGCCCTGGCGGAACGACATCGCCGGCTGGGCCAGCCCGGCCCAGCTCGTGGTCTGCGCGGTGATCGCGGTGGCGGCGGTGCTCGCGCTCGGCGCCCGGCGCCGGCTCACCGCGATGCTGCTGGTCGGCGTCACCGGCTACGGCACGGCGATGATGTTCGTCCTCTACGGCGCGCCCGACCTGGCGCTCACCCAGTTCCTGGTGGAGACCGCCACCATCGCGGTCTTCGTGCTGGTCCTGCGGCGCCTGCCGCCCCACTTCTCGGCCCGCCCGCTGCGCCGCAGCCGCTGGGTACGCCGCGGCATCGGACTGGCCGCCGGGCTGGTGATGGCCGGCCTCGCCCTCGCCGCGGCCGGCGCCCGGCGGGCGCCGTCGATCTCGCTGGCCTACCCGCACCTGGCGGTCACCGAGGGCCACGGCCGCAACGTGGTCGACGTGACCCTGGTGGACATCCGGGCCTGGGACACCATGGGCGAGATCTCGGTGCTGGTGGTGACCGCGACCGGGGTGGCCAGCCTGATCTTCGAGCGGTCCCGCACCGGGCCCCGACCGCGCCGCCCCCGCCCGTCCGCGCCCCGTCGGGACCGGCGCACCGTCTGGCTGCGCGGCGGGACCACCCTGCACGAGCGCCGCCGCTCGATCGTCTTCGAGGTGGTCACCCGGCTGATCTTCCACACCGTGGTGCTGTTCTCCCTGTTCCTGCTCTTCTCCGGGCACAACGCCCCCGGTGGCGGCTTCGCCGGCGGGCTGGTCGCCAGCCTCGCGCTGGCCCTCCGTTACCTGGCCGGCGGCCGGTACGAGCTGGCCGAGGCCGCCCCGGTGGGGGCCGGCACCGTGCTCGGCGCCGGGCTGGCCGTCGCGGTCGGCGGCGGCGTGCTCTCGCTGCTGGTCACCGGCGCTGTGCTGCACAGCGTCAAGGTGAACCTCTGGGTCCCCGTGGTCGGCCACCTCCACCTGGTCACGTCGCTCTTCTTCGACATCGGCGTCTACCTGATCGTGGTCGGCCTGGTGTTGGACATCCTGCGCAGCCTCGGCGCCGAGGTGGACCGGCACATCGAGGCGGCCGGCGAGTCCGCCCCGGGGCTCGTGGTCCAGCGGGAGGGGGACCGGCCATGACGAATGTCGGGACGGGGCCGACGTTGGTCCTGGTGATTGCCGTCGGGGTGCTCGTGGCGGCCGGCGTCACGCTGCTGCTGGAGCGGAGCCTGACCCGGATCCTGCTCGGCGTCATCCTGGTCGGCAACGGGGTGAACCTGCTGGTCCTGCTCGGTGGCCGGTCCGGCGGCCCGCCCCTGGCCGGCACCGGGCCGACCGGGCAGATGAGCGACGCCCTGGCGCAGGCCATGGTGCTCACCGCCGTGGTGATCACGTTCGGGCTGACCGCGTTCCTGCTCGCGGTCGCCTACCGGAGCTGGTACCTCAGTGGCGACGACGAGGTGCAGGACGACCTGGAGGACCGGCAGATCGTCCGGCTCGCCGAACGCAACGAGGTGTCCACCGCGGATCTCGGCGGCGAAGGGCCGAACAACGACCCGGAGCAGGTGGACCCGGGGCCGGCACTGCGCCGGCTGCGCCGGGGGGAACAACCATGACCCCGGCCCTGGTCCCGCTGCCGGTGGTGGTGCCGCTGCTCGGTGCCGCGCTCACCCTGATCCTGGCCAACCGGCCCCGCTGGCAGCGGACGGTCAGCGTGCTCGGCCTCATCACCACCCTGGCGGTCGCGGTGGTGCTGCTCGTCGAGGCGTACCGGCACGGGCCGGTGGTGGTCCGGGTGGGCGGCTGGCCCCCGCCGGTCGGCATCGTGCTGGTCGCCGACCAGTTGGCCGCGCTGATGCTGGTGGTCTCCTCGGCGGTGACCCTCTGCGTGCTGCTCTACTCGATCGGCCAGGGGCGCGGGGAGACCACGGAGGCGGCCCCCGTGAACATCTACCACCCGACCTACCTGGTGCTCACCGCCGGCGTGACCAACGCGTTCCTCGCCGGGGACCTGTTCAACCTCTTCGTCGGGTTCGAGATCCTGCTGGCCGCCAGCTTCGTGCTGATCACCCTCGGTGGCACCGAGACCCGGATCCGGACCGGCGCGACGTACGTGGTGGTCAGCGTCCTCTCCTCGATGATCTTCCTGGCCGCGGTGGGACTGGTGTACGCGGCCACCGGCACCCTCAACATGGCCCAACTCGCCGGGCGGCTGGATGACCTGCCGGCCGGCGTACGCCTGGTGTTGCAGCTCATGCTGCTGCTCGCGTTCGCCATCAAGGCGGCGGTCTTCCCGGTCTCGGCCTGGCTGCCGGACAGCTATCCGACGGCGCCGGCGCCGGTCACCGCGGTCTTCGCCGGCCTGCTCACCAAGGTCGGCGTCTACGCGATCATCCGCACCGAGACCCTGCTCTTCCCCGGCGGTCAGGTCTCCGGCCTGCTCATGGTCGTGGCCGGGCTGACCATGGTGGTCGGCGTCCTCGGCGCGGTCGCCCAGTCCGACCTGAAGCGGCTCTTCTCCTTCACCCTGGTCAGCCACATCGGCTACATGATCTACGGGGTGGCGCTGAGCACCGTCGCCGGGCTCTCCGGAGCGATCTTCTACGTGGTGCACCACATCACCATCCAGACCACCCTCTTCCTGGTCGCCGGCCTGGTCGAGGAGCGGGCCGGCAGCACCGACCTGCGCCGGCTGGGCGGGCTGGCCCGGATCGCCCCGCTGCTCGCCGTGCTCTTCTTCGTCCCGGCGATGAACCTGGCCGGCATCCCGCCGTTCTCCGGCTTCCTCGGCAAGCTCGGCCTGCTCCAGGCGGGGGTGGCGGCCGGCGGGGTGCTGCCCGGGGTGCTGGTCGCCGCAGGAACGGTGACCAGCCTGCTCACCCTCTACGCCGCCTCCCGGGTGTGGAGCATCGCGTTCTGGCGGGTGCCCCGGCTGGCCACCGCCGCCCCGGCCGTCCGGCTGCCCGCGCTGATGGTCGGCGCCACCGCCGCCCTGGTGGCGCTCGGCGTGGCGCTGACCCTGGCCGCCGGGCCACTCTTCCGGGTCACCGCGGACGCCGCCGGCGACCTGCGGCAACGCACCCCGTATGTCCGGGCCGTGCTGCCGGCGGGCGTCCGGTGACCGGGGCCCCGCCCCCGGGCCCGCCGGCCGACGAGGGGCGCGCGGCGGACGGACCGTCGCCGGCCGACAACGGCCCGGCGGCGCCCGCCATCGGGCGCGGCGGGCGGCGCCGCGACCAGGCCGTCACGCTCGGCTGGCTGGTGGCGATCTGGCTGCTGCTCTGGGGGGACCTGTCCTGGGGAAACCTGCTCGGCGGGATCCTCGTCGGCGGGGCCGTGCTGCTGTTCTTCCCGCTCCCGCCGGTCACCTTCGGCGGCCGGCTCCGCCCCGGCGCGCTGCTGGTCCTCGCGGTCACCTTCGTCGGCGAGCTGGTCAGCGCCAGTGTCCACGTCGCCGCCATCGCGGTCCGCCCCGGCTACCGGCCGCGTGGCGCGATCATCGCGGTGCCGCTGCGGATCCGCACCGACCTCAACCTGGCGCTCACCGCCGAGCTGATCTCCCTGGTCCCGGGCACCCTGATCCTCGAGGTGGACCGTGACCACGGCGCCCTCTACGTGCACGTCCTCGACGTCCGTGGCCCGGAGGACCTGACCGACAGCAGGGAGCGGGTCCTCGCCGTCGAGCGGCGCATCGTCCGCGCCGTCGGCTCCCCGCAGGAAGTACGCCAGCTCACCGCCGAACCCGACGACCGGAGGACCAAGCCGTGACCACGCTTCTCGCCGCCGCGCTGACCGTGCTGATCTCGGTCACCGCGCTGCTCGCTCTGGCCCGCATCTACCGCGGACCGTCGCTGATCGACCGGGTCGTCGCCGCCGACCTGCTGCTCTCCACCATCCTGGCCGCGGTGGCCGTGGAGGCGGCGGTCAACCGGCACGCCACCACGCTGCCCATCCTCGTGGTGCTCTCGCTGCTCGGCTTCGTCGGTTCGGTCTCCCTGGTCCGCTTCGCCGTCCGCGAGGTCGCCTGATGGCCGCCGTCGCCGACTGGTTCGGCGCGGCCTTCCTGTTGGCCGGGGCGCTGCTCGGGCTCGCCGCCGGGATCGGCGTGCTGCGCTTCCCGGACGTGCTGGACCGGATGCACGCCGCCACCAAACCGCAGGTCCTCGGCGTGCTGCTGCTGCTCGTCGGGGTGGCGCTGCGCCTGCGTACGCCGGCGGACCTGGGGATGATCGGGCTGGTCGCGGTCTTCCAACTGACCACCGCGCCGGTCGCCGCGCAGATGATCGGGCGGGCGGCGTACCGGTCGGGCCGGGTCGACGCCGCCCTGCTCGACGCCGACGAACTGGCCGGCCGGTGAACCGGACGCGCGGAGCTGGCGGACCGGCGAACCGGACGTCGAGGAGCTTCCCGGCACCCTCAGCGGACGCACAGCCAGCGCCGATAAAATGGCCGCATGATCGACTCCTCTGCCCAGGAGGGCAGCAGTAGCCAGCCGGGTCATGCCCGGCAATCCCCAGTCCCGACGGCCCCGGGAGCCCTGAGCGTCCCGTGCTGATCCTCGTGGGACTCGTTCTCATCATCGTGCTCACCGCCGCCACCGGTTACTTCGTGGCCCAGGAGTTCGGCTATGTCGCCGTGGACCGGGGCAAGCTCAAGCAGCTCGCCGACGGGGGCGACCAGGCCGCCGCCCGGGCCCTGGAGGTGACCGGACGGCTTTCTTTCATGCTGTCCGGCGCCCAGCTCGGCATCACCGTCACCGCCCTGCTGGTCGGTTACGCCGCCGAGCCGTACCTGGGCGCCGGGCTGGCCGACCTGCTCGGCGTCGCCGGGGTCTCCGCCGGGGTCGCGCTGCCGCTGTCGGTGGCGCTGGCCCTGATCATCGCCACCGTGGTGCAGATGGTCCTCGGTGAGCTGGCCCCGAAGAACCTCGCCATCGCCCGTGCCGAACCCCTGGCCCGGGCGCTGTCCCGGTCCACCCTGATCTACCTGAAGATCGCCGGACCGGTGATCACCCTCTTCGACCGGGCCGCCGTGCGGCTGCTCCGCCGGGTCGGCATCGAGCCGATCGAGGAGCTGCCCAGCGGCGCCACCCCGGAGGACCTGGAACAGATCATCGCCGAGTCCCGGGAGGAGGGGCACCTCGACGCCGCGATGTCCGATCTGCTCGACCGGGGTCTCGACTTCCGGGAACTGACCGCCGGGGAGGCCATGGTTCCCCGGGTCGACGTGCACACCGTACGGGCCGACGAGCCGGTCAGCCGGGTCGTCGAGCTGCTGGACACCGGGCATTCCCGGTTCCCGGTCCGGGGCGCCGAGGGCGTCGACGACCTGGTCGGCGTGGTCGGCATCGCCGACGTGCTGGGGGTGCCGCCGGCCGAGCGGGCCACCACCCGGGTCGAGGCGGTGGCCGTACCCCCGCTGCTGGTGCCGGAGACGCTGCCGCTGCCGACGGTGCTGGACCGGCTCCGGGTCGGGCACCGGCAGCTCGCCTGCGTGGTCGACGAGTACGGCGGTTTCGCCGGCGTGATCACGCTGGAGGACATCGCCGAGGAGCTGGTCGGGCCGATCCGCGACGAGGACGATCCGCCGGAGCGGGCCGCGGCGCGCCAGGACGACGGCTCCTGGGTGGTGCCGGCCCGCTGGCGGATCGACGAGGTCGCCGACAGCACCGGTATCGCGCTGCCCGAGGCGCCCGAGTACGACACCCTCTCCGGGCTGGTCATGCGGGAGCTGGGCCGGGTGCCCGAGGTCGGCGACCGGCTGGAGATCAGCCTCGCCGTCGACGGCGAACTGCCCGACGTCGAACCGCGCGCCCTGGTCGAGGTGCTGGCCGTGGATCGGCACGTCGCCGACTCCGTCCGGCTCCGGACGACCGTCGCCGAGCGCGGGGAGGAGGCGGCATGAGCGAGCGGAGTGAGCGAATCGTCGGGTTCAGCGTTTCGGGTCATGACGACGCCGCGCGCAGCGAGGTGGCGGCATGACCCCCGGGTTTGCGCTGTTCTTCTCCGTGGTGCTGCTGGCGCTCAACGGCTTCTTCGTGGCCGCCGAGTTCGCCCTGGTGGCGGCCAAGCGGTACCGCCTGGAGCAGATGGCGGCCGGCGGCGGCCGGGCGGCCCGGGCGGCGCTGGACGGGGTCCGCGAGTTGAGCCTGATGCTGGCCGGCGCCCAGCTCGGCATCACGCTCTGCACCCTGGGCCTCGGTGCCCTCGCCGAGCCCGCGATCGAGCACCTGATCAGCCCGCTGCTGCACACGGTGGGTCTGCCGGTGGCGGCCAGCCACGTGGTGGCGCTGGTGTTCGCGCTCGCCCTGGTGACGTTCCTGCATCTGGTGGTCGGCGAGATGGCCCCGAAGTCGTGGGCGATCACCGACGCGGAGCGCTCGGCCACCCTGCTGGCGCTGCCGTTCCGGGCCTTCGCCCGGGTGTCCCGCCCGGTGCTGTCCGCGCTGAACGCGCTGGCCAACGCGATCCTGCGGCTGGTCGGCGTACGCCCGCAGGACCAGCTCGCCCAGGTGCATGGCCCGGACGAGCTGCGCATCCTGCTGGAGCAGTCCCGCGAGCACGGGCTGCTCGGCGCCGAGCAGCACCAGATGCTGACCAGCATGCTGGAGCTGCAGGGCACCACGGTGGCGCAGGTGATGGAGCCGTTCGACCGGATCGTCACGGTAGGCCGGGAGGACACCGCCGAGCGGATCGAGCACGTCTCGCGGGACAGCGGCCGGTCCCGGTTGGCCGTGCTCGACGCCGGTGGCGAGGTGTGCGGCCTCGTGCACGTCCGCGAGGCGGTCCGGGCGGTCACCACGGGCCGGCCGGCGACGGCGGGTGAGCTGATGACCCCGGCGTTCACGCTGCCCGCCGGGGCGTCGGTCACCGAGGCGGTGGCGGCCATGCGGGGCCGGCAGGCCCAGCTGGCGTTGGTCCGCAACGGTGGCGGCCCGACCCGGCCGATCGGCTTCGTGGCGCTGGAGGACCTGCTGGAGGAGGTCATCGGCGAGTTCGACGACGAGACCGACCCGGTGCCCCGGGGCCGCCGCCTGCGCTGACGGTCCCGTCCCACGCCGTCCGGCCGTCGGGTCCCTCGGGCCCGGCGGCCGGCCGGTGCGCGGGGCAGGAGTGCCCGCCCGGCGAGCGGGAATGCCGGTGGCATGCGGCTGACCGGGCTGTCGTCGGAGTCCGTCTGGACCGGGCTCTCGGTGAGCACCACCGTGACCAACGCCAGCACCCGACCGGGCCTGCGGCTGCCCGGCCGGGTGACGCTCACCGCCGGGGGTGAGGACGTGCCGGTCCGGCACCTCCGGCTCGGACTGGTCGCCCAGCTCGAGCCGGAGGATCCGGACGCGCCGCGCCGGTTGGTGCAGTACCACCAGGTGCCGGTCGCCGGCCGGTTCGTGGTGCCGGCCGGGCGCCGGCGGGCGGTCGACTTCGCCTTCCCGCTGCCCTGGGAGACCCCGGTGAACATGTTCGGCGGGGTCCCGCTGATGAGCCTGCGCCACGGGCTGCGTACCGAGGTGTCGGTCGATCCGGACCTGGATCAGGGCGCGATGGTGCCGATCTTCATCCACCCGCTCCCCGCCCAGCAGGGCATCCTCGCGGCGCTGGACACCCTCGGCTTCGTGATGCGGCAGGCGGGCCTCCAGCACGGCCGGCTGCCCGGCGTGGAGCAGACGCTGCCGTTCTACGAGCAGCTCGGCTACTGGGTGGCGCCGCTGTACGCCGGCCCGATCACCGAGCTGGAGGTGATCTTCGTGACCAACTCGGCAGGGCTGGAGGTGCTGCTCTGGATGAACCGGCGGCTCTCCCTGGCCGGAGTCACCCACCAGAGCATCAGCCGGTTCCGGGCCTGGCACGCCGGGGCCGCGCAGCGCGACTGGGTGGCCACCGTGGACGGCTGGCTGCGGCACGCGATCGACCGGCATGCGGCAGCCGCCGCGCACGCCGACTGGTCCGCCATGATCCGGGAGTCGGCGCACGTCAGCCGCCACCCGGACGAGCCCGTCCAGCCGGGCTTCGGCCTACAGGGCACCGCCGGCGGGGGTGGCGGCATCGGGGGCGGCGGCGGTGGCGACGGCACCTGACCCGCCCCCGTGTCGGGCCGGTGCCGCCGCGCGTCCACACGTCAACCGGGGATCCCTGCTATATCCCAGGCGTTGACCGCGGCCCGTTCCTTACATCGACGCGGTGGCGAGCTTGATGCTGAAGCCGAGGAACAGGGCGGCCACGGCGGTGGTGCCGCCGGCGGCCAGGCGCTGGCGACGGCGGAACTGGGCGGCCAGGAAGGTGCCCGCGAAGATCAGCGCGGTCAGGTAGAGCGCGCTGGTCACCTGGGCGATCAACCCGAGCAGCACGAACGACAGCGCCGGCCAGGCGTATCCGGGGTCGACGAACTGGATGAAGAACGAGATGAAGAAGAGGATCGCCTTCGGGTTGAGCAGGCTGATCACCAGCGCCTTCCGGAAGGGACTGCGCATCGCGGCCGGCTCCGCCGCGTCGATCAGGCGCGGCGTCGCCGGGTTGTTGCGGTCGCGCCAGCGCCGCCAGGCGCCGCGCAGCATGGTCAGCCCCACGTAACCCAGGTACGCGGCGCCGGCGTACTTGACCACCAGGAAGAGCGGCGGGTACGCCTTGAGCAGCGACGCCACCCCGGCGGCGGAGAGGAACATCAGCACCGAGTCGCCGACGAACACCCCGCCGGCGGCCCGGTAGCCGGCCCGTACCCCGCGCTTGGCGGCGGTGGAGAGCACGAAGAGCGAGTTCGGCCCGGGGAGCAGCACGATGGCCACGGTCCCCAGCACGTACGTCCAGATGTCGGTGATGCCCAGCACGCCGGACATCATGACGCCACCGGTGCCGCCGGGCGAAGCCTTTCCCGCAGCGTGGCCTGTGCGTTGGGCCACTCGGTGGCGAGCATGGAGTAGAGCGCGGAATCCCGCCAGGTGCCGTCGGCGCGGCGGCGGTTGGACCGCAGCGTCCCCTCCCGGGTGGCGCCGAGCCGCTCGATGGCCCGCTGCGAGCGTTCGTTGAGGGTGCTGGTCTGCCAGGTGACCCGGATCGCGTCCAGCTCCTCGAAGGCCCGGGTGAGCAGCAGCAGCTTCGCCTCGGTGTTGATCCCGGTGCGCCACCACGCCCGGCCGAGCTGGGTAAAGCCGATCTCCAGGGTCCGTAGGCCCGGGTCGGGCTGGTAGTACGAGGTGGTGCCGACGACCGCGCCGGTGGCGGCGCACCGCTGCACCCAGGGCGTCCGGACTCCCCGCAGGTTCGCGTCCAGCGCGGCGCGGATCTGGCCGGCCGTCTCGGCCGCGTTCCGCGGCCGGGGGCTGCCGACGTAGCTCCAGACCTCCGGGTCGTCGAGGGCGGCGTACAGCTCCTCGGCGTGGGACACATCGAGCGGTTCCAGCACCACGTGCTCGCCGCGCAGCACGACGGGCTCCAGCCAGGCCGACCGGGCCGGCCGCAGGTACGCCGGCACCGGCGCGGCCACCCCGGCGGCCGGCTCGGGCACGCCGGCGGTGAGCCGCAGCGGCAGCACCCCCGCCCAGTACGGCAGGTCGAGGTCGGCCGGGTCGTCGTTGGCTCCGGCGGCCCGGGCGCGGACCGACACCTCGCGCAGCGGCAGGGCCAGCACGGCCGTCTCGGCCAGTTCGCGCCGGCTCGGCGGGCGGCTGTCGGTGCTGCGTCCGGCCGCCACCTTCTCCACCAGCGCGGTGAGCACCTCGGCCTTCTCCCGCTCGTCGGTCACCGGGCGGGCGGTGCCGTGGACGACCACCGACCGGTAGTTGGCGCTGTGGTTGAACTGGGACCGGGCGTAGACCAGCCCGTCGAGCAGGGTCACCGCGACGCAGACCGGCAGCCCGTCGCCCCGGGCGGCGAGCAGCGGCCGGCTCCCGGTGGAGCCGTGCAGGTAGAGGGTGTCGCCGATGCGGACGTGCAGGGTGGGCAGCACGCGCGGCTCGCCGTCCACGGTGAACCCCAGGGTGCAGTGGTACGCCTCGTCCAGGACGGCGTGCGCGGCGGCCTCGTCGTAGCTCATGCGGTGCCGCATGCGGGTGGCGGTGGTCCGCTCGGTCTGGGGGTACATACGACAAACCACCTTTGTTCTAGTACAATCTCCGAACTGTGGCAGCACATTATCAGATCGTCGGGTCGTCGTCGGCGGCCATTTCGGCGAGCGTGGAAAGCGGCATCCGCAGCGGCGGCCTCGCCCCGGGCGTCACCCTGCCGGCCGTCCGCGCCCTGGCCACCGAGCTGGCGGTCAGCCCGGCCACCGTGGCCAAGGCGTACCAGGAGCTGCGCCAGCGGGGCCTGGTGGTCACCGCCGGCCGGCACGGCACCCGGGTCCGACCCCGCCCACCCGTCGCCACCCGCCGCGCCGCGCTGATGCCGGCCCCGCTGCCCGGCGCCCGCAACCTCTCCGCCGGCCAGCCCGACAGCCGGCTGCTGCCGCCGCTCGGCCCGCACCTGGCCGCGCTCGCCACCGAGCTCGGCCCGCCCGGCGGGTACGCGGTCACCGCCGTCCTGCCCGAGCTGGCCGCCGCGGCCCGGGAGCGGCTCGCCGCCGACGGCGTACCGGCCGAGGAGATCACCGTGACCGGGGGCGCGCTGGACGGCATCGAGCGCCTGCTCGCCGCCCACCTGCGTCCCGGCGACGCGGTCGCGGTCGAGGACCCGGGCTGGGCCAACCTGCTCGACCTGCTCGCCGCGCTCGGGCTACGCGCCATCGGGGTGCCCGTCGACGGCGACGGCCCCACCGAGCCGGGCGTCCGGGCCGCCCTCACCGCCGGGGCCCGCGCACTGATCGTGACCAGCCGTGCCCAGAACCCGACCGGTGCCGCCGTCTCCGCCGACCGCGCCGCGGCCCTGCGTACGCTGCTCGCCGGCCGCGCCGACCTGCTGCTGATCGAGGACGACCACGCCGCCGAGCTGGCCCGCGTACCCCTGCACCCGCTCGCCGGGGCGACCCCGGCGTGGGCCTTCGTCCGGTCGGTGAGCAAGCCCTACGGCCCGGACCTGCGACTCGCGGTGCTCGCCGGCGACGAGGCCACCGTGGCCCGGGTGGCCGGCCGCGCCCGGGTGGGCGCCGGCTGGGTCTCCACCGTGCTGCAACGCCTCGTCCTGGCGCTCTGGCGCGACCCGGGCACGGCGGACCTGGTGCGGCGGGCGGGGGAGAGCTACGAGCGGCGGCGGGACGGGCTGGTCGACGCGCTGGCCGCACGGGGGCTGGCCGCCCACGGGCGCACCGGGATCAACGTCTGGGTGCCCGTGCCCGACGAGACGGTGGTGGTCACCGCGCTGCGCGACGCCGGCTGGTCGGTCGCCCCCGGCGCGTTGAACCGGATCGCCGCCGCCCCCGGCGTCCGGATCACGGTCAGCCCGCTCGACGAGGCCGACCTCGCGCCCCTGGCCGACGCGGTGGCGCGAGCGGTGCGTCCCGTCGGGCCGGCCCCGTTCACCGCGTGATCCCGGCCCGGCCGATCTGGCCCGGCAAGCCCGGCGGCATGGCCCGGTCGGCGACGGGTAAGACCGGCCGGGAGGTGGGTGACCGTGGCGAACAGGTCCCGCAAGGGCATCTGGATCGGGGTGGCGGTGGTGGTGATCATCCTGGTGATCATCGCGATCGCGCTGGCCTCGCGCGGTGGCGGCGGCGGGGGCGGTGGTTACTGATGTGGGCGGCACCCGGCGTCGATGATGAAACCGGTATATAAAGTCGGGCATGGCCGAGACCGAGAGCGCGCCCGGAGCGCAGGAGTTCATCCCGCCGCAGGCGGACACGATCGACCAGCTGCGCGCCGCCGCGGCCGGCTGCCAGGGCTGCGAGCTCTACCGGAACGCGTCCCAGACGGTATTCGGCCGGGGTGACGAGAGTGCCCGGGTGGTCTTCGTCGGCGAGCAGCCCGGCGACATGGAGGACCAGAAGGGCCTGCCCTTCGTGGGCCCCGCCGGGCGGGTGCTGCGCCGCGCGGTGGACGACGCCGGCATCGACCCCGGCCACATCTACCTGACCAACGCCGTGAAGCACTTCCGGTTCGAGTTGCGCGGGAAGCGGCGGATCCACCAGACGCCGGACCGGGTGCACATCACCGCCTGCCGGCCCTGGCTGGTCGCCGAGTTCGCCCGGCTCCGCCCGGAGGTCGTCGTGGTGCTCGGCGCCACCGCCGCCAAGGCGCTGCTCGGGCCGGCGTTCCGGGTGACGAAGCAGCGCGGGGAACTGCTGCCCTGGCCGGACGCCGCGCAGCGCCCGCAGGACTTCAAGCGGGTGCCGGTGGACCGGGCCGGCAAGGTGGCCGACGCCCCGGAGGCTCAGTTGCTGGCCACCATCCACCCGTCGGCCGTGCTGCGCGCGGACAACCAGGACGTGGCGTACGAGGGCCTGGTCGCGGACCTGACGGTGGCCGCCCGCGCCCTGGCCGCCTGAGCGTCCCTCAGTCGCGGTCCTGCCAGGTGCAGAGGCAGACGCGGTTGCCGTCCGGGTCGGCGAGCACCCAGAACCGCGGCGCGTTCTCGTCGCTGACGAGCGTGCCGCCGGCGGCCAGCGCCGCCTCGATGCGCGGTGCCACCTCCGCCGGGTCCACCCACACGTCCGGGTGCCAACGCTGCCGGGACTCCTCGCTGCCGGACTGCTGAAACCACACGGTGGGCAGCGGGCCGGCCGGGTCGCGCAGCTCGTCGCCGAGGCCCGGCCCGGAGCGGTGCGCCACGGCCAGCACCGCCTGCCAGAACGGCAGGACGCCGGCGACGGCCGGGGTGTCCAGGGCGAGTTCGAGCCGCGAGACGCCGGTGTGGTCCAGCGTCACCCCGGCGTCGGCGGCGATCGCGGAGATGGCCCGGGCCAGCCGGACGTCCCGGGCGGTGACCCCGCCCACGTCGTGGGACCAGAGCCGCACGTCGACGTGGGTGTAACGGAGGTCGAGATCGGGGTGGTGGTCCATCCGCTCGGCCGCCGCGCCGATGGCGTCGACGACCGCCAGCCCGGCGGCGAAGGTCTCCGTGGCGATCCGGGTCTGCAGACCGCCGAGCAGGTACGTCCACCCGGCCAGTCCCTCGTCGGCGATCTGCCGTCCGGTGAGCGTGGTCATCCCGCCATCCTGGCGTAAACGGGCAGGCCCGGAGAAGACCGCGGCGAGACCCTTGCCAGCACCCGCGATCGCGGTGGCGCCCGGCCTCCGGGCCCTTCCCGCCCGCCCGGGCGGCGGGCAGACTCATCGCCATGGAGCAGCATCTCTACGAGCCCGTGCACGAGGAGTTCCGCGACCTGTGCCGCGAGTTCCTCGCCCGGGAGGCCGTGCCCTATCACGAGCGCTGGGAGGCCGACGGGATCGTGGACCGGGAGGTGTGGTGCAAGGCCGGCGCCGCCGGGCTGCTCGGCATGGACGTCGACGAGGCGCACGGTGGCGGCGGGCAGCACGACTTCCGGTTCAACGCGGTCCTCGACGAGGAGATCATCGCGGCCGGCTGTTCCGGCCTCGGGTTCGGCCTGCACAACGACGTGGTGGCCCCGTACCTGACCGAGCTGACCACCGCGGACCAGCGCAAGCGCTGGCTGCCGGGCTTCTGCTCCGGCGATCTGGTCACCGCGATCGCGATGAGCGAGCCGGGGGCGGGTTCCGACCTGGCGGGCGTCCGCACCGGCGCGGTCCGCGACGGCGACACGTACGTCCTCAACGGCCAGAAGACGTTCATCACCAACGGCGAGCTGGCCGACCTCGTGGTGGTGGTCGCCAAGACGGCGCCCGACCAGGGCGCGCACGGGGTGAGCCTGCTCGCGGTGGAGACCGGCACGCCCGGGTTCGGCCGGGGCCGGCGGCTGGCCAAGGTGGGGCTGAAGGCCAACGACACCGCGGAACTGTTCTTCGACGACTGCCGGGTGCCGGTGGAGAACCTGATCGGCACCGAGAACCACGGCTTCTACCACCTGATGGCCAACCTGCCCCGGGAGCGGCTGAGCATCGCGGTGGCGGCGGTGGCGGCGGCGGAGAAGCTGCTCGCCCTCACCCTCGACTACGCCCGCTCGCGGGAGGCGTTCGGCCGGCCGATCGGGAAGTTCCAGCACAACCGGTTCCTCCTGGCCGAGTTGGACACCGAGGTCACCATCGCGCGGACCTTCGTCAACCACTGCGTCGCCGAGTTCAACGCCGGCCGGCTCTCGGTGACCGACGCGGCGAAGGCCAAGTGGTGGACCACCGAGCTGCAGAACCGGGTGGCCGACCGCTGCCTGCAGCTGCACGGCGGCTACGGCTTCATGCTGGAGTACCCGGTGGCCAGGGCCTGGCTGGACGGCCGGGTGCAGACGATCTACGGCGGCACCACCGAGATCATGAAGGAGATCATCGGCCGCGGCCTCGGCCTCTAGCAGAACCTGGATGCCGGTGGCCGACTGGCTGCGCAAGGATGGGCGGGCTTGGCACCCCTTACCTAGGAGCCCTGATGGCCACCGACCTGACCGCGCCGGCCCCACCCCGGCTCGATGTCGCCGCGATCCAGCGCCGGACCCTCCGGCTGCTCTTCGTCACCCAGATCATCGGCGGGATCGGCGTCACCATCGGCGTCGCGGTCGGCGCGCTGCTCGCCGCCCGGATCGCCGGCACCGCCGTGGCGGGCCTGGCGCAGAGCGCGGCCGTGGTCGGCGGGGCCCTGCTCGCCGTCCCGGTGACCCGGATCATGAACGGGCACGGCCGCCGGCCGGGCCTGGTGGTGGCGTACCTGGCCGGGGCGGCCGGCGGCGTGCTGGTGGTGCTCGCCGCGCTCACTCGCTGGGTGCCGCTGCTCTTCCTCGGCATGCTGCTCTTCGGCGGCGGCACCGCGGCCAACCTGCAGGCGCGCTACACGGCGGTGGACCTCGCCGAGCCGGCCCGTCGGGGGCGCCAGCTCTCGTTGATCGTCTGGGCCACCACCATCGGCGCGGTGGCGGCGCCCAACTTCGCCGCGCTCGCCGACCGGACCACCGGCGGGTGGGGACTGCCGCCGCTGGCCGGCCCGTTCGCGTTCAGCGCCGCGGCGTTCGTGCTCACCGCCGGCGTACTGACAGCTCTGCTGCGGCCCGACCCGCTGCTCACCGCCCGCCGGCTGGCGGCCCCCGATGACCCGGTGGCCGAGGTGGTCGCGGCGCCGGCCCCCGACGGCTCCGGGTCGCAGCGCGGCGTCAGGCGCGCCGAGCCGGAGTTGTCGCCAGCCCGGCGCGCTGAGGGCATGCGCGCCGCGTGGCGGGTGGTACGCGAGCGGCCCGCCGCCCGGCTCGGCATCGCGGCCGTGGCGATGGGGCACCTGGTGATGGTCGCGGTGATGTCGATGACCCCGGTGCGGCTCGGCGAGTTCCACGACGACGCCGACGTGCTGCGGGTGGTCGGCATCGTGCTGAGCCTGCACATCGCCGGCATGTACGCGCTCTCCCCGGTGGTCGGCTGGCTCACCGACCGGCTCGGCCGGCGCGCGGTGATCCTCGGCGGGCTCGGGGTGCTGCTCGCCGCCTGCGCGGTCGCCGGCACGGCCGGGCACCACACGCCGGAACTCTCGCTCGGTCTGGCGCTGCTCGGACTGGGCTGGTCGGGCACCATGGTTGCCGGCTCCACGCTGCTGTCCGAGTCGGTGCCCACGGACGTGCGGCCGAGCGTTCAGGGGTTGTCGGACCTGACCATGGGGCTGGCCGGGGCCGGCGCTGCGGCGCTGAGTGGGTTTGTCGTACGGGTGGCCGGTTATCCGACCCTCACCCTGCTCGCGGCGATCGCGGCGGTGCCCCTGGTGGCGCTAGCGTTGCGTCCGGTGCCAGCGGGGGCGCCCGACAAGGAGGAGTGACACGTGCGGCTGACCGACTTCTGGGCGCGGCTGGAGGAGGCGTTCGGGCCGGGCTACGCGGCCAGCATCGCCAGCGACCAGGTGTTGTCCCAGCTCGGCGGGCGGACCATCGAGCAGGCCCTCGCCGCGGGTGAGGAGACGCACGTGGTGTGGCGGGCGGTGGTCGCCGCCTATCCCGACCGGGTCCCCGCGCGGCTACGCTGAGCAGCCTTTTTCCCGAGTCCGCGTGTCGCTTGCCGAGTCGTACACCTGTTCGGCTATTGTCCACAGCGGGGTGCTCGTCCACAGCTCGCGGCCCGTCGGCTGGTTTTCTGTCGGACCCAGCGCCTAGCGTGTCCCGCGTGACGCGAAGCTCAGGTAAGACGCCGGCGAAGGCAGGGGTGGCAACGATGGCGGCAGGGCCGGACCGGGAGAAGGCACTCGACCTTGCTCTCGCTCAGATCGACAAGCAGTTCGGCAAGGGTTCGGTGATGCGGCTGGGGGAGCGGCCGGTCGTGCAGACCGCCGTGATCCCGACCAGCTCCATCGCGCTCGACGTCGCGCTCGGCGTGGGCGGTCTGCCCCGTGGCCGGGTCATCGAGATCTACGGCCCGGAGTCCAGCGGTAAGACCACGGTCGCCCTGCACGCGGTGGCCAACGCCCAGCGGGCGGGCGGCATCGCCGCCTTCATCGACGCCGAGCACGCGCTCGACCCGGAGTACGCGAAGGCCCTCGGCGTCGACACCGACGCCCTGCTGGTCTCCCAGCCGGACACCGGCGAGCAGGCGCTGGAGATCGCGGACATGCTGGTCCGCTCCGGCGCGCTCGACATCATCGTGATCGACTCGGTCGCCGCCCTGGTGCCGCGCGCCGAGATCGAGGGCGAGATGGGCGACAGCCACGTGGGTCTCCAGGCCCGGCTGATGAGCCAGGCGCTGCGCAAGATCACCGGTGTGCTCAACAACACCGGCACCACGGCGATCTTCATCAACCAGCTGCGCGAGAAGATCGGCGTGATGTTCGGCAGCCCGGAGACCACCACCGGTGGTCGGGCGCTGAAGTTCTACGCCTCGGTCCGGCTCGACGTGCGCCGCATCGAGAGCCTCAAGGACGGCACCGACGTGGTCGGGAACCGCACCCGGGTCAAGGTCGTGAAGAACAAGGTCGCCGCGCCGTTCAAGCAGGCCGAGTTCGACATCATGTACGGCAAGGGCATCTCCCGCGAGGGGTCGCTGATCGACGTCGGCGTGGAGCAGGCGATCATCCGCAAGTCCGGCGCCTGGTACACCTACGACGGCGACCAGCTCGGCCAGGGCAAGGAGAAGGCCCGCGAGTTCCTCCGCGAGAACCCGGATGTGGCCGCCGAGATCGAGAAGAAGATTCTGGAGAAGCTCGGCGTCGGGGTCGGCGTGGGCGACGCCGCCGGTGGCCCGGAGCTGCCGCCGGTCGACTTCTGACCTGATCCGTGGCAGGACGACGCGCCCGTACGGGGCGGGGCTGGGACGCCAGCCCGCCCCGCACGGGTGATGCCACCACACCCCGTCCTCGCCGGGGCCGCCGGAGCCGCGCCGAGGAGACCGATCCGGAGGCCGCGCCGGCCCCGCCTCGCGACGAGGCCGAGGCAGCCCGGGAGATCTGCCTGCGGCAGCTCGCGGTCCGGCCGCGTACCCGGGCCGAGCTGGCCGGCGCCCTCGCCAAGCGGGGCATCTCCGAGGAGGTCGCCGCCCAGGTCCTCGACCGGTACGACGAGGTCGGCATCATCGACGACGCCGCCTTCGCCCGCGCCTGGGTCACCAGCCGGCACACCGGCCGTGGGCTGGCGCGGCGGGCGCTCGCCAACGAGCTGCGCCAGCGCGGCGTCGACGGCGAGGTGGCCAGCGAGGCGCTCGGCGAGCTGGACGAGGAGACCGAGGCGGAGACCGCCCGCGCCCTGGTCGAGCGGAAGCTGCGGACCGCCCGGGGCCAGCCGGACGCGGTGTTCCGCCGCCTCGTGGGCATGCTGGCCCGCAAGGGGTACCCGCCGGGCGTGGCGATCCGGGCGGTGAAGGAGGCCCTGGCCGCGCAGAGCGCCGAGGCCGCCGAGTTTGCCGAGCACATCGACGCCGACGCGCTCGCCGACGCCGAGCACGAACTCGACCGGGACGCCCGCACCCTCGACTGACCGATCAGCGGAGGCGGTGCGGGCCGGCGCCCTCGGGCCGCGGGTCGCCCAAGGTCCGCACAAGTTCTCTGGAAGTGTGGCCTTCCGCCGCCGCAAGACCACTCTTTCGGAGAAGTTGTGGCCTGCCGTCGCGACGACGCCGAGTGGCGTGCGGTGCTGAGCGGAGGGTGGGTGGGACCTGCCTCGTGAGGGGCCTGAGCAGGTCGGGAGGGTGATCGGGGAGCTTGCGCGGCGTGGGGTTTGTCCGGCCGTGTCCGGCATCTGATCAGCGCTGGGTGATGCCGCAACTTCTCTCCGTCCGGGTGGTTTGATCATGAGTTCTTGACCGAACGGCCTCCGGAGACCTAGCCTCGCCATACAGGCTCACATTGCCCGACCAGCGCAGGCTAAGCGCACAACATAGAACGCGTAACAGAACCGCATCACTTTGGGCCAGCTTCACCGGCCTTGACGGCAGTACCGGACGGCCGGTCCGGTGCCACCGACAACTGCAACCGGCCGCCGGCGATGCTCTCCATGGGCACCGTCGACGGAAAGCTACCCACGGCCAGCCGCTCCGGTCGGGCGTCCAGAGCCGCAGGCGTGTGCCGTCGGCGCGCGGGCTGCGGCGCCGACGTTCAGGGGAGGCGGCCATGGTGGGGCGGAACAGGTTCACCGGTGATCCTCCGTGGGCCCTCGGCGGGCCGTCCGCAGGCATCCGGGTCCGCGCTGACCGCAGCAACCTGACCGTCGGCGCGGCCGCGACCGGACGGGGCGGAGCGGCATGAGCGCGTTCGAGGCCGTCATCCTCGTGCTGGTGCTGCTGCTCGCCGCCGTGGTGGTCGGTGCCGTCCTGCTCGGCGCGCGTACCCTGCGCCGGCTCAGTGTCACGCCCACCCCGGAGGACCCGGCCTTCATCGCCGAGAAGGATCGCCAGGAGCAGTCGCTGGCGGCCCTGCGCACCGCCGCCGACGAGGCGAACAGCACCGCCGATGTGGCGAAGTCGGCCGCTGCGGCGGCCCGGGCCGAGGCGGCCGCCGCGAAGGCCGAGGCGAAGGCGGCCCGGGCCGAGGCCCGGCGGGTCCTGGACGACGCCCGCGCCGAGGCCGACACGGTGCTGGAGCGGGCGCACAAGCAGGCCGAGGCGGACGCGGAGCAGCTCCGCAGCGCCGCCCGGCGCAGCGGCGAGCGGGAGGTGGCGGTGCTCGCCGCGACCACCCGCGAGCAGGCGGCCGAGGTCGAGCGCCGGGCCACCCGGATGGACGAGCGGGAGCGGCTGCACACCGAGGAGGTGGAACGGCTCGCCGAGCGGGAACGGCAGCTCACGGCCGCCAGCGCCGCCCTGGCCGCCCGGGAGGCCGCCCTGGCCGAGCGGGAGCAGGCCCTCACCGAGGTGGAGGAACAGCGCCGCCGCGAACTGGAGCGGGTCGCCGGGCTGACCGCCGAGGCGGCCCGGGTCGAGCTGGTCGAGTCGATCGAGAGCCAGGCCAAGCGGGAGGCCGCCCTGTTGGTCCGGGACATCGAGTCGGACGCCCGCAGCACCGCCGAGCAGCGGGCCCGGCACATCGTCGTGGACGCCATCCAGCGGGTCGCCAGCGAGCAGACCGCGGAGAGCGTGGTGAGTGTCCTGCACCTGCCCGGCGACGAGATGAAGGGGCGGATCATCGGCCGGGAGGGGCGCAACATCCGCGCCTTCGAGTCGGTCACCGGGGTCAACCTGATCATCGACGACACCCCCGAGGCGGTGCTGCTCTCCTGCTTCGACCCGGTACGCCGGGAGGTCGGCCGGCTCACCCTCGAGAAGCTGGTGCTGGACGGCCGGATCCACCCGCACCGGATCGAGGAGGTCTACGACCAGGCCCGGCACGAGGTGGAGGAGCTCTGCCACCGGGCCGCCGAGGATGCCCTGGTCGAGGTCGGCATCACCGAGATCCACCCGGAGCTGGTCACCCTGCTGGGCCGGCTGCGCTACCGGACGTCGTACGGGCAGAACGTGCTCAAGCACCTGGTGGAGACCGCGCACATCGCCGGGACCATGGCCGCCGAGCTGCGGCTGGACGTGCCGACGATCAAGCGTTGCGCGTTCCTGCACGACATCGGCAAGGCGCTCACCCACGAGGTGGAGGGGAGCCACGCCATCATCGGCGCGGACCTGGCCCGCAAGTACGGCGAGAGCGAGGACGTGGTGCACGCCATCGAGGCGCACCACAACGAGGTGCCGCCGCAGACCATCGAGGCGGTCCTCACCCAGGCCTCCGACGCCTGCTCCGGTGGCCGGCCGGGGGCGCGGCGGGAGAGCCTGGAGGCGTACGTCAAGCGGCTGGAGCGGATCGAGGAGATCGCGGCCGGCAAGCTCGGCGTGGAGAAGGTCTTCGCCATGCAGGCGGGCCGGGAGATCCGGGTGATGGTCAAGCCGGAGGACGTCGACGACATCGGCGCGGCGGTGCTGGCCCGGGACGTGGCCAAGCAGATCGAGGAGGAGCTGACCTACCCGGGCCAGATCCGGGTGACGGTGGTCCGCGAGTCCCGGGTCACCGAGATCGCCCGCTGAATTCCGGGTGTCTGCTGCTGAAACCTGGTGAGAGGGCCGACTGTGAACGCCAGAAGGTTTTCCTGAGCCGCTGGCTGCGCCCGATGCGACGATAAAGATGTGTTGTGGGCCCGTCGGCTACCGTGGTCCGCAGCGCTCACTATTTCGCTGACCCAGTCCTGAGGATGTCGGCGTGAACGCCTGCTCAGTTTTCGAATTTCCGCGACGGACCGAATTGCGCTCCCCATGAAGAGGGGCCGGGTGGGGCGACCCCTGGCCCGACCCCTCTTAGCGACGGATGGTGCAGATCATGAAATCCGGCCTCAGCCGTTCTGCATCCCAATCCGGAGTTAAGTTGGTGCCCACGAAGTCATCGGCCATGTCCGCCAAGCGGTTCGGCCAGAAATGACGAGTCTGGCTGGGTGAGGATTTCGAACTGCATCCGTGTCACCCGAGTCTGAAGCCGGGCCAATGGTCGCAGAGATTGGCTTGATCGATTAGAGGAGTATCATCCATCGATCGATCACCCAGGCGTACTCATGGCAAGTCGCGTACGAGTCGGTGCCACCCCAAGCGAGGGAACCAGCCGCCGTGTAGGTGTGCCCCGAATTCTCCTCGCAAGTCACTTGAATTTGGTAGCTCCGGGTGGTTCCCGAGCAGTAACCTTTCGCGGTTCTGTCGTTCACAAGGCTCGTGCTGCAACTGGCCGCTGCTGCAGCGGGGGATGCTGAGATAACCGTCGCCGAACCGGCGAGTGACAGTGCCAAGGTTGAGAGTGCGATCAATCGACGCGGTTTCATTGAACGACACATTTCCATTCATGAGAGGTGGGTTGCTGCATGCCTGGCGCAACCTGCTTGTGGCACTTGCATCCTGAAGTTGTCGGGGAGGTGCGGACGCAATTAGGTGGCAAAATGAACCCAGCGGTCAATCACCCAGGCGTACTCGTGGCAATAGGCGTAGGAGGTGGCGTTGTTGGAAACCCAGTTTCCCAGCGCGACGTATGTCGCGCCGGAATTCTCCTCGCACCGTGCCTCGACCCGATAGCTCGTGGGTGAGTTGCAGCGTGCCAAGGCCGTCCTGTCACCGGAGACCCAGGTCTCGCAGAAGGAAGAGGCAGCCATTGCCGGGGTGGATGGTAGCGTGATTGCCGCAGCTGTTGCCACGAGGGCCAATGCCGAGAGCGGGATCATTGCTGAGATTTTTTGTGTCTTCACTGATGTGTGGCCTCCGACTTTCCGTCGATTTGGCGCGCCAGATCCTCTGACCGGCATATTCCTAGATGTCTGCGCCTGTTGTGGTAGTGGCTTCAGTTGAGAAAACGAACTGTCGGCCAGATATTGAACGTTGCCGCGCTGGTTCAGTGAGCTATGAACCAATTCGATTGATGTCAATGGGCACGATTGCCCAAGCCCGTCTCACCTCACCACGCGCGGCATCATCAGCGTGCTAAGGCATTCGGGGGAGGGCGATTCGGGCCACGGCGGCAGCGCTGCAACTGGGGGCACTTGCCGCCTGGCCGGGGCGTGCGGGATCGGCGACGGATGGCCGCCTCCGGCGACGCCAAGGTGGTTCTGCAACTCGGCTCGCCCGAGACGCTGGCGGCGGAGACGCGCCGGGCGGGTGACCCGATGGTCACCCGCCCGTGGCAGGGAGTCGTCGGTCAGGCCGCTGCGGCCCCGGCGTTGTCGCCGACATCCTGCGACGGGACGACCCGCGCGGCCGTCTTCGGCATCCGGCCCATGCGCTTCTGCAGCCACCAGGCCAGGATCGACAGCAGACCGCAGATGCTGATGTAGATCGCCGCGACGATCAGGTACGTCGGCACGTACGGCAGCCCGAACGGCAGCCGGCCGCCGATCTGCTTGCCGACGAAGAGCAGCTCCGGGTACGTGATGATGAAGCCGAGCGCGGTGTCCTTGAGCAGCACCACGAGCTGGCTGACGATCGCCGGCAGCATCGACCGGAACGCCTGCGGCAGGAGGATCAGCCGCAGCACCTGGTTCTTCCGCAGGCCGATGGCGTAGGCGCCCTCCGTCTGCCCGTACGGCACCGCGTTGATGCCGGCCCTGAAGATCTCCGCCAGCACCGAGCCGTTGTAGAGCGTGAGGCCGATGACCAGCGCCCAGAGCTTGTCGATCGACCAGCCGTACTGCAGCGGCACGTAGTAGCCGAAGAAGATCAGGATCAGCAGCGGGATGGCCCGGAACAGCTCCACCACGAAGGTGGCCGGGGCGCGCAGGACCCACCGGTCACTGAGCCGGGCGCTGGCGAAGACCGCGCCGAACAGCAGCGCCAGCACGGTGGCAATGCCGGCCGCCTTGAGCGTCGCCCACAGGCCGGTGAGCAGTTCCCGCTGCACCGCCGCGTACTGGAACTGCTCCCACTTGCGGGCCTCGAACTGCCCGGTCTCGTTGAACTTGTAGATGATGAACGCGACCAGCGCGACGATCGCCGCGATCGAGACGACGCTGAGGATCCGGTTGCGCAGCCGGGCCCGCGGCCCAGGCAGGTCGTAGAGGACCGAGCTACTCACTGCGCCACCTTCCGTTCGCGACTGCGGGGCTCACAAGCTCACTCCTCGCGCTCACCGGGCCACCGCCCACTTGCGCTCGAGGAACCGCTGGAGCACCACCAGCGGGATGATCAGGATCAGGAAGCCGATCACGATCCAGCTGAGGACGACCATCTGGGGTTCACCCCGTTCGGCCATGTACGCCGGGATGGCGCCGGCCTCGAGCACCGAGAAGCCGGCCGCGATCGTGGTGTTCTTGAGCATGGCGATGAAGACGCTCATCATCGGCGGCACCATCGCCCGCAGCGCCTGCGGCAGCACGATCAGCGTGAGTACCTGACCGAAGGTCATGCCCAGCGCGCGGGCCGCCTCGGCCTGGCCGGTCGCCACCGTGTTCACCCCGGAGCGGACCACCTCGCAGACGAACGCCGAGGTGTAGACGGTCAGCGCGACGAACGCGCTGGTGTCGTAGTCGATGTTCAACCCCAGCTTCGGCACCGCGAAGACGAGGAACGCGAAGACCAGGGTCAGCGGAGTGTTGCGGATCAGGTTCACGTACGTGGCACCGAACGCCCGCAGGGCGGGCACCGGCGAGACCCGCATCGCGCCGAGCAGCGTACCGAGGACGAGGCTGCCGACGGCTGCGATCAGGAAGAGCTTGACGGTGTTCACGAACCCGTCGAGGAACACCTGCTGGTTGTCCGTCAGGACGCGGAAGAACTCGCCCATGTCTCGCTCTCACTCTCGGGACGGGGACCGGGCGGGGAGCAAGCTCCCCGCCCGGTCTGGCGTCAGACCGTCAGTACCGCTCGAGCTGCGGCGGAGTCGCCGAGGAGCCGGACTTGCCGAGCGTGCCGTCGTAGATCTTCTGCCAGGTGCCGTCGGTGAAGGCGGCCTCGATCTGGTTGTTGACGTAGTCGCGCAGCGCCTTGTCGTCCTTGGGCAGGCCGATGCCGTACTTCTCGGTGCTGAACGGCTGGCCGACGACCTTCAGCTCGTCCGGGTTCTGCGCGGCGTAGCCCTTGAGGATGGCGTCGTCGGTGGTCACCGCGTCGACCTTCTTGTCGAGCAGCTGCGAGACGCACTCGGAGTAGGTCTTGAACTCGACGATGTTGCTCGCCTCGGTCAGGCCCTCGTCCCGCACCCGCTGGATCGGGGTGGAGCCGGTGGCCGAGCAGACCTTCTTGCCCTTCAGGCTGTCCTTGCCGGTGATCGACGATTCGTCCTTACGGACCAGCAGATCCTGGCCGGCCACGAAGTACGGCCCGGCGAAGGAGACGTCGTTCTTGCGCTTGTCGGTGATCGAGTAGGTGCCGACGTAGTAGTCGATCTCGCCGCCCTTGATCGCGGTCTCGCGGTTAGCCGACGCGATCTCCTTGTACTCGATCTTCGCCGGGTCGACGCCGAGCGTGCTGGCGAGGTACTGGGCGATCTCGACGTCGAAGCCGCAGCGCTTGCCCTGAGCGTCCTTGTAGCCCAGGTTCGGCTGGTCGAACTTGACGCCGATGGTGACCTTGCCGGCGGCCTTGATCTTGTCGAAGGCCGGGCTGCCGGCGACGTTGGCGTCGGCCTTGGGGGTGAAGGTCACGCCCGAGCTCTTGCAGTCGTCCGACTGCGCCGCACCGCTGGCGTTGCCGCTGCCGCTGGGGGTCGGGTTCCCCTCCTTGCCGCACGCGGCAGCCGAGAGGGCGAGCGAGGCCATCATGGCGACCGCCGCCACGTGCTTGTAACGCATACTCAATCTCCTTTTCGACAGAACCCGCCGGGGGACGGCGCGCTCCACTACGGATGCCTAGTGCGTGAGGATCTTGGAGAGGAAGTCCTTCGCCCGCTCGCTGCGCGGGTTCGCGAAGAACTCCGCCGGCGGTGCGTCCTCGACCAGCTGACCGTCGGCCATGAAGATCACTCGATTGGCCGCGTGCCGGGCGAAGCCCATCTCGTGGGTCACCACCACCATGGTCATCCCGTCGCGGGCCAGCGAGGTCATCACGTCCAGCACCTCGCCGACCATCTCCGGGTCGAGCGCGCTGGTCGGCTCGTCGAAGAGCATCGCCTTGGGCTGCATGGCCAGCGCACGGGCGATGGCCGCCCGCTGCTGCTGGCCGCCGGAGAGCTGGGCGGGGTACTTGTCGGCCTGGTTGGCGATGCCGACCCGGTCGAGCAGGGCCAGGCCGCGCTCGCGGGCGGCGGCCGGCTTCTCCCTGCGGACCTTGACCGGGCCGAGCGTGACGTTCTCCAGGATGGTCTTGTGCGCGAAGAGGTTGAACGACTGGAAGACCATGCCGACCTCGCTGCGCAGCTTCGCCAGCGCCTTGCCCTCGGCCGGCAGCGGCTGCCCGTCGAAGGTGATGGTGCCCGAGCTGATCGGCTCCAGCCGGTTGATCGTCCGGCAGAGCGTCGACTTGCCGGAGCCGGAGGGGCCGATCACCACGACCACCTCACCCCTGCCGACGGAGAGCGAGACGTCGTCGAGCACGTGCAGCGGGCCGAACCACTTGTTGACCCCGTCGAGCACGATGAGCGGTTCGCCCGTCGTCACGTCGTCCACCGTCCCTGTCCGTGGAGATAAGCGGGGTCGGTCGACCCCCGGTTGGGCAACTCTAGGCGGGGCCACATGGCGGAACGCAACTCGAACGGTCACAGTGAGGTAACACCGGTCGCCCACGTACCGGGGAGTCCGATTTCTGCCACGTACCGGTCCGCTCCGGTGGCGGACCGGGCACCGCGCGGAGATCATGTGGGGATGACCCATCCGCTCCGGCTGACCGATTACGCCCGCGGCGGCGGCTGCGCCTGCAAGATTCCGCCCGGCGAGTTGGAGGCGATGGTCGCCGGGCTCGGCCCGGCCGCCGGCGCCGCCGACCTGCTGGTCGGCCTGGACCACGGCGACGACGCCGCGGTGGTCCGGCTGGACGAGCGGACCGGCCTGGTGAGCACGGCGGACTTCTTCACCCCGGTGGTGGACGACGCGTACGACTGGGGCCGGATCGCCGCGACCAACGCGCTCTCCGACGTGTACGCCATGGGCGGCACCCCACTGGTGGCGCTCAACCTGCTCTGCTGGCCCCGCGAGGTGCTGCCGGTGGAGTTGGCCCGGGAGGTGCTGCGCGGCGGCCAGGACGTGGCCCGGGAGGCCGGCTGCCACCTGGCCGGCGGGCACAGCGTGGACGATGACGGCCCGAAGTACGGCCTCGCGGTCAGCGGCGTGGTGCGGCCGGAGGAACTCATCACCCTGGACGCCGGCCGGGCCGGCCTGCCGCTGTCGCTGACCAAGCCGCTCGGTGTCGGAGTGCTGAACAGCCGGCACAAGCGGACCGGGGAGCGGTTCCCGGAGGCGGTCGCCTCGATGACCCGGCTCAACCGGGACGCGGCCCGGGCGGCGATCGCCGCCGGCATCCGCTGCGGCACCGACGTCACCGGGTTCGGGCTGCTCGGGCACGCCTCGAAGCTGGCCCGGGCCAGCCGGCTCACCATCGCCGTCGACGCCGCGGCCGTGCCCTACCTGCCCGGCGCCCGGGAGGCGCTGCGGGACGGGTACGTCAGCGGCGGCACCCGCCGGAACCTGGACTGGGTGACCCCGTGGACCGACTTCGGCGACCTCGACGAGGGGGAGCGGCTGCTGCTGGCCGACGCGCAGACCTCCGGCGGGCTGCTGGTGGCGGGCGAGATCCCCGGCGCCACCGTGATCGGCGAGCTGCTGCCCGCGAGCGAGCACCTGATCCGGGTCCGCTGACGGCCATGTCGCTCTCCCGGACGGGGCACCATACCCGATAAACTGTCATCTTCCCGCTACTCGAAGCGATGACGCTCGAGGAAATTTTGCCCGGAATGGTCACAGACCGGTAACTTGCCCCCGGCTGAGGTCAAATGCACCCCACCATCGTCAGTAAGGCCCGATCCGGAGGCCGGTGGGACGAGCACAGCGAGGAGGCGGCATGACCGAGCTGTGGAACTGGAGAATTGACGGCGCGGCGCCGGTGGAGGTCTACCCGGCGCTGGCCGAGGCGCTCGGCCGGGTGGTGATGCCCCTCGCCGTCGCCGACCCGGCCCGACTGCCCGCGTACGCGGTGGTCTGTGACGTCTGGGAGGCGCCGGGGGTGTACGGCACCATGGTCGACTGTTACGGGGTGCCCGAGCGCCTGCCCGAGCTGCCCAGCATCGCGGCGCTGGCCCGGCTGCTGGACCGCAACTGCCTGATGCGCGACGACACCCTCGACGCCGGACGGCACCTGCTGGTCGCCCCGGACGGCACGATCCGTCCGGTGCACTTCGACGTGGTCGAGACCGACGAGGGCGAGGTGCTCAGCGACCAGCGGCTCTGCACCGTCGCCCACCCCGGGTGCCGGGGCTGGTCGCAGTGCCACCGCTCGCGCTGGGCCCCCGACTCGGTCGCCCCCGCGCTCGCCGCCGCCTGACCGGACCCGGCACGGCCGGGCCGTGCCGGGTTCAGGCCCGGGCGGCGGGTGGGGTGCCGGGCTTCGGCCCGGATACGCTGTCCGGGTCATGACTACCGCAGCCGCGGGCAGCCCGCGTACCTACCAGGTGCGCACGTACGGCTGCCAGATGAACGTGCACGACTCCGAGCGCATCTCCGGCCTGCTCGAACAGGCCGGTTACGTGCGCGCCGCCGAGGCCGACGAGCAGCCCGACGTGGTGGTGTTCAACACCTGCGCCGTCCGGGAGAACGCGGACAACCGGCTCTACGGCAACCTCGGCCATCTGCGCCCCGTGAAGGACAAGCACCCCGGGATGCAGATCGCGGTCGGCGGCTGCCTGGCTCAGAAGGACCGCGGCGAGATCGTCCGCAAGGCCCCCTGGGTGGACGTGGTCTTCGGCACGCACAACATCGGCTCGCTGCCGGTGCTGCTGGAGCGGGCCCGGCACAACGCCGCCGCCGAGGTGGAGATCCTCGAGTCGCTCGAGGTCTTCCCCTCCACGCTGCCCACCCGGCGCGAGTCGACGTACGCCGGCTGGGTGTCGATCTCCGTGGGCTGCAACAACACCTGCACGTTCTGCATCGTGCCGTCGCTGCGCGGCAAGGAGAAGGACCGCCGCCCCGGCGACATCCTCTCCGAGGTGCGCGCCCTGGTCGACGAGGGCGTGCTGGAGGTGACCCTGCTCGGGCAGAACGTCAACTCCTACGGCGTGGCGTTCGGCGACGCCGGCGAGCCGAACTGGAAGCGCAGTGGCGGCCGGTCGGCTTTTGCCGAGCTGCTGCGGGCGTGCGGCGACATCGAGGGCCTGGAGCGGGTCCGGTTCACCAGCCCGCACCCGAAGGACTTCACCGACGACGTGATCGCCGCGATGGCCGAGACGTCGAACGTCTGCCACTCGCTGCACATGCCGTTGCAGTCGGGCTCCGACGAGGTGCTGCGGGCCATGCGCCGCTCGTACCGGTCGGAGCGATACCTGGGCATCATCGAGAAGGTCCGGGCGGCCATGCCGGACGCGGCGATCACCACGGACATCATCGTCGGCTTCCCCGGCGAGACCGACGCCGACTTCGAGCGGACCCTCGACGTGGTCCGCGAGGCCCGATTCGCCTCGGCGTTCACCTTCCAGTACTCCAAGCGCCCCGGCACCCCGGCCGCGACCATGGACGGCCAGCTCCCCAAGCAGGTCGTGCAGGAGCGGTACGAGCGGCTGATCGCCACGGTGGAGGAGATCACCTGGGCGGAGAACAAGAAGCTCGTGGGGGAGACCGTCGAGGTGCTGGTCGCCGTCGGCGAGGGGCGCAAGGACGAGCGCACCGGCCGGATGTCCGGCCGGGCCCGGGACGGCCGCCTCGTGCACTTCGACGCGGGAAGCCTGGCCGGGCAGATCCGCCCCGGCGACATCGTGCACACCACCGTCACGTACGCCGCGCCGCACCACCTCAACGCCGACGGCGAGCCGCTGTCGCACCGGCGTACCCGGGCCGGCGACGCCGCCGAGGCGGGGCGTGCCCCGCGTACCCCGGGCGTGCTGCTGGGGCTGCCGACCATCGGTGCGCCGGCCGCGCTGCCCACGCCCGCGACCGGCTGCTCCGCCCACTGACCAGATCGGGGCCCCGCCGGACGGCGGAGCCCCGACCGGTCCCGGCAGGGGGCACGGGGCACGGGGCGACCGGGGACAGGCGGGAGCCCCCGGTCCCGTGGGGGACCGGGGGCTCCCGGGTGTGCTCAGGTCAGCTGGTCTGCTCGGCCAGCTGGAGGAACTGCCGCTTCGAGGCGAGCGCCTGCTCGGCCTCCTTGATCCGCCGGGTGTCGCCGGCGGCCTGCGCCCGGGCCAGCCGCTCCTCGGCCTCGGCGACCTGCGTACGCATCTGGGCCAGCAGCGGGCTGTCCTCCTTGGTGGTACGCCGCCACGCCGAGTCCATCACCTCGCGGACCTTCTCGTCCACGACGCGCAGCCGGCGCTCCAGCCCGGCGGCGGCCTCCCGGGGCACCCGGCCGGCCTCGTGCCACTGCGCCTGGATGTCCCGCAGCTTCGCCTGGGCACCCTTCGGGTCGCCGTCGATGTCGAGCCCCTCGGCCTCGGCGAGCAGGGCCTGCTTGCGCTCCAGGTTGGCGCGCTGCTCGTTGTCCCGCGCCGAGAAGACCTCACTGCGCCGGGTGAAGAACTCGTCCTGCGCCGCCCGGAACCGTTCCCAGAGCTTCTGCTCGGCCTCCTTGGACGCCCGCGGTGCGGACTTCCACCGGGCCATCAGGTCCTTGAGCTCGTTGGCGGTGACGCCCCAGTCGGTGGATTCCTTGAGCTTCTCGGCCTCGGTGACCAGCTCCTCCTTGATCGACTGCGCCTGCTTGCGCTGCTGGTCGAGGGAGGCGAAGTGGGCGCCCCGCCGGCGGGTGAAGCCGTCCCGGGCGGCGGCGAACCGCTTCCACAGCTCACCGTCGGTCTTCTTGTCGACCCCGCGGATGGTCTTCCACTCGTCGAGGATCTCCTTGAGCCGGTCCCCGGCGGTCTTCCAGCCGGTCGACTCGGCGGCCAGCTTCTCCGCCTCGTCCACCAGGGCGGTCTTGCGCGCCAGCGCCTCGCTCCGGGCGGCGTCCCGGGCCGCCCTGGCCTCGCCGGCCTTCTCCTCGGCCGTCGCGGCCAGCTTGTCCAGGCGCGCGGCCAGCGCGTCGATGTCGCCGACCACGTGTGCCTCGGCCAGCGAGGCGCGGATCCGCTTGATCGTGGTCAGCGAGTGGCCGGCGTCCGCCGCGCCCGAGTTGAGCCGGGCCTCGGTCAGGTCCACCTCCGTCACCAGATCAGCGAACCGCCGGGCGAAGTGGGCCAGCCCCTCCTCCGGGGCTCCCGCCTGCCAGGATCCGACCACCCGCTCGCCCTCGGCGGTCTTGACGTAGACGGTGCCGTCCTCGTCCACCCGTCCGAAGGCAGTCCAGTCGCTCATGTGCCCATCCTCGTTCTCCCGGCGTCGACGGGAGGTCCCGCGATCGCCGCCACGGCGCAGCAAAGTTACTTCCGGCATTGTCACAGGTCCGACCCGGTCCGTGTCGAGCGCCTGTCGTCGACCGTGACCATACGGTGTCGTAGGGCCCCGATGACCGGATCGGCGCGGGGACGCACCGGGGGGTACGGATAGGTTGGACCCGTGCCTCTGGTCGCCGCCGCCGTCTGCCCTCATCCGCCCCTGATCGTGCCCGAACTGGCCGGCGCCGCCGCCGGTGAGCTGGACGACCTCCGCGCCGCGGCCGACGGCGCCCTGGCCCGGCTGCTCGCCGCCGCTCCCGAGGTGATCCTGCTGGTGGGCGGCGGGCCGGAGAGCAGGGTCTTCGGCGCCGCCGACTCGGGGTCGCTGCGCGGCTACGGCCTCGACCGGCCGGTGCGGTTGTGGCCGGCCGCCTGCTCCGGGGCGGAGGTCCTGCCGCTGAGCCTCACTGTCGGCGCGTGGCTGGTCGGCCGAACCGGCACCGAGCTGCCCCGGCTGGCCCGGTCCGTCGCCGAGGGCGCGACGCCCGCGGAGTGCGCCGAGCTCGGGGCGGCCCTCGCCGACGAGTCCGGGCGGCGTGCCGTGGTGCTGGTGCTGGGGGACGGGTCGGCGTGCCGGGGCACCAGGGCGCCCGGCTACGACGACCCGGGCGCCGAGGCGTACGACGACGGGGTGGCCCGGGCCCTGGCCGGCGCGGACGCCGCGGCCCTGCTCGGCCTGGATCCGGTACGGTCCGCCGAGCTGAAGGTCGCCGGGCGGGCGCCCTGGCAGGTGCTGGCCGGCGCGGTCCGCGCGGCCGGCGGCGACTGGCGCGGTGACCTGGGCTACTACCAGGCCCCCTACGGGGTCTCCTACTTCGTGGCGAACTGGGACCGGGAGCAGCAGTGACCGGCCCGGTGGTGGCCGTGGTCGGTCCGACCGCGGCCGGGAAGTCGGCGCTGAGCATCGCCCTCGCGCACGCCCTCGACGGCGAGGTGGTCAACGCCGACTCGATGCAGCTCTATCGCGGCATGGACATTGGCACCGCCAAGCTGACCCCGGCCGAGCGCGACGGCGTGCCGCACCACCTGCTCGACATCTGGGAGGTGACCGAGCCGGCCAGCGTCGCCGAATTCCAGCGGCTGGCCCGCGCCGCGGTCGACGACATCCTGGCCCGGGGGAATGTGCCGCTGCTGGTCGGCGGCTCCGGCCTGTACGTGCGGGCGGTGCTGGAGCAGTTCGAGTTCCCCGGCACCGACCCGGCGGTACGGGAGCGGCTGGAGGCGGAGCTGCTGGTGGCCGGCCCGGCCCCGCTGTACGCCCGGCTGCAGGCGGCCGACCCGGTGGCGGCGGCCGGCATCCTGCCGACCAACGGGCGGCGGATCGTCCGGGCACTCGAAGTGATCGAGCTGACCGGGGCGCCGTTCACCGCCTCGCTGCCCGAGCCCACGCCGTACTACCCGTCCGTGCAGCTCGGCGTGGACCTGGACACCGCGCTGCTGGACGAGCGGATCGCGTTGCGGGTCGACCGGATGTGGGCCGACGGGCTGGTGGCCGAGACGCAGACGCTGGTCGGCCGCGGCCTGCCCGAGGGGCGTACGGCCAGCCGGGCCCTCGGCTACCAGCAGGTGCTGCGGTTCCTGGCCGGGGAGCTGACCGAGGTCGAGGCGCACGCCGAGACGATCCGGGCCACCCGCCGGTTCGTCCGGCGGCAGCGGTCCTGGTTCCGGCGCGACCCGCGGATCCACTGGCTGGACTCGGCCTCGCCTTCGTTTCTCGACACTGCGCTGCGGGTGGTCGCCGAGCATCGGGAATGATGGGGGCGTGGAGTTCACCAAGGGCCACGGCACCGGCAACGACTTCGTCATCCTGCCCGACCCGGACGGGGCGCTCGACCTGACGCCGGGCCTGGTCGCCGCGCTCTGCGACCGGCGGCGCGGGATCGGCGGGGACGGCGTGCTGCGGGTGGTGCGGGCCGCCAAGCACCCGGAGGGCGCGGCCCTGGCCGGTGAGGCCGAGTGGTTCATGGACTACTGGAACTCCGACGGCTCGTTCGCGGAGATGTGCGGCAACGGCGCCCGGGTCTTCGTGCGCTACCTGCTGGAGGCCGGGCTGGCCACCCCGTCCGGTGCGGCGCTGCCGGTGGCCACCCGGGCCGGCGTCGTGCACGCACGGGTCGAGGGGGAGGCCATCGCCGTCGAGATGCGCCGCCCCCGGGTGTACGACACGGCCACCGCCGCCCTGGGCGGACTGACCCTGACCGGAGCGGCGGTGGACGTGGGCAACCCGCACCTGGTCTGCGCCCTGCCCGCCGCCCTGGAGCTGGCCGGCCTGGATCTCACCCGGGCGCCCGACGTGGATCCGGCGGTCTTCCCCGCCGGGGTGAACGTCGAGTTCACCGCCCCCGGCGAGCCGGTCGCCGGCACCGACGGGCACGTGCGGATGCGGGTCTACGAGCGGGGCTCCGCCGAGACGCTCTCCTGCGGCACCGGGGCCTGTGCCGTGGCCGCGGTGGCCCTGCGGGACGCCGGCCGGGACACCGGCACCATGGCCGTGGACGTCCCCGGCGGCCGCCTCACGGTGACGGTCACGCCCGACTCCTGCTGGCTCTCCGGCCCCGCCGTCCTCATCGCCACGGGCACTGTCACCCTCTCCACCCTGCTTCCCTGACCGCCCCCGCCTCGCCTCACCGCCCAGGTCGGGTTGATCAAGAAGTTTGCGTCCCGATCCCGCGCCCTGGCGACCCAACCTCCTTGGTCAACACGGCTGCGGTCGGCGATCATGAGGTTGGCTGAGGGTTTTGTCCGGATTGGTGCGGCCAAGGTCATGATCGGCGGCCGGTGGCGCGTCTTGGGTGCGTTGGTTGTCGCGTAGCGGCAACCAACGCACCCAAGAGGGGCGGGTCGGTCAGGGGATGGCGCTGGCTTCGGCGGCGATCTCGGGGAGGTCGGCGGGACCCGGGTCGGCGGCCGGGGGCGGCGTGGCGCCCGGGTTCTGCGCGGCGGCGCGGACGGCGGCCGCCACGGCCGGGGCGACCCGGGCGTCGAAGACGCTCGGCACGATCACCGTCGGGTTGATCTTGTCCTCGCCGACCACGTCCGCGATGGCCCGGGCCGCCGCGATCGCCATCTCCTCGGTGAACTCCTCCGCGTGCGCGTCCAGCATGCCGCGGAAGACGCCCGGGAAGGCGAGCACGTTGTTGATCTGGTTCGGCTGGTCGGAGCGACCGGTGGCGACGACCGCGGCGTACTTGCGCGCCTCCCGCGGGTCCACCTCCGGGTCTGGGTTGGCCAGCGCGAAGACGATGGCGTCCTTGGCCATGGTGGCGATGTCGTCGCCGGTGAGCAGGTTCGGCGCGCTCACCCCGATGAACACGTCCGCGCCCTCGACCGCCCCGCGCAGGTCGCCCGCGTAGTTGTCCCTGTTGGTGTGCTCGGCCAGCCACTGCCAGGCCGGGTTGAGGTCGGTCAGCCCGCGGTGCAGGGCGCCCTGGCGGTCGTACGCGATGATGTCGCCCACACCCTGCCGGAGCAGCAGCTTCATGATCGCCGTGCCGGCCGCGCCGGCGCCGGAGACGACCACCCGGACGTCCGCGAGCTGCTTGCCCACGACGCGCAGCGCGTTGGTCAGCGCGGCGAGCACGCAGATCGCGGTGCCGTGCTGGTCGTCGTGGAAGACCGGGATGTCCAGCGCCTCGCGCAGCCGGGCCTCGATCTCGAAGCAGCGCGGCGCGGCGATGTCCTCCAGGTTGATCCCGCCGTACGCGGGCGCGATCGCCTTGACGATCGCCACGATCTCGTCGGTGTCCTGGGTGTCCAGCACCACCGGCCAGGCGTCCACCCCGCCGAAGCGCTTGAACAGCGCCGCCTTGCCCTCCATCACCGGCAGCGAGGCGGCCGGCCCGAGGTTGCCCAGGCCGAGCACGGCCGAGCCGTCGCTGACCACGGCGACCGTGTTGCGCTTGATGGTGAGCCGGCGGGCGTCGGCCGGGTTCTCAGCGATCGCCTGGCAGACCCGGGCCACCCCCGGGGTGTACGCGCGGGACAGCTCGTCGCGGGTGCGCAGCGCCACCTTCGAGCTGACCTCGATCTTGCCGCCGAGGTGCAGCAGGAACGTCCGGTCGGAGACCTTGCGGACGTCCACCCCCTCCAGCGCGGTCAGCGCCTGGACCACCTGGTCGGCGTGGTTGGCGTCGGCGGTGTCGCAGGTGAGGTCGACGATCACGTGCGCCGGGTCGGAGTCGACCACGTCGAGCGCGGTGACGATGGCGCCGGCCTCGCCCGCCGCCGTGGTCAGTCGGCCGATGGAGGAGGCGTCGGCGGGTACCGCGATCCGGATCGTTATCGAGAATCCGGCACTCGGCAGTCGGCTGATGGCCACGAAAACTCCTCCGTCATCACTGCGGTTCGCCAGGCATTTCTACTCGCTCGTCGAGTTTGCCCGGCAGCCGGCCCCGCTACTGGTGGGTACGGCCACGGGCATATAGCAGGTGCATCCGGCGTTGCCACATGTCAGGATTGCTCGTACGCGCCGAAAATCCCTCGGCAGCGGACAGAACGGACAGGAGACGCGGTTTGCGAGACCAGGAGACCTACGTACCCTTCGAGGACGACGAGCTCGACGCCACCACCGGCGAGTACGAGCTGTCGGAGCGGCAGGCGCTGCGGCGGGTCCCCGGCCTCTCCACCGAGCTCACCGACATCACCGAGGTCGAATACCGCCAGCTGCGGCTGGAGCGGGTCGTCCTGGTGGGCGTCTGGACCGAGGGGACCCAGGAGGACGCGGAGAACAGCCTCGCCGAGCTGGCGGCGCTGGCCGAGACGGCCGGCTCGCAGGTGCTCGAGGGGCTGATCCAGCGCCGCAACCGGCCCGACCCGGCCACGTACGTCGGTCGGGGCAAGGTCGACGACCTGGGCGCGGTGGTGCTCTCCACCGGCGCCGACACGGTGATCTGCGACGGTGAGCTGTCCCCGTCGCAGCTGCGCAACCTGGAGCAGCGCACCAAGGTCAAGGTGGTCGACCGGACGGCGCTGATCCTCGACATCTTCGCCCAGCACGCCAAGAGCCGCGAAGGTAAGGCCCAGGTCGAGCTCGCCCAGCTCGAATACCTGCTGCCGCGACTGCGCGGTTGGGGTGACACGCTCTCCCGGCAGACCGGTGGTAGCGGCCGCGGTGGCGGCGCCGGCGGTGGCGTGGGCCTGCGCGGCCCCGGTGAGACCAAGCTCGAGACCGACCGGCGCCGGATCCGGCACCGGATCGCCCGGCTGCGCCGCGAGATCAAGAGCATGACCACGGTACGCCAGACCAAGCGTGCCCGCCGGACGCGCAACGCGGTGCCCGCGGTGGCCATCGCCGGCTACACCAACGCCGGCAAGTCCAGCCTGCTCAACCGGCTCACGGGCGCGGGCGTGCTGGTGGAGAACGCGCTGTTCGCCACCCTGGACCCGACCACCCGCCGGGCCACCACCTCCGACGGCCGGCTCTACACCCTCTCCGACACCGTCGGGTTCGTCCGGCACCTGCCGCACCAGATCGTCGAGGCGTTCCGCTCGACCCTCGAGGAGGTCGCCGACGCCGACCTGGTGGTGCACGTGGTCGACGGCACCCACCCGAACCCGGAGGAGCAGGTGCGGGCGGTCCGCGAGGTGCTCGCCGAGGTGGGCGCCGACCGGCTGCCCGAGCTGCTGGTGGTCAACAAGACCGACGCGGCCGACGAGGAGACCCTGCTGCGGCTCAAGCGGATCTGGCCCGAGGCGGTTCTCGTCTCCGCGCACACCGGGGGCGGGATCGAGGGGCTGCGCGAGGCGATCGAGCAGCGGCTGCCGCGCCCGGCGGTCGAGGTCCGCGCGGTGCTCCCGTACGACCGGGGTGACCTGGTGGCCCGGCTGCACCGGCAGGGCGAGGTGCTGAGCACCTCCCACCTGCCCGAGGGCACGCTGCTGCACGTACGGGTCAACGAGGCGCTCGCCGCCGAACTGGCGCCGTACCGGGCGGGCGACCGGCTCGCCAGCGGAGAGCGGGTCGGCGTCGGCCGGTGAGCCGTCCGGCGTCACCCGCCCGTAACCCGAGGCGTGCGACACTTGGCGCCATGCGGCATGCTGTCTCCTCGGTCACGATCGCGCTCGGCCTGGTCGGCGCGGTCGTGGCGCCGGCCGGGGTCGCCCTGGCGGCTCCCGTCACGGCCTCCGCGCTGGCCGCGGCTCCCAAGAAGAAGTGCACGATCGAGGACAAGCGGCTGCGTGAGCTGTCCGGCCTCGTCGCCACCAGCAGCGGCTACGTGGTGATCAACGACGGCAGCGAGCAGGACAGCCTCAAGAAGGTCTTCTACCTCGACGCCGAATGCAAGATCTCGAAGGAGCCGGTCCGCTACTCGGGCGACGGGCCGTTCGACACCGAGGACCTCGCGCTCGGTCCGGATGGCGAGACGCTCTGGATCGCCGACACCGGGGACAACATCACGAGCAAGACTCGCCGGGAGCGGGTCGCCGTCTGGACCATGCCGCTCGACGGGTCCAAGAGGCCGGTCCTGCACCGCCTGTCCTACCCGGGTAACGAGCCGCACGACGCCGAGGCGCTGCTGATCGGTGACGACAACCTGCCGTTGATCATCACCAAGGACACCTCGGGCAAGTCGGAGATCTTCACGCCGGCGGCGAAGCTTAAGAACGGCGACACCGACCCGGTGCCGATGAAGAAGGTCGGCGAGGTCACCCTGCCCAAGACCAGCACCGAGAGCAAGCTGGGCGCCCCGGGCCGACTGCTGGTCACCGGTGCGGCCCGCTCGCCCAACGGCACCAAGGTCGTCCTGCGTACCTACGCCGACGCCTTCGAGTTCGACGTGGCCGGCGGCGACATCGTCAAGGCGATCACCACCGGCAAGCCCCGGGTCACCCCACTCGCCGACCTGTTCGGCGAGGCCATCTCCTACACCCCGGACGGCAAGCTCTTCGTCACCGTCTCCGACGTCGGTTTCCTCGACGCCTCCGAACCGGTCGACATCCTCAGCTACACCCCGTCGACGAAGGGCGTGGAGGCGCTGCCGAACTCCGGCAAGGAGGTGACCAAGGCGACCGCCGAGAAGTCCTGGCTCGACGGGCTGACGCTTGACCAGATCACCTACCTGATCGCCGCGGTCGGCGTGATCGGCGCGCTGATGGTCGGCGCCGGCATCTTCGGCATCCTGCGGGCCCGCCGTAAGCCCGCGAAGGCCGAGAAGCCGGCCGAAGAGCGCGGCGACCAGTCCTTTCCGCCCGGCAACCGGCCGGACAGCGCGCCGCGCGGCGGCGGGGTCTACGGCGGGGGCGCCAGCGGCGGGGCCCACGGTGGCGGCCACGGCGGTGGCGGTGGTGTCTACGGCGGCGGTCCGGGGAACGGCGCTCCGGGCCGACCGGTGGGCGGCGGCGTGTACGGCGGTGGCCGGCCCCAGGAGGGCGGCGGCGGTCGTGGTGGCGGCGTCTACGGCGGGGGCCAGCGGGGCGGTGGCCGCCCGCAGGGTGGCGGCGTCTACGGTGGCGGCCCGCAGCAGCGCGGTGGCGGCTACGGCCGCCCGCCGCAGGGACGCGGCGGCCACGGCGGCGGACCCCAGGGCGGGGGCGGGTACGGCGGCGGGCGTGCCGAGCCGCCTCGAGGCGAGCCGGACTACCGGGACCCGCGCAACGGCCGGGGCCAAGGCGGTTACGACGAGCGGGGCCAGTACGGGCCGGTGTCCGGCGGCGGCCGGGAGTATCGGGGCGACCGCTACTGAGGTGGCACGGGTGACCGCCGCGGTGGCGGTCACCCGTTTGCAGGTCAGATCCGGCGCAGCACGGCGACCACGCGACCCATGATGGTGGCGTCGTCGCCCGGGATCGGGTCGAAGGCCGGGTTCTGCGGCATCAGCCAGACGTGCCCGTCGCGGCGCCGGTAGGTCTTCACGGTCGCCTCGCCGTCGAGCATGGCCGCCACGATGTCGCCGGCCTCGGCGTTCGGCTGCTGCCGGACGACCACCCAGTCGCCGTCGCAGATCGCGGCGTCGAGCATCGAGTCGCCCTTGACCTGGAGCATGAAGACCTCGCCCTCGCCCACCAGCTCGCGGGGGAGGGGGAAGATGTCCTCCACCGCCTGCTCGGCGAGGATCGGGCCACCGGCGGCGATCCGGCCCAGCATCGGCACGTACGCCGGGGCGGGCCGCTGCGCGCGGGCGGTCTCGTCGTCGAGCACGTCGCCGGGGGCGCGGACGTCCACCGCGCGCGGCCGGTTCGGGTCGCGGCGCAGGAAGCCCTTCTTCTCCAGCTCCTTGAGCTGGTAGGCGACGCTGGACGGCGAGACCAGGCCGACCGCCTCGCCGATCTCGCGCACGCTCGGCGGGTAGCCGTGGCGCTCCACCCAGGTGCGGATGAACTCCAGGATCCGGCGCTGCCGGGCGGTCAGGTCGACCGTGGTCGGGTCGGGGAAGGTGCTGACCACCGGCGTGACCGGCCGCACGGCGGGCTGTGTGGCCCGGGTGCGCGCGGTGCGGGGTCGACGGGTCGCCGGCGGACCCGCCCCGTCGATCGGCTGCGGGTTCTTCTGCCGGCTGGCCCGGTCCTCGGTCACGTCCGTCCTCCCTGGTCGGCGCTGGGTGCCTTGGCGGCTCGTGGTGCGTACTCGGGTGGTGCTGGTGCTGCCGACCGGCTCGCTCGACGCGACACGCCGTGTCCGGTCGTTGTTGACCGTATAGGTGAGATCAGCCATTTTCAAACATCTGTACGACCTGTTGTCGGCGTGTCGCGGTGAAATCCTGGATTTCCGAACGCCTGTTCTGGTAAATGGTACGTCGCTATCGAACGGGTGTTCCAACGGAACGCGACGATTCAGGGCCGGGCGGTAACCCTCCGAGGTGTCGGCCGTTGGGCTTTCGGCGACCTGGGAAGGGTGGGGCGGGTGAGTGATTCTGATGACGCGCGCGACACGCGTGCCAACTTGACCTCGCTAGGGCGACGGCATACGGTCGACCCCTAGATGTAGTAGTCACACGGGCGTAAGTCGCCTACAGGTTGGGTTCAACTACCGAACGCACTCCCGTACGTCAACCCGGCGTCAGCCATCCGACGATGGCCCCGCCGCGGTGCCGCGTGCCCGGAGCCGGTCGGTGTGCCCGCGGTCGATGAAGGAGGTCAGGCGATGCGGTGTCCGTACTGCCGGCACGCCGACTCTCGGGTGGTCGACTCGCGGGAGGCCGACGACGGCCAGCTCATCCGGCGGCGGCGGGCCTGCCCGGAGTGCGGCAAGCGGTTCACCACCGTCGAGGAGGCGGTGCTCGCGGTGGTCAAGCGCAGTGGGGTGACCGAGCCGTTCAGCCGCACCAAGATCATCGGTGGGGTGCGCAAGGCGTGCCAGGGCCGGCCGGTCGACGACGACTCCATCGCGCTGCTGGCGCAGAAGGTCGAGGAGACCGTGCGGGCCAAGGGGGCCGCCGAGATCCCCAGCCACGAGGTCGGGCTGGCAATCCTGGGGCCGCTGCGCGACCTGGACGAGGTGGCCTACCTGCGGTTCGCCAGCGTCTACCGGTCGTTCGACTCGCTCGCCGACTTCGAGCGCGAGATCGAGACGCTGCGCGCGGCCGCGCGGGCCCGGGCCGGCGACGAGCCGGTCGAGGCCGCCGGCCTGACCAGCTGAATTCTTTCGGATTTCTGACAGATTGGAACGCGCGGTGGGTGACCGCGCAATCGAGGGGGGCGACGTCGTGACGACGAGCAAGTCACGGAACAAGGCCGGGGCGGGGCTGAAGATCGAGCGCGTCTGGACGACCGAGGGGGTGCACCCCTACGACGAGGTCACCTGGGAGCGCCGCGACGTCGTGATGACGAACTGGCGGGACGGCTCGATCAACTTCGAGCAGCGCGGGGTGGAGTACCCGGAGTCCTGGTCCGTCAACGCGGCCAACATCGTGACCACCAAGTACTTCCGGGGCGCGGTGGGGACCCCGGAGCGGGAGTGGTCGCTCAAGCAGCTGATCGATCGGGTGGTCGGCACCTACCGCACCGCCGGTGAGGAGTACGGCTACTTCGCCACCCCGGCCGATGCGGAGGTCTTCGCGCACGAACTGACCTGGATGCTGCTGCACCAGGTGTTCAGCTTCAACTCGCCGGTCTGGTTCAACGTGGGCACGCCGTCGCCGCAGCAGGTCAGCGCGTGCTTCATCCTGGCCGTCGACGACTCGATGGACTCGATCCTCGACTGGTACAAGGAGGAGGGTCTGATCTTCAAGGGCGGCTCCGGCTCCGGCGTCAACCTGTCCCGGATCCGCTCCTCCAGGGAGCTGCTCTCCTCCGGCGGCACCGCCTCCGGCCCGGTCAGCTTCATGCGCGGCGCGGACGCGTCCGCGGGGACCATAAAGTCCGGCGGCGCCACGCGGCGCGCGGCCAAGATGGTCATTCTCGACGTGGACCACCCGGACATCGAGGAGTTCGTGGTCACCAAGGCGCGCGAGGAAGACAAGATCCGCGCGCTGCGGGACGCCGGCTTCGACATGGACCTGGGCGGCGCCGACATCGTCAGCGTGCAGTACCAGAACGCCAACAACTCGGTCCGGGTCTCCGACGAGTTCATGACCGCGGTGGAGAACGGCGGCGGCTTCGACCTGCGTGGCCGGCTCGACGGGCAGACCATCGAGACGATCGACGCCAAGAAGCTGTTCCGGACCATCTCCCAGGCCGCCTGGGAGTGCGCCGACCCCGGCCTGCAGTACGACGACACCATCAACGATTGGCACACCTGCCCGGAGACCGGGCGGATCACCGCGTCGAACCCGTGCTCGGAATACCTGCACCTGGACAACTCCTCGTGCAACCTGGCCTCGCTGAACCTGATGAAGTTCATGCGCGCCGACGGCGGCTTCGAGGTGGCGAAGTTCGTCAAGTCGGTCGAGCTGGTCATCACCGCGATGGACATCTCGATCTGCTTCGCCGACTTCCCGACCGAGAAGATCGGCGAGACCACCCGCGCCTACCGGCAGCTCGGCATCGGCTACGCCAACCTGGGCGCGCTGCTGATGGCCTCCGGCCTGCCGTACGACTCGGCGCAGGGCCGGGAGGTCGCCGCGGCGATCACCTCGCTGATGACCGGCACGGCGTACCGCCGCTCGGCCGAGCTGGCCGGCATCGTCGGCGCGTACGACGGCTACGCCCGCAACGCCGAGGCGCACAAGCGGGTCATGCGCAAGCACGCCGCCGCCAACGACGCGATCAAGCCGGCCGGCACGGTGGCCACCGCCATCCAGCGGGAGGCCACGAAGCAGTGGACCCTGGGCAACAAGGTCGGTGACAAGAACGGCTGGCGGAACTCGCAGGCCAGCGTGCTCGCCCCGACCGGCACCATCGGCCTGATGATGGACTGCGACACCACCGGTGTCGAGCCGGACCTGGCCCTGGTCAAGTTCAAGAAGCTGGTCGGCGGCGGCTCGATGCAGATCGTCAACCAGACCGTGCCGCGCGCCCTGCGCAGCCTCGGCTACCCCGAGGAGCAGGTCGAGGCGATCGTCGAGCACATCGCCGACCACGGCCACGTGGTCGACGCCCCCGGCCTCAAGCCGGAGCACTACCCGGTCTTCGACTGCGCCATGGGCGAGCGGTCCATCGCGCCGATGGGCCACGTGCGGATGATGGCGGCCGTCCAGCCGTTCATCTCCGGCGCCATCTCCAAGACGGTCAACATGCCGGAGCAGGCGACCGTCGAGGACGTCGAGAAGATCTACTTCGAGGGCTGGAAGCTCGGCCTCAAGGCGCTGGCGATCTACCGGGACAACTGCAAGGTGGGCCAGCCGCTGTCGGCCGCCAAGCCGAACAAGGCCGCCGCGTCGACCGAGGCCCCGGCCCAGGTCGAGAAGGTGGTGGAGAAGGTCGTCGAGTACCGGCCGGTGCGCAAGCGGCTGCCGAAGAAGCGCCCGTCGGAGACCATCTCCTTCTCGGTCGGCGGCGCCGAGGGCTACCTCACCGCCTCGTCGTACCCCGACGACGGCCTCGGCGAGGTCTTCCTCAAGATGTCGAAGCAGGGCTCGACCCTGGCCGGCGTGATGGACGCTTTCTCGGTGGCCATCTCCATCGGTCTCCAGTACGGCGTCCCGCTGGAGACGTACGTCAGCAAGTTCACCAACATGCGCTTCGAGCCGGCCGGCATGACCGACGACCCGGACGTGCGGATGGCGGCCTCGGTGATGGACTACATCTTCCGTCGCCTGGCCCTGGACTTCCTGCCGTACGAGCGCCGCGCGGAGTTGGGCATCTTCACCGCCAAGGAGCGGGCCGCCCAGCTCCAGGCCGAGGCGGAGGCGGAGGCGAACGGTGCGGACCTCACCGCGATGGCCGCCTCCGCCCCGGTCGAGGCGCCGGAGCCGAAGGCGGTCGTCCAGCCGAAGCAGGAGGTCGCGGAGGTCGCCGCCATCAAGCCGGCGCCGTCGGTGGGCTCCAGCACCGAGCTGCTGGAGGCCGTGATCGGCAAGGCCGCCGACGCGCCGCTCTGCTTCACCTGCGGTACGAAGATGCGGCCGGCCGGCAGCTGCTACGTCTGCGAGGGCTGCGGCTCCACCAGCGGCTGCAGCTGACGTCTCACCCGTCTCGCGAGCGCGGCAGGGCTTCCTGCCGCGCTCGCGGCGTTTCCGCAGTGGGCGTCGGGCGCCACGGCCGACGGACCCCACGCGTGCCGGGCAGCCTGACCGATGGTGGTTCGCACGCTACGGACCTGATGTCGCAAACGATTCAACCTCCATAGACTGCCGTCATGGTGACGTCGCCGCCCGTCGTCGAGGAGTTCGGCCGGGAACTCGCGGCGCTCGGCTGGGTCAGCGGGTTGCTGGTCGCCGGCTCGCTGGCGACCGGCGACTACCTACCCCGGGTCAGCGACCTCGACCTGGTCGCCCTGGTTGACGGCCCGGTCGACGCGGCCCGGCAGGCCACGCTCGCCGATCTGCACCGCCGCCTCGACGCGGGCACCGGCTCAGGGCTGAACCTCGGCTGCGTCTACGTCGACACCGCGTTGGCGCTCGACGTCGGGGTGCGGCATCCGACCTGGACCCACGGGCAGCTCGTCCAGCGGATCCTCTCCGGGATCACCCGGGCGGAGCTGGTGCGGCACGGGTACCCGATCTTCGGCCCCGCGCCCCGCGACGTCTTCCCGCGGATGAGCGCCGACGACGTGCGCGCGGCGGCCCGTGCCGAGCTCACCGGCTACTGGGCGTGGGCCGCCCGGCGTCCGTGGCTGTGGTGGGATCCCGTCATCGCCGACCTCGGTCTCACCTCGATGGCCCGGGGACGGCACGCGCTCGGCACCGGCGACCTGCTCACCAAGACCGACGCCATCCGGCGGGCCGCCGCTCCGGGCTGGCTGATCGAGCAACTCGCCGCCCGACGCCGAGGGGAGAGCGTGCCCTCGCCCCGGCTCCGCACCGCCCTGATCGCCTGGCGGGACGCCCGGCGGACGGTCGCCCGGGCACGAAGGGAGGAGCAATGACCACCGCCGCCACCTACGCGAGGTTCGGCGCCCGCGAGGCGCACGGCGTGTCACCCGCGTACGAGCGGCTGGCCCTGGCGGTGTCTCGCGACGACGAGTTGCTCGCCCTGCTGGAGGCGCTCCCACCCGCCAAGCGGCAGCCGAACCTGCTGTTCGCCGTGGTCCGCCTCCTCGGCGGGCCGGTCGAGGATCCGGCCGCGTTCCACGCCTACACCTTGGCGAACTGGCCGGCGATCGAGGCGGAGCTGTGTACCCGGTCGACCCAGACGAACGAGGCCGGCCGGTGCGCCGTGCTGCTGCCGGTGCTCGCCGCGCTGCCGCAGCCGCTCGCGTTGCTGGAGGTCGGCGCGTCCGCCGGCCTGTGCCTCTACCCGGACCGCTACGCCTACCGCTATGGCGAGCACCTGCTCGGCGGGGGCGAGCCGGTCCTCGACTGCGTGGCCACGGGAATAGTGCTGCCGGATCGCCTGCCCGAGGTGGTGTGGCGGGCCGGCCTGGATCTGCACCCGCTCGACGTGACCGACCCGGCGGACGTGGCGTGGCTGGACGCCCTTATCTGGCCCGAGCACCCCCACCGCCGTACCCGGTTGCGGACTGCGGCGGCGGTCGCCGCGGCCGACCCGCCGCTGCTCGTCCGGGGCGACCTGGTGGACGACCTGCCGGCCCTGGCCGCGCAGGCACCGGCCGGCGCCACCCTGGTGGTGTTCCACACCTCGGTGCTGTACCTGGTGCCGGAGTCCCGCCGGGCCGCGTTCGCCGAGGTGGTACGCGCGCTGCCCGGCCACTGGATCGCGAACGAGGCGCCGGACGTACTGCGCTACGACGCGCTGCCGGCGCCGCCGACCGAGGTGCATCACAACGTGCTCGCGTTGGACGGCAGGCCGCTCGCCTGGACCCGCGGGCACGGCCAGGCGATCACCTGGTTCGGGTAGCGCCTCCGACGCCCGGGCCGGCGGCCGTCGCGTCGCCCGGCGACGAAGACGGCAGCCGCCGTCGCGCCCGGTCCGCCACCGACCAGCCGCCGGTGAGGGCCCAGACGGCGATGACCGGGTCGCAGATGGCGCAGCCGTGCGAGGAGCCGGGCAGGAACGGGATGATCGGTGCCCCCTTCAGGTGGTGGACGACGTCCCAGGCGGTGTGCAGCAGCCATCCGATGCCGATCCAGGTCCACGACTGCAGGCCCCGCCAGGCCACGTACGTCATCAGCGCGACGAAGGGGAACTCCCAGACCCCGAGGCCGCCGCCGCTGAGGTACGCCGCCCCGGCGCCACCCACCATGATCGCGTTGAGGGTGCGCCGGTGCGGTTCGCGGATGAACGCGTTGAGGCACACGTACAGGAGGCCGATGAGCACTGGCGCGAGGACGGTCATGGTGGCCGATTCTGGGGCTCGGCCGGGGCGCCCGGCAGGGGCCGGCGTGCCAACCGTCGACGGATTCCCGCCAGGATGGACGCATGCATCAGGTGGTGGTCCTCGCCTACGACGGCGTTGTCCCGTTCGACCTGTCCGTGCCGGTCGAGGTGTTCGGCCGAACGCGCCTCGGTGACGGCAGTCCGCCCTACGAGGTGCGGGTCTGCGCCGGCACGGACGAGGTGCGGGCCGGAGCGGTCAGCCTCCGGGCGCCGCACGATCTGTCCGCGCTGGCCGAGGCCGACACGGTCGTCGTACCGGGGGCGGCCGACCTCGACGCGGCGCTGCCCGCGGCGGTCCTCGACGCGCTCGCCGCCACCCCGGCCCGGCTGGTGTCGATCTGCACCGGCGCCTTCGTGCTGGCCGCCGCCGGGCGGCTGGACGGCCGGCGGGCCACCACGCACTGGGCCGCCGCGGCCGAGTTGGCCCGCCGCCACCCCACCGTCACCGTCGACCCCGACGTCCTGTTCGTCACGGACGGGCCGGTGCTGACGTCGGCCGGCGCGGCGGCCGGGCTCGACCTGTGCCTGCACGTCGTACGCAGCGACCACGGCGCGGCGGTGGCCGCGGACACCGCGCGCAGCTGCGTCATGCCGCTGGAGCGCGCCGGTGGTCAGGCCCAGTTCATCGCGTACGAGCCGCCCGCGCCGGCCGGGCTCAGCCTGCAACCGCTGCTGGTGTGGCTGACCGACAACCTGCACAGCCCGCTCACCCTGGCCGACATCGCCGCGCACGCCGCGATGAGTACGCGCAGCCTCAGCCGGCACTTCCGCGACCAGACCGGCACCACGCCCGTGCAGTGGCTCAACCGGCAGCGGATCCGCCGCGCCCAGCAGCTGCTGGAACGCACCGACCAGCCGGTGGAACGGGTCGGCACGCTCGTCGGCTTCGCCTCCCCGACCGCCTTCCGCGAGTCCTTCCGGCAGCTCGTCGGCGTCCCACCCCGCGCCTACCGCGCCGCCTTCCCGCCCGCGCCGCGCGCCGGCCTCTCCTCGCCCTCGTCGGGAGTGAGGGAGTCGAGGCGGGTGGTGAGGTAGGCGCGTTCGGTGTCGTTGTCGACCAGGGCCAGGGCCGTCCGGTACGCCTCCGCCGCCTCCTCGTGGCGGTCGAGGCGGCGGAGCAGGTCGGCACGGATCGCCGGCAGGTAGTGGTAGCCGGCCAGCCGGGCGTCCCGCGCCAGCTCGTCGACCTCGACCAGGGCGGCCGCCGGGCCGTCGGCCATCGACACCGCCACGGCCCGGTTGAGCGCCACGACCGGCGACGGCCAGCGCTTCAACAGCTCGTCGTAGAGGCGTACCACCTGGGGCCAGTCGGTCGCGGCGTAGCTGGGCGCGACGGCGTGCAGCGAGGCGATGGCCGCCTGGAGCGCGTACCGGCCGACGCGGCCGGTCCGGAACGCGCCGAGGACCAGGTGGTTGCCCTCCTCGATGGCGGCCCGGTCCCAGGCGGACCGGTCCTGCTCCGCCAGCACCAGCAGCCGCCCCTCGGCGTCGGTACGGGTGGCCCGCCGGGCGTCGGTGAGCAGCAGCAGCGCGAGCAGCCCGCGTACCTCCGGCTCGTCGGGCATGAGGGCCAGCAGCATGCGGGTCAGGTGCAGCGCCCGGTCCACCAGGTCGGCCCGGACCAGCTCGGTGCCGGAGGGGGCGGTGTGCCCGGTCGTGTAGAGCAGGTGGATGACGGTCAGCGCCGCATCCAGCCGCTCGGGCAGCTCGGCGGCCTCCGGCACCCGGTAGGGGATCCGGGCGGCGGCGATCTTCTTCTTGGCCCGGGTGACCCGGGCGGCCATGGTCGACTCGGAGACGAGGAACGCCCGGGCGATGTCGCCGGTGCTCACCCCGCAGACCAGGCGCAGGGTCAGCGCGACCTGGGCCTCCCGGGCCAGCGCCGGGTGGCAGCAGGTGAAGACCAGCCGTAGCCGGTCGTCGGGCACCGCGTCCTCGCCGGGCTCGTCCGCCACCTCGGCCTCCGCCGGCTCCACCAGCAGCGGCAGCTTGGACCGGAACACCTGCTGCCGCCGTAGCACGTCGATGGCCCTGCGCTTCGCGGTCGCGGTCAGCCAGGCGCCCGGCTTGTGGGGTACGCCGTCCCGCGCCCAGGCGTCCAGCGCGGCCAGGTACGCGTCCTGCACGCACTCCTCGGCGACGTCGAGGTCACCGGCGACGCGCGCCGTCGCGGCGAGCACGAAGGCCCACTCGCGACGGTGCGCGTCCGCCACGGCACGTTCGGCCGCGGTCGTGTCGGCGTCGGTCACTCGGCCGGCGGGACGAACAGCGGCCGGACCTCGACGCCGCCGTCGATGGTTGCCGGGTTCAGCTTGGCGATCTTCAGGGCGACGTCCAGGTCGGGCGCCTCCAGGATGAAGAACCCGGCGACGACCTCCTTGGCCTCGATGAACGGGCCGTCGGTGACGAGGTCGCCGCGGACCGCCGTGGCGGTGGTGCTGGGCTGCAGCGCGAACCCCGTGACGATCCTGCCGCCCAGCTCCTCGACCTGAGCCGGGTACCGATCGAGCAGTGCCAGGTAGTCGGGCGTGATCTCCATCGGGTCGGCCGGCGCGGGCGAGTAGATCAGGACGGCGTACTGGGTCATCGGATTCTCCTCAGGTGGTCGTTTCCCTCTTCTGCCTCACCGACGGACGGGGCCCGCCCGATTCGACAACACCCCGGGGAAATTTTCTTGCCCGGGCTGTGCGGCGGGTTCGGGGGCCGCCGGGGCAGCGGATGGTCACGTACGATCCCGTCCGGCGCGTCCGACGACAAGGCGAAGGCGGCTATGGCGATCAATGATGGGCTCGGTCAGCGCCGGGTCACCGTTGTGGCGGTAGCGGTCACCGTAATCCTCGCACTCACCAGCGGTTGTTCTCGCCACCGAGGTGCGGCCGACCAGGCGGCACCCCGAACCTCGACAGCCGCGGCGGCACCGCCGGACGGGCCTGCCACGCTGCCCTGGGTGTCGGCGATGGTGGCTCGAAATGGCACCGACATCACCGTGTACAGCGGCCCGGGCGACGTTCAATGCAAGGAGCTCTGGCAACCGCGGGCCACGCTCACTGAGCAGAAGGACGCCCAGGTGATCATCTCGGTGAACGCTCGCGTCATTGATGCAGTCGACTGCGCCGCCAGCGGTGGCGCCGTTCCCGTCGTCGCCTCGCTGCCGAAGCCGCTCGGTGGCCGGGTGCTCCGCGACGCCGCCACCGGACTGACCCCGCCGATCTACTTCGAGCGTGATCTGCCGGACCTGCGCTCGGACAAGCGGTGGCGTCCGTTCTCGTCACACTGGATGTCGACCGACGAGGGCTGGCATCAGGGCTACAACGGCCCCGGAGGCTCAGTGCTGCTCGTGAGCGCGCAGCGCACCGCGGGAGTCGACCTCCCCGACCGTGTCGGGACCCTCTCGATCGGTTCGCGTCACGGCACCGTCACCGGCGATCCAAGAAGGTCATGGAGGATGTGGTGGGAGGTCGGGGAGGTGACCTACTCCCTGCGGCTGGAGCCAGCCGAGGGTGGCACGTTCACGCTGAAGCAGTTCAAGCAGGAAATCGCCAGGTTGCGTTGGAGCTAATTCCGGGGCGGATCGGACACCACCCGTGATCGGGGGACCACGCGGAGCGCCGGCAGTGACTAGTGTGGACAGCCGGGCGACGACGGGAGGTCCGGTATGCCGCTCCGCCGCCAGACGGTCCGCGCGGTGCTCGCGCTCCTGCCGCCGGCGGCGTGGGGACTGTTCGCCGGGTGGTGGACCCCGCGCGGCCCCGGCACCGTCGGCACCGCACTGGTCTCGATCGGCGTCAGCCTCGCCGTCGGGCTGCTGGCCGGCTGGCTGAGCCGCTCCCGCTGGGCGATGCTCGCCGCTCCCGTGCTCTTCGCGGTCGGCGTCGAGCTGGTCCGGATCGGCCTGCGCGGGCCGACCGTCGACCGGCCGCACCTGAGCGGCTTCGGTGTGGTGGCCCTGCTGACCGGGCGTGGGGTGCACGGACTGCTCACCCTGCTGCCGCTGCTGGTGGGCGCGGCGTACGGGGCCGGGATCGCCCGCCGGGTCGCCGGTGTCGCGCCGCGCGGGCCGGTCGTGCGGTGGCTCGGCCGGGGCGCCGTCGGCCTGCTCGCCGCCGTCCTCGCCCTGGTCACCGTCGGTGCGGCGGTGCCGGCGCGGACCGCACCGATCCCGGGCGGGATCGCCCGGTTCGACTCGGTCACCTCCGCCGGCCGCCACCTTGGCCTGCTGATCCGCGGTACGGACCCGGCCGCGCCGGTGCTGCTCGTGGTGCCCGGACCGCCCGGCGGCTCGGAGATCGCCTCGGTACGCCGGCACCTGGCCGCCCTGGAGCAGCGCTTCGTGGTCGTCACCTGGGACCGGGCCGCCGGCCCCCGGTCCTGGTCCGCGTTCCGGTCCCCGGCCGCGTGGACCCTGGAGGACGAGGTGACCGACCTGCTGGCGGTGACCCGGCACCTGCGCGAGCGGTTCGGCCGGGACCGGATCCACCTGCTCGCGCACTCGGGCGGCACCATCCCCGGCCTGCTCGCCGCGCAGCGCCACCCCGAGCTGTTCGCCGCGTACGTGGGGGTCGGGCAGGTGGTGTGCCTGCGCGAGGCCGACCGCAGCCAGTACGCCGACACCCTGGCCTGGGCCCGCCGTACCGGCCGGACCGGGCTGGCCGACCGGATGGCCGCCCAGGGCCCACCGCCGTACCCGGACATCTGGGCCTACGAGCCGTTGCTGACCAACGAGGCCGGCGCCTTCGCGTTCGACCGCACCGGTGCCGGCGAGGACGAGACCGGCATGGTGGGCAACGTCGGGGTGCCGGAGCAGAGCCCGCTGGAGACCGCCCACGTCTTCGGTTTCCTCGACGGCTGGGACGTGCTCTATCCCCGGTTGCAGGAGCTGGACTTCCGCCGCGACGTGCGGCAGCTCCAGGTGCCGGCGTACTTCGTGGACGGTGCGCACGAGGTGCCGGGCCGGCTGCGCCTGTTCGACGAGTGGTACGCGCAGTTGCAGGCCCCTCGCAAGGATCACCTGGTCATCCCGGGCGCCGGGCACCGGTCGCTGTTCGAGCGGCCGGAGCCGTTCGTCGCGTACCTGACCCGGTTCGGGGCCGGGACGGATCCGGCCGGCGACTAGGGTTTCCGGTCGTGACCGAACCGACCTGGCTGACCGAGACCCGCGCCGCGTACGACACGGTCGCGGTGGACTACGCCCGGCTGCTCCCCGAGGTGGTGGAGGGCCCGCTCGACCGGGGCATGCTGACCGCGTTCGCCGAGCAGGTCGGGCCCGGCCGACCGGTGCTGGAGGTGGGCTGCGGGACCGGCCGGGTCACCGCCCACCTGCGCGACCTCGGGCTGGACGTGGCCGGCGTCGACCTCTCGCCCGGCATGGTCGAGGTGGCCCGCCGGACGTACCCGCAGCTGCGCTTCGACATCGGCTCGATGACCGACCTGGCGCTGCCAAACGCCGGGCTGGCCGGGCTCGTCGCCTGGTACTCGATCATCCACCTGCCGCCCGAACTGCTGCCCGTCGTGTTCGCCGAGTTCCACCGGGTGCTCGCGCCGGGCGGGCACCTGCTGCTCGCGGTCAAGGCTGGCGACCAGCGGATCCGCCTCGAGCAGGCGTACGGCCACCACGTCTCGTACGACGTGCACTGGCTGCCGCCGGACCGGCTCGCCGACCAGCTGGCCGAGGCCGGGCTGACCGTGCGGGCCACGCTGGTCCGGGCGGCGGAGGGGCACCTCCGCGAGCGGGGGCCACAGGCGTTCCTCCTGGCCACCCGGCCGGCGCCGCTCGTCGGACCCGACCCGGTCGATGACGGCAGGGCGGACCGATGACCGTCGCGCTGTTCACCCTCGGCGGCACGATCGCCATGGCCGGGACCAGCGGCCAGGGAGTGGTCAACCGGCTCACCGGGGCCGAACTCACCGCCGCCGTGCCGGGGCTCGCCGACGTCCCGCTCGACATCCACGACGTGCAGGCGGTGCCGAGTGCCGCGCTGACGTACCGGCAGGTCCTGGACCTGGTGGACGCGGCCGGCGCGGCGGTGGCGGCCGGGGCGACCGGCGCGGTGGTCACCCAGGGCACCGACAGCCTGGAGGAGACCGCCTTCCTGGCCGACCTGGTCTGGCCGCACCCGGCGCCGCTGGTGCTCACCGGCGCGATGCGCAACCCCACCCTGGCCGGCCCGGACGGCCCGGCGAACCTGCTCGCCGCCGCCCGGGTCGCTGCCGCGCCGGCCGCGCGCGACCTCGGCGTGCTGGTCGCGTTCAACGACGAGATCCACGCCGCGCGGCACGTCCGCAAGACCCACAGCACCAGTACGGCCACCTTCGCTTCGCCCAACGCCGGCCCACTCGGCCACGTCATCGAGGGAGAGGTACGGCTGCTCACCCGGGCGCCCCGGCGCGCCCCGCTGCCGCCGGCGGACGTCGACCGGCTCGCCGCCACCCGGGTGGCGCTGCACACCGTCACCCTCGACGACGACGTGGCGCTGCTCGAGGCGGTGGCCCGTAATCTCGACGGGCTGGTGGTCGCCGGCTTCGGGGTGGGGCACGTGCCGCCGGACTTCGCCCCGGCGCTCGGCGCGCTGGCGGAACGGATGCCGGTGGTGCTCACCTCGCGGACCGGGGCCGGTTCGGTGCTGCGGCACACGTACGGGGCGGTCGGCTCGGAGACCGACCTGCTCCGGCGGGGGCTGATCTGCGGCGGGCTGCTCGACCCGTACAAGGCAAAGGTGCTGCTCCGGCTCCTGCTGGCCGGCGGCGCCGACCGCGCCGAGGTCCGCGCCGCGTTCCACCGGTACGGGTGATCCCGCGCCGAACCGCCTGGGACGCGCGCAGAGCGGCTCTCCGTAGACTCGCCCGGTGAGCGGAGAGCGACGACCCTTGGCGGCGCGGCCGTTGACCGAGCCGCACCCGTCCCGGCTGTCGCCCGAGCACCCGCACCGGGAACGGATCCTGGCCGCCCACGCGGCGGCGCTGGCCGCCGGGGAGGCCGGCTACCTCGATCCGGAGAGCGGGCTCTTCGTGCTCAGCGCCGGGTTCCTCGCCCGGCGGGGCACCTGCTGTGGCCGTGGCTGCCGGCACTGTCCGTACGTGGACGATTGAGGACTTCCCTCCCAGGCGGGCACGCCGTACGGTGTCCGACGGACATCCGGCGGCATCCCGCCGGCGAGGGTGGGGGGATGACGTGGGTGCCCGGACCTGGCTGGCCGCTTCGGCCGTACTGCTGACCGCCGGCTGTGCCGCGGAGGCCACCCCGGTGGCGCTGCCGCCCGCGGCACCGGCGCCGGTGGAGGTGGCGGCGGCGTCCTCGGGCGGCGCGTGCCGGCTGCTCGACTTCGGGGTGATCGCCAAGCACACGGGGGTGCGGTTCGACGTGGCCGCCGCCGTGGAGCGGGGGGACACGCACGTCTGCGTGGTACGCGCCGAGCGGAAACTCCTGCCGGAGTTGACCCTCACGGTCACCGACACGTCGATCGACACGTCGGGGTTCACCCAGGACGTGCTGCCCCGGGGTGCTACGAAGGTCAGCAAGCTGGGGAAGATCGCCTACCGGCAGAAGCTGCCGAAGAGCGGCAAGACCGGCCCCGGGGCGGAGGTGGGCTGGCTCGCCATCGAGGGGCGGCTGGCCACCCTGCGTTGGACCTGCCCGGCGGGGACGGACCCGGCGGAGGCCGAGCAGTTGACCGGCAAGCTGGTCAACCTGGCCAGGGCGGTGGACACCCGCCGGCTCTGACCGGCGGGGTCGGTGAAGATCCTGATCGGCGGGTCAGCGGGCCGCGACGAACACCCGGGAGGCCACCTCGCGGGGGAGCCGGACCCGGTCACCGGAGCGGTCGATCGAGACGCCGTCGCGCTCCTGGGCCACGGTCACCGTGGCGCCCGGGTCGACGCCGGCCGCGTGCAGCTGCCGGAGCACGTCCGCGTCGGTCTGCACGCTCTCGCAGATCCGCCGCACCACCACCGGGCCGGCGAGGCCGGGGAAGGCGAGGTTGCGCTCGGTCTCGGTGGGCTCGGCCTCCGGCTCGCCCGGCTCGCCCAGCTCCGCCAGCCCTGGGATCGGGTTTCCGTACGGCGAACGGGTGGGGCGGTTGAGCAGGTCGTAGACCCGCTTCTCCACCGCGTCGCTCATCACGTGCTCCCATCGGCAGGCCTCGTCGTGGGCCTCCTCGTAGGGCATCCCGATCACGTTCACCAGCAGCAGTTCGGCCAGCCGGTGCTTGCGCATGACCGACACCGCGGTGCCGCGGCCCAGCGGGGTGAGCGCCAGGTGCCGGTCGCCCTCGACGGTGAGCAGGCCGTCGCGCTCCATCCGGGCGACGGTCTGGCTGACGGTGGGGCCGCTCTGCTTCAGCCGCTCCGCGATCCGGGCGCGCAGCGGCGGCACCCCCTCCTCTTCCAGCTCGAGGATGGTGCGCAGGTACATCTCGGTCGTGTCGACCAGGTCATGCTTCACGTCAGCGGCCTCCCGGTGATCGATGTTACCCCGGAGCTGCGACGATCGGCCGACGCCGAACCGTGGGGTCGATGCCCGGATGGTGTTGACTGGACCGCATGTCCGGAACCGATGACCTGCTGATCGAGCCCGACCGGCTCGCCGCCGAGCTCGACCGCGCCGACCCGCCCACCCTGCTCGACGTCCGGTGGCGGCTCGTCGGGCCGCCCGGCCGGGACGACTACGCCGCCGGCCACCTGCCGGGCGGCGTCTTCATCGACCTGGACACCGAGCTGTGCGGCCGACCGGGTGCCGCCGGCCGGCACCCGCTGCCCGACCCCGCCGCGCTCCAGGCTGCGCTGCGGGCCGCCGGGGTCCGCGCCGGTCACCCCGTCGTGGTGTACGACGGCGGCGACGGCATGTCCGCCGCCCGGGCCTGGTGGACGCTGCGTTGGGCCGGCCACCGGGCGGTGCGGGTGCTGCACGGCGGCTTCCCCGCCTGGGTCGCCGCCGGGCTGCCCGTCTCCACCGAGGCGCCCGCGCCGGCTCCGGGCGACGTCACCGTCGCGCCGGGCGCGCTGCCCGTGCTCGACGCTGGGGAGGCGGCCCGGCTGGCCGCCGCGGACGCCGGGGTGCTGCTGGACGTGCGGGCCGCCCCGCGCTACCGGGGCGAGACCGAGCCGATCGACCCGGTCGCCGGGCACGTGCCGGGCGCGGTGAACCTGCCCGCCCCGGAGTACGTCACCGACGGCCGGTTCCCCGCCGCCGAGGCGCTGCGCGAGCGGTTCGCCGCCGCCGGGGTTGCCGGGGGTGCACCGGTCGGGGCGTACTGCGGCTCCGGGGTGACCGCCGCGCAGGCGGTGCTGGCGCTGCACCTCGCCGGTCGGCCGGACGCCGCCCTGTACGTCGGCTCGTGGAGCAACTGGGTGGCCGACCCGGACCGTCCGGTGGCCACCGGTGGGCCGTCCGGCCGCTAGCGGTCCGTGCGGTGGGCGGGGTCGGGCGCCCGTGCGACGATGAGCCCATGGCCGACGACACGGTGGTGGTGTGGGACGAGGCCCTGCTCGCCTACGACATGGGTGACCATCCGCTCGACCCGGTCCGGGTGGAGTTGACCATCGCGCTGGCCCGCGAACTCGGCGTGCTGGACCGGCCCGGGGTGCGGCTGGTCAAGCCGGAACCGGCCGACGACGAGCTGCTGAGCCGGGTGCACGACCCCCGTTACCTGGACGCGGTGCGGGCCGCCCCGCACGATCCGCTCTTCGCCGGTTTCGGGCTGGGCACCTCGGACAATCCCGTCTTCGACGGCATGCACGAGTCGAGCGCGCTGGTCGCCGGGGCGAGCGTGGCCGCCGCCGAGGCGGTCTGGCGCGGGGAGGCCCGCCGGGCGGTCAACGTGGCCGGCGGGCTGCACCACGCCATGCCGGACCGGGCCGCCGGGTTCTGCGTCTACAACGACCCCGCCGTGGCCATCGCCCGCCTGCTCGACCTGGGCGCGGAGCGGATCGCGTACGTGGACGTCGACGTGCACCACGGCGACGGCGTGCAGGAGATCTTCTACCAAGACCCGCGGGTGCTCACGGTCAGCCTGCACGAGACCCCGCTGGCGCTCTTCCCGGGCACCGGGTTCCCCGACGAGACCGGCGGGCCGGGCGCGGAGGGGACCGCGGTCAACGTGCCGCTGCCGCCGGGCGTCAGCGACGCCGGCTGGCAGCGCGCCTTCCACGCCATCGTGCCCTCGGTGCTGCGGGCGTTCCGGCCCCAGCTCCTGGTCACCCAGTGCGGGGCCGACGGCCACCGGCTCGATCCGCTGGCCGACCTGCGCCTGTCCGTGGACGGGCAGCGGGCCACCTACCTGGCGCTGCGGGCGCTCGCCGACGAGCTGTGCGACGGCCGCTGGGTGGCCACCGGCGGCGGCGGGTACGCGCTGGTCGAGGTGGTGCCCCGGGCGTGGACGCACCTGCTGGCCGTGGCCACCGGGGAGCCCCTCGACCCGGCCAGGCTCACCCCGCCCGCCTGGCGGGAGTTGGCGGCGAAGCGGCGGCCCGGGCGCGAGGTGCCGCTGCGGATGACCGACGACGTCGACCCGGCGTATCAGCCGTGGCAGCCGAACGGCGAGCCGAACGCGGTGGACCGGGCCATCGCGGCCAGTCGCCGGTCGGTCTTCCCGCTGTTCGGGCTCGATCCGCACGATCCGCGCGACTGACCGGCGGTAGGGGAGGACCGACCGGTGACCACAGTCGAGCAACCGGTGGACGTGCTGCTCAGCGACGGCGCGACCGTCCAGCTGCGACAGATTCGGCCCGACGACGGGCTGGGGATCGTGGCGATGCACGGCCGCTTCTCCGAGCGCACCCGCTACCTGCGCTACTTCTCGCCGTACCCGCGCATCCCGGAGCGGGACCTGCAACGCTTCGTCAACGTCGACCACCGCGACCGGGAGGCGTTCGTGGTGCTGGCCGGCGACCGGATCGTCGCGGTCGGCCGGTACGAGCGGCTCGGCCCCGGGTCGCCGGAGGCCGAGGTGGCCTTCGTGGTGGAGGACGAGTACCAGGGCCGGGGGATCGGGTCGGTGCTGCTGGAGCACCTGGCCGATACGGCCCGCCGGTTCGGCATCGTGCACTTCGTCGCCGAGGTGCTCCCGGCCAACGGGGCGATGCTGCGGGTCTTCTCCGACTTCGGCTACCAGGTCCAGCGCCAGTACGCCGACGGCGTGGTGCATCTGAGCTTCCCGATCGCCCCCACCGAGGCGACCCTGGAGGTGCAGCGCGGCCGGGAGCACCGGACCGAGGCCCGCTCGATCGCCCGGCTGCTCGCCCCGCGCGGCATCGCCGTCTACGGCGCGAGCACCACCGGGCAGGGCGTCGGCGCGGCCTTGCTCGGGCACCTGCGCGACGGCGGGTTCACCGGCGCGGTCGTCCCGGTGCACCCGACGGCGGCGACCGTGGCCGGGCTGCCCGCGTACCCGTCGGCGGCCGACGCCGGGCTCGACGTCGACCTCGCGGTGGTGGCGGTGGCCCCGGAGGCGGTGACCGAGGTGGTCGCCGACGCCGCGCGGGCCGGCGCGCACGGCCTCGTGGTGATCTCGGCCGGCTTCGCCGAGGCCGGGCCGGCGGGGGCGGCCGCCCAGCGCGCACTGGTCCGCGCCGCGCACCTGGCCGGCATGCGGGTGATCGGCCCGAACTGCCTCGGCGTCGCCAACACCGACCCGGCGGTACGGCTCAACGCCACGCTCGCCCCGGTGCTGCCGGCCCCTGGCCGGGTCGGCGTCTTCAGCCAGTCCGGCGCGTTCGGGGTGGCCCTGCTCGCCGAGGCGTCCCGGCGCGGGCTCGGCCTGTCCAGCTTCGTCTCCGCCGGCAACCGCGCCGACGTCTCCGGCAACGACCTGCTCCAGTACTGGCAGGACGACCCCGACACCGACGTCATCACGCTCTACCTGGAGACCTTCGGCAACCCGCGCAAGTTCGCCCGGCTGGCCAGGCGGATCGGCCGGAGCAAGCCGATCGTGGCGCTCGCCTCGCTGGCCCGCCCGCCGGGCCTCGGTGACGGGCCGGCGTTGGACGCCGCGGCGGTCAGCGCGCTCTTCGCCCAGTCCGGGGTGATCCGGGTGGACACCGTCGCCGAGCTGCTCGACGTCGGCGTGCTCCTGGCCCACCAGCCGTTGCCGGCCGGCCGCCGGGTCGCCGTGGTGGGCAACTCGTCGGCGCTGACCGGGTTGGCCGCCACCGCGTGCGCCGCCCAGGGCCTCGCCGTGGCCGACGGCTACCCGCACGACGTCGGCCCCCGGGCCGGTGCCGCCGAGTACGCCGCCGCGCTCGCCGCCTCCGCCGCCGACGAGCGGGTGGACGCCGTGGTGGCCGTCTTCGCGCCGCCGCTGCCCGGCCAGCTCACCGACCCGGAGGCCGACTTCACCGCCGCCCTGCCCGATGCGGCGACCGTCGGCAAGCCGGTGGTGGCGACCTTCCTCGCCGGCCGGGTGCCCGCCGGGGTGCCGGCCTACCCGAGCGTGGAGGAGGCGGTCCGGGCCCTCGCCCGGGTCACCACGTACGCCGACTGGCTGCGCCGCCCGCCCGGGGTGCTGCCCGAGCTGAGCCGGGTGGACCGGGCGGCCGGGCAGGCCGCGCTGCGGGTCGACGGCGCGGATCCGGCGGCGCTGCTCGGGGCGTACGGGATCGACCTGGTGGAGTCGGTGCCGGCGCGCTCGGCCGAAGAGGCGTTGGCCGCCGCCGAGCGTCTCGGCTACCCGGTCGCCCTCAAGGCCGCCGCCCCCGGGCTGCGGCACCGCCTGGACCTCGGCGCGGTCCGTCTCGACCTGGCCGAGCCGGCCGCGTTGCGCCGCGCGTACGCCGAGCTGGCCCCCGCCTTCGGCCTGGACGTCCTGGTGCAGCCGATGGTTCCGCCCGGCGTGGCCTGTGTGGTGGAGCTGGTGGAGGACCCGGCGTTCGGCCCGGTGGTCGGCTTCGGGCTGGGCGGCGTGGCGACCGAGCTGCTCGGCGACCGGGCCTGGCGCGCGGTGCCGCTGACCGACCGGGACGCCGCCGAGCTGGTCGACGAGCCCCGGGCGGCGCCGCTGCTGCGCGGGCACCGGGGTGGCGTGCCGGTGGATCGGGCGGCCCTGGTCGACCTGCTGGTGCGGGTCGGGCGGCTCGCCGACGAGCAGCCCCGGGTGCGCTCGCTGACCCTCAACCCGGTGCTGGCCCGCCCGGACGGCATCTCTGTGCTGCACGCCACCGTCCGCACCGGTCTCGAGGCGCCCCGTCCGGACACCGGCCCGCGCCGCTTGTAGGGAAGGGCCGGGGCAAGCACCCCGGCGAACGACCGGGACAGGCAGCGGAGGCCCCGGCGAACCGCCGGGGCCTCCGCTGGGGCGGGCCTGCTCAGCAGGCGTACGCCTCCAGGCGGTTGGCCCGCTCCGGCGCGCGCAGCTTCAGCAGGGTGACCTTCTCGATCTGCCGGATCCGCTCCCGGGACAGGCCGAACTCGCGGCCCACCTCGTCGAGGGTGCGCTGCCGGCCGTCGTCCAGGCCGAACCGGAGCCGGATCACCGCCTGCTCCCGCTGCGAGAGGGTGGCCAGCACGATCCGTACCTCGTTGCGCAGCTCGCCGTTGGCGGCGGCGTCGCCCGGCTCCTCGCGCGGGTCCACCGCGGCGACGAAGTCACCGAGCGCGCTCTCGCCGTCGTCGCCGACCGCCTGGTCCAGGCTCACCGGCTCCCGGTCGTACGAGATCAGCTCGATCACCTGGTACTCGGGGATCTCCAGCGCCTGCGCCACCTCTGCGACGGTGGGCTCCCGGCCCAGCGTGACCGACAGCTCGCGGCGCACCCGGACCATCCGGTTGACCTGCTCGACCATGTGCACCGGGATGCGGATGGTGCGGGCCTGGTCGGCCATGGCGCGGGTGATGGCCTGGCGGATCCACCAGGTGGCGTAGGTGGAGAACTTGTAGCCCTTGGTGTAGTCGAACTTCTCGACCGCGCGGATCAGGCCGAGGTTGCCTTCCTGGATCAGGTCGAGGAAGGCCATGCCGCGACCGGTGTAGCGCTTGGCGATGCTCACCACCAGCCGCAGGTTCGCCTCCAGGAGGTGGTCCTTGGCGGCCCGGCCCTCGGCCACGATCAGCGCCAGGTCGGCGCGCAGCTCGGCGGAGACCGGGGTGCAGGTGGCCAGCTTCTCCTCGGCGAACAGGCCGGCCTCGATGCGCTTGCTGAGCTCGACCTCCTGCGCGGCGGTGAGCAGCTTGGTGCGGCCGATGCCGTTCAGGTACGCCCGGACCAGGTCCGTGGAGACGCCGCGCTCGTCGGTGGCGTCCAGGTCGGTCAGCGTGTCGGTGCCGTGCTCGGCGTCGATGGTGGCAGCCGGGCGGGTCTGGTGCTCGATCATCTGCTGGGCCATCTCTGTCTCTCCCCGTGTCCTTCGTGCCGTACCGGTTCCGTGCCGCGGGCCGCGGCGGTGCCGGTACGAAACAGCTTGGCGGTCGGGGCGTGAAACGGGAGTGAGGCGATCGGGGAACCGACAGCAATCCGTGCGGAACGTCCGGTGTCGGTTGTCCGACCCGGTTACCGTGCCAGCGGCCGGCCACCGAGGCCCGGCAGCGCAGGCGATCGGAGGACACGGTGGTCTTCAAGCGGCTCATGCAGGCGATGGGCGTGGGCGGTCCGTCGGTGGAGACGGTGCTGGCCAACCCGAACTGCCGCCCCGGCGGGCAGCTGGAGGGCCGGATCCAGGTGGTCGGCGGGGACCACCCGGTGGACGTCACCTACGTGGCGCTCGGCCTGGTCACCCGGGTCGAGGTGGAGAGCGGCGACAACGAGTACGACACCACCCAGGAGTTCGGCCGCCGGCAGGTGACCGGCGCGTTCCGCCTGGACCCGGGGCAGCGGTACGAGGTGCCGTTCCGCTTCGAGGTGCCCTGGGAGACCCCGCTGACCGACCTGTACGGCCAGCACCTGCACGGCATGACGATGGGGCTGCGTACCGAGCTGGAGGTGGCCCGGGCGGTGGACAAGGGTGACCTGGACCCGGTGGCGGTGCACCCGCTACCGGCCCAGGAGCGGTTGTTGGAGGCGCTGCTGCGGCTGGGCTTCCGGTTCGCCCGGGCGGACGTCGAGCGCGGGCACCTCTACGGCGTGCACCAGCGCCTGCCGTTCTATCAGGAGATCGAGTTTCACCCGGCGCCGCAGTACGCGCACGCGATCAACCAGTTGGAGGTCACCTTCGTGACGGATCCGCACCAGGTGCAGGTGGTGCTGGAGCTCGACAAGCGGGGCGGCCTGTTCACCGAGGGCCGGGACGCCTTCGGCCGCTTCACCGTCGAGCACGCCACGGTCGACCGCACCGACTGGACCGCCCAGCTCGACACCTGGCTCCGCCAGTCCCTCCGCCGCCGCGGCCTCTTCTCCTGACCACTTCTTTCGTGTCGATCATGAGGTTAGCCGCCGGTTTGATCTCCGTGGGTGCCGCTAACCTCATGATCAACTGGGCGAGGGCGGGGCTAGAGGTCCAGGAGGATGGTGCGGGGGCCTACGTTGACGCTCTCGACCAGCATGTGGGCGCGGAAGCGGCCGGTCTCGACCTTGGCGCCCCGGGCGCGCAACTCCTCCACGACCGCGGTCACCAGGGGTTCGGCCTGCTCGGCGGGGGCGGCCGCCGTCCAGGTCGGCCGGCGGCCCTTGCGGGCGTCCCCGTAGAGGGTGAACTGGCTGACCACGAGGATGGGTGCACCGGTGTCCGCGGCGCTGCGCTCGTCGTCCAGAATGCGCAGCTCGTGGATTTTGCGGGCCATGGTGGCCGCCACCTGTCGGGTGTCGGTGTGGGTGACCCCGAGCAGCACCAGCAGACCGTCGGCGATCTCGCCGACCACCTCGCCGTCGACGGTCACGCCGGCCCGGCTGACCGTCTGCACCACCGCCCGCATCAGGCCATCACCGGCTCGATGATGCCGCGTTCGACCAGGTGCGCCACGATCGGGCCGGCCGCCTCGGCCAGCTCGTCCGGGGTGACGTCGTGCGCGGCGGCGAGCAGGGCGAGCTGGTCCCGCAGCGGCAGCTTGCCGTCCGCGCCGCCGACCAGGGCGAGCACCAGCGGATCGATCTCCTCGGACCACCGCAGCCCGTGCGGCATGGCGAGGACCTGCCGGTCCACCGCCCAGCCCTCGTCGCCCATGGTCGCCTCCTGCCGCAGCTGGAGCCCCTCGGCGGCCCGGTAGCGGGCGGCCAGCAGCCCGTCGGTGTCGCGGGTCCGCAGCCAGTCCTGGCGGTCGAACCACTCGGCGATCCGGTCGCCCATCGGCGGCTCCACCCGCTGGCGCAGGTCCTCCACCCGGACGATCGGCTGGTCGTGGCCCGCCCGGCGCAGCGAGACGATGCCGAAGCCGATCGCCTCCACCTTGTGCGCGTCGAACCAGTCCAGCCAGGCCGCCATCCGGTGCGGGTCGGCGGCCTCCCCGACGTCGGTGAGCCACAGGTTGACGTACGCCATCGGGTCGGCCACCTCCCGCTGGATCACCCAGGCGTCCAGCCCGGTGCCGGCGAACCAGCCGGCCACCCGCTCGTCCCACTCCTCGCCGGTGACGTGCACCCAGTTGGCCAGGTACTGCATCGTTCCGCCCTCGGTGAGCAGGTGCGGGGCGGCGGCGGCCAGCTCGGCGCCGATCGCGTCGCCGACCCGCCCGGAGTCCCGGTAGACGTGGGTGGTGGTGCCGGGCCCGACCACGAACGGCGGGTTGCTGACCACCAGGTCGAACCGGCGCCCGGCCACCGGGGCCACCAGGTCGCCCTGGAGCAGCTCCCAGTCCTGCCCGTTGAGGGCGGCAGTGGTGGCGGCGAAGCGCAGCGCCCGCGGCGCGACGTCGGTGGCGGTGACCTGTCGGGCGTGGGTGGACAGGTGCAGGGCCTGGACGCCGGAGCCGGTGCCCAGGTCCAGCGCGGTCTCCACCGGGCGGCGGACGGTCGCGCCGATCAGCGTCTGGGTGGCCCCGCCGATGCCGAGCACGTGCTCGGCGTGCAGCGGCTTGCCGGGCCGGGCGCTGGCCGGCACGTCGGCGAGCACCCACCACTCGTCCCCGTACGGCTCCAGGTCGACGCCGGCGCGCAGGCCGTCGCCGTGCCGCTCGACGATCCCGCCGGCGACGGCCTCCTCGACGGCCAGCGGGGCGAGCGCGGCGGCCACCGCCGGCTCCGGCTCGGTCTGGTCGCAGATGAAGACCCGGATCAGGGTGGCGAGCGGGTCCTGGTCCTCGGTGGCGCGCAGCGCCGCCCGGAAGTCGTTGCGGGCCACCCCGCCGGTGGCCTGCGGGCCGAGCCGGTCGGCGATGCCGTTGGCGGTGAAACGCGCCCGGGTCAGCGCGGTGCGCAGCGCGTCGACGCCCGCGGGGGAGAGCAGCATGTCATGACGGTCCACGTCGCCATCCTGCCTCCCCGGCGGTGCCGATCGCCCGGCACCCACGAGATCCATACCGCGCGACGAATTGATTGGAGGTTATCTCTTTCATGGTTGTCGATGCCTGGCTACGATCTCCCCCAACATCTTCGATGGGTGCCCGGGTCACGAGCGCGGGCGCCCGGTAGGGAGCCAGACGATGTCCGACGTGTCCGTTCCTCGGCGCCGCGCGCTGCGCGCGCTCGCCGTCACGGCCGCCGCCGCGGCCCTCGCCGCCGCCGCCTCCACCCCCGCCCTCGCCGCGCCGACCGGCGACGTTCGCTATGCCGGCGCCCCGGACGCCATCAGCGGCAGCTACCTGGTGGTGCTCAAGGGCGACGCGGTCGGCGCCGCCAACAGCGTCGCCGCCCGCTCCGCGGTCCCGGACCGCGCCGCCGCCCTGGCGAAGCGCTACGGGGGCAACGTCGGCACGGTCTGGAGCGCCGCGCTGACCGGCTACAGCGCGACGATGAGCGCCGCGCAGGCCCGCCGGCTCGCCGCCGACCCGGCCGTGGCGTACGTCGAGCAGGACCGGGTGGTGACCACCCAGGGCACCCAGACCGGCGCGACGTGGGGGCTGGACCGGATCGACCAGCGCAACCTGCCGCTGAACGGCACCTACACCTACCCGAACACGGCCACCAACGTGCGGGCATACATCATCGACACCGGCATCCGGATCACGCACAGCGACTTCGGCGGCCGGGCGAGCTGGGGCACCAACACGGTGGACACCAACAACACCGACTGCAACGGCCACGGCACGCACGTCGCCGGCACGGTCGGCGGCAACACGTACGGCGTCGCCAAGGGCGTCCGCCTGGTCGCGGTGAAGGTGCTCAACTGCGCCGGCAGCGGCACCACCACCGGCGTGGTGAGCGGCGTCAACTGGGTGACCGCGAACGCGGTCAAGCCGGCCGTGGCCAACATGAGCCTCGGCGGCGGCGCCAGCACCAGCCTCGACAACGCGGTGGCCAACTCGATCGCCTCCGGCGTCACGTACGCCATCGCGGCCGGCAACTCCAGCGCCAACGCCTGCAGCTACTCGCCCGCCCGGGTCGCCTCGGCGATCACCGTCGGCGCCACCACCAGCACCGACGCCCGCGCCTCGTACTCCAACTACGGCTCCTGCCTGGACATCTTCGCGCCCGGCTCGTCGATCACCTCGGACTGGAGCACCAGCGACACGGCCACCAACACGATCAGCGGCACCTCGATGGCCACGCCGCACGTGGCCGGCGCGGCGGCGCTCGTGCTCAGCGCCAACCCGTCGTACACCCCGGCGCAGGTGACCAGCTACCTGACCACCAACTCCACCGCCAGCAAGGTGACCAACCCCGGCACCGGCTCGCCGAACCGGCTGCTCTTCGTCGTCAACTGACGACCCGCCCCACGCGCGGCCCGGTGGACCTCACCCCTGTCCACCGGGCCGCGTCGCGTGGCGCGGGGAGTCGGCTCGGCGAGCGGCGACCCGACCGGCAGGATGGAGGCATGACGCTCTCCCTGCCCATCGACCCGCAGGCCAACGAACTGCTGGCCCGCAGCCCGCTCGCGCTGCTCCTCGGCATGGTGCTCGACCAGCAGGTGCCGATGGAGAAGGCGTTCTCCTCCCCGTACGTCCTCGCGCAGCGGCTGGGCCACGAGCCGGACGCCCGGGAGCTGGCCGGGTACGCCCCGGAGGCCCTGGTCGCCCTCTTCGCCCAGCCGCCGGCCCTGCACCGGTTCCCCAAGGCCATGGCGGCCCGGGTCCAGGAGGTGTGCCAGGTTCTGGTCGACCGGTACGACGGCGACCCGGCCCGGCTCTGGTCCGACGTGACCGACGGCCGGGAGTTGCTGCGCCGGGTCGGCGAGCTGCCCGGCTTCGGCAAGCAGAAGGCGCAGATCTTCGTGGCCCTGCTCGGTAAGCGGTTCGGCATCACCCCGGACGGCTGGCGGGAGGCCGCCGGCGGCTACGGCGACGCGGAGGCGTACCGGTCGGTGGCCGACGTGACCGATCCCGAGTCGCTGCGCCGGGTCCGGGAGTACAAGCAGCGGATGAAGGCCGAGGCGAAGGCGGCGAAGAGCTGACGCGGGGCCGGCCGCCGGAGCCCGCGCCGCCGATCTGACGGCCGGCCGCACCGGCCGCGTCGGGGCCGTGGTCAGCCGGGTCGGACGGCGGTCAGGCGGCGGTCGGGCGGGAGAGCGCGGCGAGCGCCCGCCGGACGTCGGCCAGGGAGACCGTCGCCGACTCGTCCAGGTCGGCCAGGCCGGCCTCGATCCACTGCCGCATCAGCGTGGTCACGCCGATGCCGCGCGCCTCGGCGGCCGTGCGGACCCGTTCGTACGTCTCCAGCGGAAGGCGTACCGAGCGGCTGACCATCGGCACGTCGGTGTCGGGGGTGGGCAGCTCCGCCGGCTGTGTCTCGTCGATCAGGTCGGCGAGGGCGTCGCCGCCGTCGTGGAACCGCTTGGTCGCCTCGTTACGGTGCATCGTGACCGCCTCCTCGTCGGCGTGATCTCCGTACCGCCTCGTCGTAGCGCTTGGCCTCGACGTCGCTCAGTTCGCGGGCGGAGAGGATGTCCCAGTCGTTGTCGGTGCCGTCCGCCTCGGCCAGCAGCACGGCGAGGCGTCGCCCCCGGTGGTCGGTCGCGTAGACCACCATCACGTCGTCCCCGAGGTGCCGGATGACCCGCCGCGTGCTGTGCAAGGCCTCCCAGACTTCCCCGGGCGTGACGTCGTAGACCCGCAGGTTGGCCAGCGCCTCGTCGGTGAAGCTGAACCGGTTGGCCATGGCCCGAGCGTACCACGCACGTAACACGCGCCCGGCTCCAGGCGATTTTCGCCGATCATCCGCCCCGAGTGACAGGATGAGGGGTAACCCCTTGAGGAGGTCGTCGTGAAGCGTCAGGCGTACGAGCCGATCCTGATCACCGACGCCGCGCGCAGCCAGGACGACCAGCTCAACAGCCGGCAGAAGCGCTACGTGCTGATGATGGGCATCCGGGTCGCGTGCCTGGTGGCCGGTGCGATCCTGGTCGGCGCGAAGGCACCCCTGCTCTGGCTCTGGCTGCCGCTGTGCGGCCTCGGGATGGTGCTCATTCCGTGGCTGGCGGTGCTGCTCGCCAACGACCGCCCGCCGAAGGAGCAGCACCGGCTCGCCAACAAGCTGCACGCCCGGCACGAGACACCGCCGATGGCGCTCCCGGCCGAGGAACGTCCGCACAAGGTCATCGACGCCGAGCCCTGACCGGTCCGGGCGCCCACACCCGGACCGCCCGCCGTCAGGGGGTGGGGCGGGCGCCGACCGAGGAGACGGCGAGCGCGCCGAGGTCGCCGGCCCGGGACAGGGCCGCCCGCGGGTCCGCACCGCCCAGCCAGGCGAGGAGCAGCCCGGAGGCGAACGCGTCCCCGGCCCCGGTGACGTCCACCACGGGCACGCCGCGCGCGGGCGCCGTCTCGACCCGCCCGGTCCGGTCCACCCAGACCGCCCCGGCCGCGCCCCGCTTGACCACCACCCGGTGGGCCACCGCGGTCAGCGCCCGCCCCTGCGCCGCCGGGTCCAGCCCGCCGGCCAGCACGGTCGCCTCGTCCCTGTTGACCAGCAGCAGGTCGACGTCGCGTACCCAGGCCAGGAAGGCCGCCGCACCGACGCGCCGCAGCGGCGCCGCGGAGGCCGCGTCGACGCTGGTGGTCATCCCGCGCTCGCGGGCGACGGCCAGTGCCCGCAGTCCCGCGCCGCGCGACCCGGCGTCGAGCAGGGTGTACGCGGACAGGTGCAGGTGCCCGGCGTCGGGCGCCGCCGCCAGGGCCCGGTCGACGTGCCCGGCGGTCAGCCGCAGGTTCGCCCCGCGCTGGCTGACCATGGTGCGGTCCCCGTCGTGGGCGAGCACGATCACGGTGCCGGTCGGGTAACCCTCGTGGCGCTCGACCGCGCAGGTCACCCCGACCCGCGCCAACTCGGCGACCCGGTCGCGGCCCGCCTCGTCGTCGCCGGTCGCGGCCACCAGCATGACGTCGGCACCCTGACCGGCCAGCCAGGCGGCGGTGTTGGCCGCCTGCCCGCCGCCGCTGAACCGGATCGCGGCCGCGGTGTCCGAGCCGGTCGCCAGGGGTCCGGAGAGCACCGCGACCACGTCGGTGATCACGTCGCCGACGACGACGATGCCGGGTGCCCGGCTCATGCCGCCACCTCGCTCATGCCGGGGATTCGGTACGCCGGGCCGCCGCGGCGACCGCGATCCGTGCCGCCAGGTCGGCGTTGCGCAGGATGATCCGCACGTTCACCGCCAGGCTGGCGCCCTCGGTGGCCGAGTGGAAATGGGCGAGCAGGAACGGCGTCACGGCCTTGCCGGTCACCCCCTCGCGGGCGGCTAGCATGGCCAGCCCCTCGGCGAGGGTACGGTCGTGCAGCGCCGGGTCGAGCTGCTGGTCGACCGGGAGCGGGTTCGCCACGATCAGCCCGCCCTGGTGCACGCCCTGCCGTTCCCGGGCGACGAGCACGTCGGCCACCTGCTCCGGCGACTCCACCGACCAGTCCAGGTCGAAGCCGGCGTCGGTGAGGTAGAAGCCGGGGAAGCGGCGGGTCCGGTAGCCGACCACGCTCACGCCCAGGGTCTCCAGCCGCTCCAGCGTGGCGCCCACGTCGAGGATCGACTTCACGCCGGCGCAGACCACCGCGATCGGCGTCCGGGCCAGGGTGACCAGGTCGGCGGACTCGTCGAAGGTCTGGGCCGCCTCCCGGTGCACCCCGCCGAGGCCACCGGTGGCGAACACCCCGATCCCGGCCGCTGCGGCCACCGCGCTGGTGGCGGCCACCGTGGTGGCGCCGTCCGCGCCGGTCGCGGCGGCCACCGCGAGATCGCGTACGGACAGTTTGCTCACCCCGTCGACCGTGGCGAGCCGGGTCAGCTGCGCGTCATCCAGGCCGACGATCAGCTCGCCGGCGACCATGCCGATGGTGGCCGGGATGGCGCCCGCGTCCCGGACGGCCTGCTCGATCTGCCGCGCCACCAGCAGGTTGCCCGGCCGGGGCAGGCCGTGCGAGACGATGGTGCTCTCCAGGGCGACGATCGGGCGTCCGGCGCGCAGGGCGTCGGCCACCTCGGTCCCGAAATGGATGTGAAAGTTGGTCACTTCCGTTACGGTACGGGCCGCTCTTCGGTGACCTGCGGTGGACCGGCCCCGGAGAAGCTGCCAAACTGGAAATTTGGAGGTGTAGCAGTGAGCACACAGGTTCTCGAGCGTCCCGAGGTGAAGGACGCCGACACCGGCCCGGAGATGTTCCACTACGTCCGCAAGGACAAGATCGCCGAGAGCGCGGTCATGGGCACGTTCGTCATCGCGCTGTGCGGGGAGACCTTCCCGGTCACCAAGGCGGCCAAGCCGGGTTCGCCGGTCTGCCCGAAGTGCAAGGAGATCTACGACTCCTGGGGCGAGTGACCGCGGGCGGCTCCGCCGCCCGCCCACGTAACCTTCGCCGGTGACCACCTCCACCGCCCTGCTCGTCGCCGACCTCACCGGGGTTGCGGTCTTCGCCGCCTCCGGGGCCTCGGCGGCCGTGGCCAAACGACTCGATCTCTTCGGGGTGGCCTTCGTCGGCGTCGTCGCCGCCCTCGGCGGCGGGATCTTCCGGGACCTGGTCATCAACGAGGTCCCGCCCCTGGCCTTCGCCGACTGGCGGTACGCGGTCACCGCGACGGCCACCGCCGCCGCCGTCTTCTGGCTGCACCCGCAGCTCGCCCGGCTGCGCACCACCGTGCTGGTGCTCGACGCGGCCGGTCTCGGGCTGTTCACCGTCACCGGCACGCTCAAGGCCCTCGACGTGCACGTCCCGGCGGTCGGCGCCTGCATGATCGGCATGCTCACCGCGATCGGCGGCGGTCTGGGGCGCGACCTGCTCACCGGCGAGATCCCGGTGGTGCTGCGCCGGGAGATCTACGCCCTCGCCGCGCTGGCCGGGTCGATCGTGGTGGCGTTGCTGTCGGCGTACGGACAGGCGCACACGGCCGGGCTGATCGTCGCGGCCGCCTTCGTCTTCGTGCTGCGGCTGGTCTCGCTGCGGCGGCGCTGGTCCGCCCCGGTCGCCGCGCTGCGCCCGCCCCGCACCGGCACCCGCGGCCCGCAAGGCTGAGCCGCCGCCGCGCGGGGCGGGCGGATGTGACCAGCGTGGCGTCGAGTGGGGAGAAAGGGCCCCGCTGGTTATGCTGAGTCGGCCTTCGCGGCACGTTCTGCGCGGAGGCGTTTTCATGGGCGGCGGAACCCGTGGCCCTCGGCCGGGGCCCGCCGTCGTGCGGTCGGAGAGGAGCTACGCGTGGCACCGCGGTTGCCGGCGCTCGAGACGTTCCCACCCCTGCGTGCCTGGCAACGCAAGGCGATGGTGGAGTACCTGCGTCGACGCACCGAGGACTTCACCACCGTCGCCACGCCCGGCGCCGGCAAGACCACCTTCGCCCTGCGGATCGCCGCCGAGCTGCTGAACGACGGCACCGTCGAGGCCGTCACCGTGGTCGCCCCGACCGAGCACCTGAAGACCCAGTGGGCGCAGTCCGCCGCCCGGGTCGGCATCCAGCTCGACGCCGCCTTCCGCAACGCCGACCTGCACTCCGCCGCCGACTTCCACGGCGCCGTCGTCACCTACGCCCAGGTCGGCATGGCACCGCAGGTGCACCGGCGGCGCACCATGACCCGGCGCACGCTGATCATCCTGGACGAGATCCACCACGCCGGCGACTCGCGGACCTGGGGCGACGGCGTCAAGGCGGCCTTCGAGCCCGCAGTACGCCGGCTGATGCTCACCGGCACGCCGTTCCGCTCCGACGACAACCCGATCCCGTTCGTCGCCTACGAGCGGGGCGGGGACGGCCTGCTCCGGTCCCGCGCCGACTCCGTCTACGGCTACTCCGACGCGCTGCGCGACGGCGTGGTCCGGCCGGTGCTGTTCCTGGCCTACTCCGGGGAGACCCGGTGGCGCACCAACGCCGGGGAGGAGTTGGCCGCCCGGCTGGGCGAGCCGATGACCCAGGACCTCGTCGCGCAGGCCTGGCGTACCGCGCTGGACCCGGCCGGCGACTGGATGCCGCAGGTGCTGCGGGCCGCCGATGCCCGGCTGACGGTGCTGCGCAACGCCGGCATGCCCGACGCGGGCGGGCTGGTGATCGCCAGCGACCAGCAGACCGCCCGCTCGTACGCGAAGCTGATCGAGCAGCTGACCGGCGAGAAGGCCGCCGTGGTGCTCTCCGACGACCAGGGCGCCTCCGCGCGGATCGCGACGTTCGCGGCGTCCGAGCAGCGCTGGCTGGTCGCGGTCCGGATGGTCTCCGAGGGGGTCGACATCCCCCGGCTGGCCGTGGGCGTGTACGCGACCAGCGCCAGCACCCCGCTCTACTTCGCGCAGGCCATCGGCCGGTTCGTCCGGGCCCGGCGGCCCGGCGAGACCGCCTCGGTCTTCCTGCCCAGCGTGCCGCACCTGCTGGGGCTGGCCAGCGAGATGGAGGCCGAGCGGGACCACGTGCTCGGCAAGGCGAAGGACCCCGACGGCTTCGACGACGACCTGCTGGAGCGCGCCCAGCGGGACGACCAGGCCAGCGGCGAGCTGGAGAAGCGGTTCGCGGCGCTCTCCGCGACCGCCGAGCTGGACCAGGTGATCTTCGACGGCGCGTCGTTCGGCACCGCCGCCCAGGCCGGCACCCCGGAGGAGGAGGAATATCTCGGCCTCCCCGGGCTGCTCACCGCGGACCAGGTCGCGATGCTGCTGAGCAAGCGACAGGCCGAGCAGTTGGCCGCGCAGCGGCGCAGGGCCGCCGAGCGGACCACTGAGCCGGCCGCCGAGGCGCCCGCGCCGCCGATGAGCGCCGCCCAGCGCCGGGTCGCGCTGCGGCGGCAGTTGAACGCGCTGGTGGCCGCCCAGCACCACCGCACCGGGCAGCCGCACGGCAAGATCCACGCCGAGTTGCGCCGGATCTGCGGCGGCCCGCCGAGCGCCCAGGCCACCATCGAGCAGCTCGAAGAGCGCATCGCCACCGTCCAAACCCTCTAACCCCACGGAGGCGACACGTTCGGGGAAAGTGGCCCCTCAGAGCGCCGCGAGGGCCCACTTTCGGCGAAAGCGCGCCCTGAGCACACCCCCGGCGGACCGAAGACAGGCCAGCCAAGGTCAGCCAAGCAGGGCGAGGGCCTCCAGCCCGTACCCGAGGTCAGGCAGCCCGTCTCGCCGTGTGGGTAGCGCGACAGCCGGGACATCGGGTCCATGGGCGGACATCGGGCCGAAAAAGCCGGCCGGAGGCACCTCTCGGTGCCTCCGGCCGGCTTATGTCGGGTTGCGGATTCCTCGGACTCAGTTCGCCATCAGATCGGCGCCACGCCAGCTGAATTCCGGGTCCGTCGCGTACCGCACGGTGATCTTCACGAGATCCTCCGCGTACTTGTTCGCGTGGTGCCCACAGAACACCAGCTCGCTCCCACCCGCCAGAGTGATCCGGAGCTTGCCGGCAGCATTGCAGCGGTCGCACCGTTCATCGGCGGCCGGGGGGCTCACCGTCTCGGGCGGCGGCGTGAGGGTCGGGGTCATCGCCTTCCTCCTCTGGTCGTCACCGATGAACACTCTCTTCGGTCCTTGCTCACCTATCGTGCAACACCTAGCTCGGGCCCTGCCTTCCCTGTGTGCCCGCGGGGGACCGAGGTCACACCTGGCGCGGAAGACAGTGTGCCGTGCTTCAAGGGTGCCACGTCAACGATCACAAACAGGCAACCGACCGATCACCAATGAGTGTTCTACGGCTGGTGATCAAACCGACACGACTGGTTGACGCGCACGGTCAGTCCAGGTAGTCGCGGAGCACCTGGGAACGCGAGGGATGCCGCAACTTGGACATGGTCTTGGATTCGATCTGCCGGATCCGCTCCCGGGTCACGCCGTACACCTGGCCGATCTCGTCCAGGGTGCGCGGCTGGCCGTCGGTGAGGCCGAAACGGAGGCGTACCACGCCGGCCTCACGCTCGGACAGCGTCTGCAGGACCTGCTGGAGCTGGTCCTGCAGCAGCGAGAACGAGACCGCGTCGACCGCGACCACGGCCTCCGAGTCCTCGATGAAGTCACCGAGCTGGCTGTCACCCTCGTCGCCGATGGTCTGGTCCAGCGAGATGGGCTCCCGGGCGTACTGCTGGATCTCCAGCACCTTCTCCGGTGTGATGTCCATCTCCTTGGCCAGCTCCTCCGGGGTGGGCTCGCGGCCCAGGTCCTGGAGCAGCTCGCGCTGGATCCGGCCGAGCTTGTTGATCACCTCGACCATGTGCACCGGGATGCGGATGGTGCGGGCCTGGTCGGCCATGGCGCGGGTGATGGCCTGGCGGATCCACCAGGTGGCGTAGGTGGAGAACTTGTAGCCCTTGGTGTAGTCGAACTTCTCGACCGCGCGGATCAGGCCGAGGTTGCCCTCCTGGATCAGGTCGAGGAAGGCCATCCCGCGACCCGTGTAGCGCTTGGCCAGCGACACGACCAGTCGGAGGTTCGCCTCCAGCAGGTGGTTCTTGGCTCGCTCGCCGTCCCGGGAGATCCAGAGCAGGTCGCGCTGCATGTCCCGGGTGAGCTTCTCCTCGCCCTCCTCGGCGGCGCGCAGCCGCTCGGCGGCGTAGAGGCCGGCCTCGATCCGCTTGGCGAGCTCGACCTCCTGCTCCGCGTTGAGCAGTGGCACCTTGCCGATCTGCTTCAGGTAGGCCCGCACGGAGTCGGCGGAGGCGGTCAGCTCGGCGTCGCGACGCGCCTGCTTGAGCGCCTCGGACTCCTCGTCGTCCCACTCGAAGTCGTTGTCGTTGGCGGAGTTGGCCGCGTCGGCCTCGGCGGCCTGGGTCAGCTCGGCCGGCTCGTCGACCACCACGTCCTCGATCTCGGCGGCCAACTCCTCCGGGTCGATGTCGCCCTCGGGGCCCTCGCCCTTCGCCCCGGCCTTCGCCGGCTTCGCGGCGGCGGTCTTCGCCGCCACGGTCGCCTTGGTGGCCCGGGTCGCCTTGGTGGCCTTCGCCGGGGCGGCGTTGGCGGCCACCTCCGCGGTGGTGCCGGTGGCCTTGCGCGCGGTCGCCTTCCGCGGGGCGGGGGTCGGGACCTCGTCGGCGGCCGGTGCCTGCTTCGGGGCGGGCGCGGCGGCCTTCTTGGTGGTCTTGGCGGTGGTGGCCCGGGAAGCCGGCGTGGCGGACCGGGCGGCGGCCACCCGGCGGCGGGTGCTGGCAGAGCCGTCCACGACCACCGTCACTCCCGCCTCGGAGAGCGCACGCAGGATCTTCTTGGCCTGGGCCGGGGTCACCTCAGCGGACTCGACGGTGCGCGCGAGCTGGGCCGACGTGAGCTGGCCGCCGGCGCTCTGCGCGTGGGCGATCAGGGTGTCGGTGAGCGAGCGAACGTCGGCGCCGGTCTGGCGGGGTTCTGTCACGAATGACCTTCCGGAGGCGAAGAGCGAGCACGGCCGGGTCGTCCGGCGCAGCACGGAACGCCGTGCCGGGCGAGTCGTTGAGGGACCCCCGTGTCCCGGGCCGGCCGGTCGCTGGCGGTCCGTGGCGCGTGGGCAGGGTGAATTGTAACGCCGTCTGCGGCGATCATCCCGCGCCGCACGGCGTACCGGCGGTATGGACCGCCGATTCGGTGCAGATGTGGACTTTGTAAGGATGATACCCGCGCTCGACCGGGCCGGTCCCGGTCGTGCGGGAAGGGGACAAACATGATCGGCTCGGCGCCCACTCCGCCGGAACTGCTGGAGATCGCTATCACGGTGGCCCGGGACGCCGCCGCCACCGCGCACCGGATGCGGGCCGAGGGAGTGTCGGTCGCCGCGACCAAGAGCACGGTCACCGACGTGGTCACCGCCGCCGACCGGGCCGTCGAGCGGCAGGTGCTGGCCGCCCTGCGTACGCTCCGCCCCGGCGACGCGGTGCTCGGCGAGGAGTACGGCGCGGGGGAGACCGGGCCGGCCGCCGACGGCGGGGTGCGCTGGATCGTCGACCCGATCGACGGCACGGTCAACTACCTGTACGGGCTGCCGTACTGCGCGGTGTCGCTGGCCGCCGAGGTGGCGGGCGAGGTGGTGGCCGGGGTGGTGCGCAACGTCGCCACCGGGGAGGAGTGGACGGCCACCGCGGGTGGCGGCGCCTGGCGGGACGGGGAGCGGCTGCGCTGCTCCGCCGAGACCGACCTGGGGCAGGCGCTGGTGGCCACCGGGTTCGGCTATGACGCCGGCCGCCGGGCGCACCAGGCCCGGGTGGTCGCCGAGCTGATCCCGCACGTCCGGGACATCCGCCGGATGGGTGCCGCGGCACTGGACCTCTGCCTGGCCGCCGAGGGGCGGGTCGACGCCTACTACGAGAAGGGGCTGGCCGCCTGGGACCTGGCGGCGGGCGGCCTGGTGGCGCGCGAGGCGGGACTGCGGGTGACCGGCCTGTCCGGGCGGCCGCCCGGACCGGACCTGGTGATCGCCGCGCCGCCGGCGCTCTTCGAGCCGCTGCACACCCGGCTCGCCGCCCTGGACGCCTCCGGCGGCCCCTGACTACTTGTCCTTCTCCGACGTCGGGCAGGTGCCGGTCGGGGCCTCCGGGGAGCCGAGGTCGCCGAGGGACTGGTTGACCTCGGTGGTCGTGGCGAGCTGCTGGAAGGCGTTGCCGAGGATCACGTCGACCGTGTCGTCGGTGCGCTTCGCGTCGTACTGCTGCTCGGCGTTGTCGAGGAAGTAGGCCCGCAGCAGGTGCGCGGAGCCGACTCCCTTCGGGCCGAAGCGCAGCACGGCGACTTCGTCCACGGCCTTGGGGGCGTTGCCGACCTTCTTGACCTGGAACTTGCGGTTGCGGAAGTCGTCCGCGACGCTGCCGGCCCGGCCGACCTCGTCGGTTCCGTTGTAGACGTTGATCTTGACGTCCTTCGGCTCGCGCAGCGTGACGTCCGCGAGTGGCCAGCCCTTCGGGCAGCCCGCAGCGGTGCCCGCCTTGCCCTGGGTGTCGCGGACCATCGCGACGATGACGAAGACCAGGGCGAGGACCGCCAGCAGACCGACGACAACGAGTGCGCGCACTCGTGCAAAGCTCATCTGGGCGCTCCCCGATACAGAGATTGGGTGGTGGCCGTCGGCGGTCGGTCCGCCCCGCCGGCCGTCAAGTACGCCGCTGAGGTTAACGGTTGTCCGGCCGTGGCGTGGAAACAGCCCGACATGCCGGCGCGCCACCGAGGGAACGGGTAGTACTACCCCTATCTTCGTGTCGCCTGAGTCACATTGGGAACAACTTCGGGCGCAGGGGCGTACATCTCTGCCACGAGGGCGGTATACATGCCTCGCCCAATGGGGGGGTAAGGTTCCGCGCTCGCTGGGGTGTTCTTCTCTGGCGGACTCGGCCCACCGGTCGTCGGGTCGGGTGACCGACACAAAGTGGTGGCCGGCCAGTGGAACCGAAACAGCGTCCTCCGGCGTTACACCCGGAAGTGACCATATCGATATGGGAGAGTGAAACCGATGGCCACCGACTACGACGCCCCGCGTCGCGACGAGGTCGACCTCGGCGAGGACAGCCTCGAAGAGCTCAAGGCCCGGCGGGTCGACTCACAGTCGGGCGCCGTGGACGTCGATGAGGCCGAGGTGGCGGAGAGCTTCGAGCTGCCCGGCGCTGACCTGGCCGACGAGGAGCTCACGGTCAAGGTGCTGCCGATGCAGCAGGACGAGTTCCGTTGCGCCCGCTGCTTCCTGGTCCACCACCGAAGCCAGTTGGCGGTCGAGCGCAACGGTGAGCTGATCTGCCGCGAGTGCGCCTGATCACGACGTGTCTCACCGGCGGCGGCCTCCTCGATGGGGCCGCCGCGGTCCGAGCCGCCGTGCGGCGGTGGCGGGAAGCTGCTTGACTCGTACCGGCGGCTGTCACGCCGCCCAGAGACGGGAGGGCGGACGGGTGAGTGAGCACAGCGGGCGGGCCGGGGCACCGGACGCCGCCGGGACCGGCGCCCAGGGGCCGACCGACCGGCCCGCCGAGCCGTCCGCGCCGGCCGTCGGGGGAGCGGTCGAGCCCTCCGCGCCGGCGGCCGGGGGCGGTGACGAAGGGCAGCTCGGCGCGACCGTCGCCGCGCTGACCGCGGACGACATCGCGCCGGCCCGGCGCCGGCAGTTGCTCACCCGACTGGTCGGCCAGGCCCGTGCCCGTGGCCTCGCCGACCTGTTCAAGCCGAAGGCCGCGGTCCGCTGGATCACGGACACGGTCGCCGAGGTCGCCCCGCACGTACCGGTCCGCGACCTGGCCACGCTCCGGCGGCACTTCCCCGGCCTGACCGACGACGAGCTGGCCGAGCGGCTGATCCGCAACGCCGCCCGGGCCACCGCCGGGGTCGGCGCGGCCGGCGGCGGGGTCGCCGCGGTCGAGTGGACGGTCACCCCGACCCTGCTCACCGCCCCGGTGCTGCTGGCCGCCGAGACGGTCGCCGTGGTCGCGATCGAGCTGAAGCTGGTCGGCGAGCTGCACGAGATCCACCGGGTGCCGCTGCCCACCGGCGGCACCCAGCGAGCCGTGGCCCTGATCCAGTCCTGGTCCAGCCAGCGGGGGATCAATCCGATGCTGCCCGGGGTCGGGGTGGGCGCGGTGCTGGGCACCGCCGCCCGCCGGGAGCTGCGGGACAGGCTGCTGCGCCGCTTCGGCCGCAACCTGACCACGCTCGGTCCGTTCCTGACCGGTGCCGCCGTGGCCGGCTACCTCAACCGCCGGGCCACCCGGGCCCTCGCCGACCAGCTCCGCAAGGACCTCCGCCGGAAGAGCCGGGAACTCCCCGGCTCCCGCCCCGCCCTGTCCTGACCGCGCCGCGCCTGCGTGCCGCCCGGTCAAGCGCCTCCGGCACGGAAACGGGGCTCTCCGCCGGGGCACAGCCACTCGTTCCGGGAACCTGCCCGCAGCAGGGGCGGTGGGTCAGGCGGCGTCGCGGGCGGCGAGGATCGCCGTGGCCAGCTCGACCGGGTGCCGGGTGCTGACCACCCAGAACGGGGTCGGGTCGGCCGGGTCGTCCAGCACCACCTGCACCGCGCCGCCGATCCACGGGCGCTGCACCACGAAGGCCAGCGGGTCCGACCCGACGCCGAGCACCTCGCGCCGGCCGGCGGCGTCCAGCGGGACCACGTCGGCGACGTACCGCACCGGGAGGCGGGCGTCGTCCACCCGCAGCTCGCCGTCGCGGACCGCGACCCGGATCCGGCCCAGCCAGCAGAGCGCGACCAGGACCGCCGGGATCAGCAGCACGAACGGCAGCCAGGACCGGACGCCCGTGGCACCCATCCAGAGCTCGGTGGCGAGCAGCCCGGCGACGGCGAGGCCGGCGGGCCAGGCCCACCACGGCAGCCCGAGCCGCTCCGCGTACTCGCGGGTGGCGGTCACCGGGGGGGTCGTGGCGGACGAGGACGACGACAGGCTCACAGTCCGAGGGTACGGCGCACGACCGGCCGGCCAACCGGCAGGATGGCAGGGTCACCCCCGCAAGGACCGGACGGAAGAGGAAGACCGTGACAGACGTCGTACCCGTGCCCGTACGGCAGCTCGATCCGGAGCTGCCGCTGCCGGCGTACGCCCATCCCGGCGACGCCGGCGCGGACCTGGTGGCCGCCGCGGACGTGGAGCTGCCGCCCGGCGGGCGCGCCCTGGTGCCGACCGGCGTGGCCATCGCGCTGCCGGAGGGGTACGTCGGGCTGGTGCACCCCCGATCGGGGCTGGCGGCCAGGCTCGGCGTGACCGTGCTCAACGCGCCCGGTACGGTCGACGCCGGCTACCGGGGTGAGATCCTGGTCAACCTGATCAACCATGATCGGGAGACACCGGCGAAGATCAGCCGGGGTGACCGGATCGCGCAGCTCGTCGTCCAGCGGGTCGCGCGGGCCGAGTTTCAGCCGGTGGCGGAGCTGCCCGCGTCCCGGCGCGGGACCGGCGGGCACGGGTCGACCGGCGGGCACGCCGGGCTGGTCCCGGCCCCGGCGAGCGGGCGGACGGAAGAGGTGGCAGGGTGAGTGTGAGCAGCGGAGGGCGGGCGCAGTGATCTTCTCCCGAAAGCGGGCCGGCGAGGCGCGGCACGCGCGTGACGAGCGGGCCGACGAGGTCCTCGACTCCCCGGCGACCGAGGAGTCGACCGCGTCGGCGGCGTCCCGGGGCCCGTACGACGTCTCCGAGGCGCCCGACGCGCCCCGGCTGGACCTGGGCAGCCTCCAGATCCCGGCGGTGCCGGACGTCGAGGTGCGGGTGCAGGCCGACCCGCAGGGCGTGATCCAGCAGGTCGTGCTGGTGCACGGCGACAACGCGCTGCAGCTGGGCGTCTTCGCGGCGCCCCGGTCCGAGGGCATCTGGGACGAGGTGCGCGAGGAGATTCGGCAGTCGCTGTACAACGACGGCGCGGCCGCCCAGGAGGTGCAGGGGGAGTACGGCACCGAGCTGAAGGCCCGGGTCCGCACCCCGGACGGGCTGACCGACCTGCGCTTCGTCGGCATCGACGGCCCGCGCTGGATGGTCCGCGGCGTCTACCAGGGCGAGGCGGCCAACAACCCGGCCATCGCCGGCCCGCTGGCGGCCTGCCTCGACGGCCTGGTGGTGGACCGGGGCCAGGAGGCCAAGCCGGTCCGCGAGCCGCTGCCGCTGCGGCTGCCCCGCGAGGTGGCCGAGCAGCAGGCGGCCGAGCAGCAGGCGGCCACGCAGCAGGCCGCGCCGGGGCAGCGCGAGGCCTGAGCCGTATCGCACGGGCCCGGCCCGTCGGCTCCCGTCGACGGCGCCGGGCCCGTCGCGTGTCCGGCGCCATCCGGCGGACGCCGGCTCCGCGGACCGGCCGGATCGGCGTACGCTGGCGGGACGGTTCCGCATCCCGGGGCCGAGCCAGTGCCGGCGCGGCCGGCCAGCGTGGAGAGGGTGACGCGGAGGTCATGACGACCGACGAGAGCCGGGTGTCGCTGCGACGGCTGCTGCATCGGCTCACCGCGAGCGAGGCCGAGATCGAGGCGCAGGAGCTGCGCCGGGAGAGCGCGGAGTCCGGCGGCATGCCGGCCCAGCAGTGCCTGCGGGGCCAGGTGGTGTCGATCAACGGGCGGCTCCGCACGGTGGTCTACACGCCCCGGACCAACCTGCCGACGCTGGAGGCCGACCTCTACGACGGCAGCGACGTGGTCACCCTGGTCTGGCTGGGCCGGCGGCACATCGCCGGCATCGAGCCGGGTCGGCACCTCACCGCCCGTGGCCGGCTGGCCGTCCGGGACGACCGCAAGGTGATCTACAACCCGTACTACGAGCTGGAGTCGCCGAAGTGACGACCGGACAGCATCGGTCCGCCGGGCCGGAACTCGGGCCGGAGGACGACGAGCGCCTGCCCAGTCTCGCCGAGCAGATGGCCGACCAACTCGGCGGCTGGCGGGGCCTGGTCGAGTCGAGCATCCCCGTGGTGGTCTTCGTGATCGCCAACGTGCTGGGCGAGCTGCGCCCCGCGGTGATCGCCTCGGTGGCGGTGGCGCTGCTGATCGCCGGGCTGCGCCTGGCCCAGCGCCGGCCGATCCGGCACGCGGTCAACGGGCTGGTCGGCATCGCCATCGGCGCCGCCATCGCCTGGCGGACCGGCGACGAGCGGGACTTCTACCTCCCCGGCATCCTCTACGGGATCGGTTACGGGCTGGCCCTGCTGCTGTCGGCCGCCATCAAACAGCCGCTGGTGGGCTGGATCTGGTCGGTGCTGGTCGCCCGGGGCCGCTCGGAGTGGCGGGACGACCCGCGGCTGGTGCGCACCTTCACCCAGCTGACCGTGCTCTGGGGCGTGGTGTGGCTGGCCAAGGTGGGCGTGCAGGCGGGGCTCTACCTGGCCCACCAGGACACCCTGCTGGGCGTGGCCCGACTCGCCCTGGGCTACCCGCCGTACGCGCTGCTGCTGCTGATCACCGTCTGGGTGGTGCGCCGGGTGACCCGGGAGACCACGGCGACGCCGCTGCCAGGCGCCTGAGCCCGCCGGCCGTACCGGAACGCCGGCCGGCGGGACCGAACGGCTGCCGTCAGGCGCCGTCGCGGGTGCGCTCGACGCTGTCCGGCCCGAGGATCACCGCCCGGACCTCGTCCTCCACGGCGGCCGTGCACACGAAGACCAGCTCGTCGCCGGCCTCGATGGGGTCGTCCGGGCTGGGCACCAGCACCCGCTTGCCGCGCAGGATCGCCACCAGCGCCGCGTCGCGGGGGATCGGCACGGCGTGGATCGGCTCACCGACGTACGGCGCGGTGGGCGGCAGGGTGATCTCGACCAGGTTCGCCTCGCCCTGCCGGAAGGTCATCAACCGGACCAGGTCGCCGACCGTGACCGCCTCCTCCACCAGGGCGGCCATCACCCGCGGCTTGCTCACCGCGACGTCGACGCCCCACTGCTCGGTGAACAGCCACTCGTTCTCCGCCCGGTTGACCCGGGCGACCACGCGGGGCACCGCGAACTCGGTCTTGGCCAGCAGGGACACCACCAGGTTGACCTTGTCGTCACCGGTGGCGGCCACCACCACCTCGCAGCCGGCGATGTTGGCCTCCTCCAGGCTGGCCAGCTCGCAGGCGTCGGCGAGCACCCACTCGGCGGCCGGCACCCGGTCCGGCCGGAGCATCTTGGGCTGCCGCTCGATCAGCATCACCTGGTGCCCGTTGTCGATCAGCTCCTGGGCGATGGACCGGCCCACGTTGCCCGCGCCGGCGATGGCGATCCGCATGGCTCAGTGCCCCCCTTCCGGCGGCGCGGCCGCCACCGAGGTGACCGACGGGATGATGTCGTCGGTCACCAGCATGAAGACCTGGTCGCCCTCCTGCACCACGGTGGAGGCGGTGGGCAGCGTGCCGATCCCGAACCGGATCAGGTACGCGACCCGGGCCCCGGCGGCCTCCTCCAGCTCCCGCAGCGACCGGCCGATCCAGTCCTTGTGCACCGGCACCTCGATGATCGACACGGTGCTCGTCGGGTCGCGGAAGATCTCGACGTTGCCCTCGGGAACCAGGTGCCGCAGCATCCGGTCGGCCGTCCACCGGACGGTGGCGACGGTGGGGATGCCCAGGCGCTCGTAGACCTGTGCCCGGCGCTGGTCGTAGATGCGGGCGGCCACCCGGGAGACGCCGAACGTCTCGCGGGCCAGCCGGGCCGAGATGATGTTGGAGTTGTCGCCGCTGGAGACCGCCGCGAAGGCGTCGGCGCGCTCGATGCCGGCCTGGCGCAGCACCTCGCCGTCGAAGCCGGCACCGGTGACGGTGATGCCGGCGAAGTCGGGGCCGAGGCGCCGGAACGCGTCCGCGTCCTGGTCGATCACCGCCACGGAGTGCCCCCGGGACTCCAGGCTGTGGGCGAGGGTCGACCCGACCCGGCCGCAGCCCATGATCACGACATGCACGGTGTCCGCTCCTCCCACGGTCCGCCCGGTGGACCCGTCGACTGCGAGCCTGCCACGTCCCCGTTGCCGGCGGGGAGCCGACCGTACCGCGCGGACCTGCGCGGGGGTGATCAGCCACCCCCACCGCATTCCCTGGACTGGTCGTACCCTTGGCGGTTGTGGCCAGACCCACCTCGCTGCTGAAGCGACTCCTCGTCGGTCGACCGTTCCGGTCCGACCGCCTCCAGCACACCCTGCTGCCGAAGCGCATCGCGCTGCCGGTCTTCGCCTCGGACGCGCTCTCCAGCGTCGCGTACGCGCCCGACGAGATCCTCCTGACGCTCTCCATCGCCGGCGCGTCGGCGTTCTTCTTCTCGCCGTGGATCGCGCTCGCGGTCGTCGTGGTGATGCTCACCGTCGTGGCGAGCTACCGGCAGAACGTGCACGCCTACCCCTCCGGCGGTGGCGACTACGAGGTGGCCACGGTCAACCTCGGCCCGCGCGCCGGCCTGGCGGTGGCCAGCGCGCTGCTGGTCGACTACGTGCTCACGGTCGCGGTCTCGATCTCCTCCGGGGTGGCCAACCTCGGCTCCGTGCTCCCGTTCGTGGCCACCCACAAGGTGCTGATCGCGGTCATCGCGGTGGCGCTGCTCACCGCGATGAACCTGCGCGGCCTGCGCGAGTCCGGCACGGCGTTCGCCATCCCGACCTACGGCTTCGTGATCGTGATCGGCGGCATGCTGCTCACCGGCCTGATCCGGATCTTCATCCTGGGCGACGAGCTGCGCGCGCCCAGCGCCGGCCTGGAGATCCAGGCGGAGCACAGCGTCACCGGGTTCGCCCTGATCTTCCTGCTGCTGCGGACCTTCTCCTCGGGCAGCGCCGCGCTCACCGGTGTGGAGGCGATCTCCAACGGGGTGCCGGCGTTCAAGGCGCCGAAGAGCCGCAACGCGGCCACCACCCTGCTGCTGCTCGGCGTGATCGCGGTGAGCATGCTGTTCGGCATCATCTGGCTGGCCCGGCTGACCGGCCTGCAGTTCGTCGAGTCCCCGAGCCAGATCGTCTCCGGCCCGCCCGGGTACGTGCAGAAGACCGTCACCACCCAGCTCGGCGAGGCGGTCTTCGGCAACGGGGTGCTGCTCTACGTGGTCGCCGGGATGACCGCGCTGATCCTGTTCCTGGCCGCCAACACCGCCTTCAACGGCTTCCCGGTGCTCGGCTCGATCCTGGCCCAGGACCGCTACCTGCCCCGCCAGCTGCACACCCGCGGCGACCGGCTGGCCTTCTCCAACGGCATCGTCTTCCTCGCCGTCTTCGCGGTGGTGCTGATCGTCGGCTTCCAGGCCGAGGTGACCCGGCTCATCCAGCTCTACATCGTCGGCGTGTTCGTCTCGTTCACGCTCTCCCAGGCCGGCATGATCCGGCACTGGAACCGGCACCTGCGCACCGAGCGGGACCCGGAGGTGCGCCGCCGGATGGTGCGGTCCCGGGCGATCAACGCCTTCGGCATGGCGCTCACCGGCACCGTCCTGATCATCGTGCTGATCACCAAGTTCCTGCTCGGCGCCTGGATCGCGATCGCCGCGATGGCGGTGATCTACATGCTGATGCTGGCCATCCGCCGGCACTACGACCGGGTCGCCGCCGAGCTGGAACCGACCGAGACCCGGGGTGTGCTGCCCGCCCGCAACCACGCCATCGTGCTGGTCAGCAAGCTGCACCAGCCGACGCTGCGGGCCATCGCGTACGCCCGGGCGACCCGGCCGGACACGCTGACCGCGGTGACCGTGAACGTGGACGAGAAGGACACCCGGAACCTCCAGGCCGACTGGGAGCGGCGGGAGCTGCCCGTGCCGCTGACCGTGATCGACTCCCCGTACCGGGAGATCACCCGGCCGATCCTGAACTTCGTCGCCTCCACCCGCCGCGAGTCGCCCCGCGACGTGGTCACCGTCTTCATCCCCGAGTACGTGGTGGGCCACTGGTGGGAGAACCTGCTGCACAACCAGAGCGCGCTGCGGCTCAAGGGCCGGCTGCTCTTCGAGCCAGGGGTGATGGTGACCAGCGTGCCGTGGCAGCTCGCCTCGACCGCCAACAAGAACCTGGACCGGCTGGACGCCAACCTCAGCCGCGGGCCGGCGCGGGGCCCCCGGGTGGCCCCCCGCAGCACCCTGCCACCCACCGTCCCGCCGGTGGCCCCCGCCCCGCCCGGCGAGAGCGGAGACCGCGCGTGACGGCGCCGGTCGACGGGCGGCGCGGGCTGGAGGAGGCCGAGCGGGTCGAACTGACCGTGGCCGCGGTCGCCCCGGGCGGGCACTGCGTGGCCCGGGTCGACGGCCAGGTGGTCTTCGTCCGGCACGCGCTGCCCGGGGAACGGGTGGTCGCCGAGGTGACCGAGCTGCACAAGGGCTTCGCCCGGGCCGACGCGGTCGAGGTGCTGGCCGCCTCCCCGGACCGGGTCGAGCCACCCTGCCCGTACGCGAAGCCGGGCCGCTGCGGCGGCTGCGACCTGCAGCACGTCGCCCCCGACGCCCAGCTCGACTGGAAGACCGCGGTGGTGCGCGAGCAGCTCACCCGGCTCGGCGGCCTCACCGACCCGCAGGTCGACGCGCTCGGCGTCCGGGTCGAGGCGCTGCCCGGCGGGCCGCTGGGCTGGCGCTCCCGGGTCCGGTACGCCGTCGACGGCGCCGGCCGGGCCGGGCTGCTCAAGCACCGCTCGCACGAGGTGGTGCCGATCGACCGCTGCCTGATCGCCCACCCGGCGATCCAGGAGCTGCCGGTGCTCGCCCCCGCCGGGGCCCGCTGGCCGGACGCGGACGCGGTCGAGACGGTCGCCGCCTCCGGCGGGGACGTCAGCGTCACGGCGTACGCCGAGGGGGTGCCCACCCCGGTGAGCGGCCCGGCGGTGGTCCGTGAGGTGGCCGCCGGCCGGGAGTGGCGGCTCCCCGCCTCCGGTTTCTGGCAGGTCCACCCGGCCGCGGCGGACACCCTGGTCGGGGCGGTGCTCGACCTGCTCGACCCGCGCCCCGGCGAGACCGCCTGGGACCTGTACGGCGGGGCCGGACTGTTCGCCGCGGCCCTCGCCGGCCGGGTCGGTGCGGCCCGGGTCACCCTGGTCGAGTCCGCCGAGCCGGGCGTGGCCGCGGCCCGGGAGAACCTGGCCGACCTGCCCGCCGTGGAGGTGGTCGCGGCCCGGGTGGAGACCGCGCTGGCCCGCCGCCGGGTCACCGGCCCGGTCGACCTGGTGGTCCTCGATCCGCCCCGCTCCGGCGCCGGCGCGCCGGTGGTGCGGGACATCGTCGCCGCCGGCCCGCGGGCGGTGGCGTACGTGGCCTGCGACCCGGCCGCCTTCGCCCGGGACGTGCGCACCTTCACCGGCCTGGGCTGGCGGCTGGCCGCGCTGCGCGGCTTCGACCTGTTCCCGATGACCCAGCACGTCGAGCTGGTCGGCCTGCTCCTGCCGCCGTCCTGAGCCAGGCCGGCGGGTCACGATTCCCGCCGGCCGGCGGGGCCTTCGCACCCCCCATCAGGCTGCCGTGATCCACGGCCGAGCTGCGGGCTGTCGGGCGGCCGATAGACTCTTCGGTCATGAGTGTTGAAGAGGGCACGGCCAACCACGGCCGACTGCTGGGCACCGTCCGGGGCCCGCAGGACGTGAAGCGGATGACGGCCGAGCAGCTGGACATCCTCGCCGCCGAGATCCGTGACTTCCTGATCGCCAAGGTCTCCCGCACCGGCGGGCACATCGGGCCCAACCTCGGTGTGGTGGAGCTGACCCTGGCCATGCACCGGGTCTTCGACTCGCCGCGGGACCGGCTCCTGTTCGACACCGGCCACCAGGCCTACGTGCACAAGATCATCACCGGCCGGCAGGAGGGCTTCGACAAGCTCCGCCAGCGCGGTGGCCTCTCCGGCTACCCCAGCCAGGCGGAGAGCGAGCACGACCTGATTGAGAACTCGCACGCCTCCACCGCCCTGTCGTACGCCGACGGGCTCGCCAAGGCGTACGCGCTGCGCGGCGAGCGGCGCAGCGTGGTCGCCATGGTCGGCGACGGCGCGCTGACCGGCGGCATGTGCTGGGAGGCGCTGAACAACATCGCCGCCGCCGGCAACCCGCTGGTGATCGTGGTGAACGACAACGGCCGGTCGTACGCGCCGACCATCGGTGGCCTTGCCGACCACCTCTCCTCGCTGCGGCTCAACCCCGGCTACGAGAAGGTGCTCGACACCGTCAAGGAGGCCCTCGGCTCGACCCCGCTGGTCGGCAAGCCGATGTACGAGGTGCTGCACGCGGTCAAGAAGGGCATCAAGGACGCGGTCGCGCCGCAGGCCATGTTCGAGGACCTCGGCATCAAGTACGTCGGCCCGGTCGACGGCCACGACGTCGCCGCGGTCGAGTCCGCGCTGCGCGCGGCGAAGAACTTCGGCGGCCCCGTGATAGTGCACGCGGTCACCCGCAAGGGCTACGGCTACCGCCCGGCCGAGGAGGACGAGGCGGACCGCCTGCACGGCCCCGGCGGCGCCTTCGACGTCGAGACGGGTCAACTGGTCGCCGCGCCCTCGGTGAAGTGGACCCACGTCTTCGCCGACGAGCTGGTCAAGATCGCCGACGAGCGGCCGGACGTGGTCGGCATCACCGCCGCGATGGCCGAGCCGACCGGGATCGCCAAGCTGGCCCGTAAGCACCCGAAGCGGGTGTACGACGTGGGCATCGCCGAGCAGCACGCCGCCACGTCGGCGGCCGGCCTCGCCATGGGTGGCCTGCACCCGGTGGTGGCCGTCTACGCCACGTTCCTCAACCGGGCTTTCGACCAGGTGCTGCTGGACGTGGCGATGCACAAGCTGCCGGTCACCTTCGTGCTGGACCGGGCGGGCATCACCGGCCCGGACGGCCCGAGCCACTACGGCGTCTGGGACATGTCCGTCTTCGGCGTGGTGCCCGGCCTGCGGATCGCCGCGCCCCGCGACGCCGGCAGCCTCCGTGAGGAGCTGCGCGAGGCGGTCGCCGTGGACGACGGCCCGACCATCGTCCGCTTCCCGACCGGCACGGTGGCCGCCGACCTGCCGGCCGTGCGCCGGGTGGGTGCGGTCGACGTGCTGGCCGAGTCGGCGCGTACCGACGTGCTCCTCGTCGCGGTCGGCTCCTTCGGCCAGCTCGGCATGGAGGTCGCCGCCCGGGTGGCCGAGCAGGGTTACGGGGTCACCGTGGTGGACCCGCGCTGGGTCCGCCCGGTCCCGGCCGAGCTGGTCGAGCTGGCCACCGCGCACCGGCTCGTGGTCACCGTCGAGGACGGTGTCCGGGTCGGCGGCGTCGGCGACGCGCTCGGCCAGGCCATGCGGGACGCCGACGTCCGGGTGCCGCTGAAGGACCTGGGGGTGCCGGCCGACTGGCACCCGCACGGCACGCGGGCGCAGATCCTGGCCGATCTGGGCCTGACCGCGCAGAACGTGGCCCGCGACGTCACCGGCTGGATCTCCGGCCTGGACGCCCAGCCCGTCGAGCCGGCCGCCTCCGAGGCCACCGCCAAGAACTGACTCGGCACGCGAGCGGGTGGGGTCCTGCCCCAGCAGGGCCACCCACCGCAGCTAGGGAAGATTTCGGTAGGAAGTGGCCCCTCCAGGGGCCATTTCCCACCAAGATCGCAGCGTGACCCGGAGGTGCACGGGCAGCAGCAGGGGCCGGCGCGTGGTTTCATCTGGTCATGATCGAGCCCGTTCGTCGCATGGCCTATCAGCTGTACGCCCGCCGCCTGCGAGCGCAGTTGGTCGACGTCGCACTGCCCCGGCACGTTGCCATGGCGATGGACGGGAACCGGCGGTGGGCCAGGCAGATGGGCTTCGACGACCCACGACTGGGGCACCGGTACGGGGCGGAGCACATGCACGAGGTGCTGAGCTGGTGCGCCGAGTTGAGCATTCAGCACGTCACCCTGTTCGTCGCCTCTGTCGACAACGTACGCAAGCGGGCCTCCGACGAGGTGGAGCACCTGATGCGGATGATCGAGGAGGTGGTGGCGGAGCCACTGCTGCGGCCGGGCAACCCGTGGCAGCTACATGTGGCCGGCCGCCCGGACGTGCTGCCCGACTCGACGCGCCACGCACTGAAGCTGGCCGAGGAGGCGACCGGTGCGCGCGGCGGCAACTTCCATCTCACGGTGGCCGTCGGCTACGACGGCCGCGAAGAGATCGTCAACGCGGTCCGTTCGCTGCTGGAGCAGGAGGCGCAGACCGGCGCTACCGTCGATGACGTCGCGCAGCGCCTGACCGCCGAGGACATCGCGGCGCACCTGTACACCGGCGGCCAGCCCGACCCGGATCTCGTCATCCGCACGAGTGGAGAACGCCGGATGTCGGGCTTCCTGCTCTGGCAGGCCGCGTACTCCGAGTTGTACTTCTGCGACGTGTACTGGCCCGGCTTCCGGAAGGTCGACTTCCTTCGCGCCCTGCGTTCCTACGCGGCACGCAGCCGGCGATTCGGTGGATGAGCATCACGAGAGCCGGCCACCCGGGAGTACGGGCGGGTGACCCAGGCGGGCGCTCGGGGCGCGAAGGTCAGCGTCCGCCCACGGAGCGGTACCAGGTCTGCTCAGTGCCAGCCAGGCTGAACGTCTGACGAGAGTCCGGCTGCGGCATCACGACCAGGCCCGGCCGGTCGACCAGGCGCGACGCCCCGGGCGGGGCGGCGAACGAGGTGTCCCGGCTGGCCCGCCAGGTCAGCACCGCGAGCGGCTGACCCGGCATCGGCAGGTGGTACGCCTGCAGGGTGGTGGACCGGTCGGCGGGGGAGACCACCGGGGCGCTGCCGTCGCCCGGGCGGTAGACCAGCGCGGTCATCGTGCCGGTGGCGCTCTCCCAGGTGAGCTGCTGCAGGTCGCCCGGCTCGCCGCCGGCCAGCGCCACCTCGCCCAGCGACCGGACGGCGACCTTCGCCATCGGCCAGGACTCCGGCGCGGAGCGGGGCGCCAGCCGATCGCCGATGCGGCGCGGCACGCTGCCGAACGGTCCGGTGGTTTCGGCGAGAACGCAGGTGTCCAGCCCGGCCAGGGCGCGCTTGCCGGTGCCGGTCTCGTCGCGTACCAGGGGATAGCGGGGGTCGGCGGTGGCCGTACCCAGGTCGAGGACGCGGTCGGCGGCCCGGCCGCGCGGCAGCGACCGGGTGGGGCGCAGCGCCGCGGTCAGCTCCACGGCCCGGCAGGCCGGCACGGCGAGCGGCTCGGTGAGGCCGTCGATGCTGGCCAGCGCGCGGCCGTCCGGCCCGAGCAGCCGCTCCACCCGGGCCGAGGTGAGGTAGCGCCGGCCCTGCGGGAGTCGCACCGGCAGCACGTCGGAGTAGACCAGGTAGCCGGGGTCGGTGTATTCGGTGGCGTGGGCGACCCGCCAGCGGTCCTCGGCGCGGTCGAGCTGCAGCAGCCAGGACGCGCTCTCGCCGGGCACGTCGGCGGCGACCAGGGCGAGCGGTGATCCGGCCACGTCGCCGGTGTAGAGGATGCCGGAGGTGGGCAGGTGTGCCCGGTCGTCGACCGGCGAGCGCCAGTCCCGGACGGCCGCGCTGATGGCGGCGGTCGCGGCGGCGTCGCCGGCCAGGCTGCCGCGCGCCGGCCAGACGGTCAGCGGCCCGTCCAGGCTGTCGTAGCCGACCCGCAGGTCCGCCGACTGGCGCCCGGCGACGGGCCCGCACCCGGGCGCGGCCAGCAGCAGGGTCAGCAGCGCGGTGGCCACCGTGCCGCGTCGGCGGACTGAAGCCACCTGTACGCCCCCGATCGCGTCGTTGGTCGTGTTTGCGAGCCACATGGTACGAGACGGCCCGTCGTCCGGCCGCGCCCGGCTCACCCCCTTCGGATGCTCGCCACAGTGGACGGTGGTGTGCCTTTCGCGGCCATTTTCCGGCTCCGGTAGACTCCGCCGACTGTGACGCCTGCCGAGCCCCGTAGCGACTCGCCAGCGGACGCCGACGCCCCGACGGGCTCCGCCTCCGTCACCACCGCGGCCCCGCCCGCCCCCGATCCCGCCCCTGACCCCGGCAACGGCCGGCCGGCCGCCCGGCCGCGCCCACGCTGGACGCCCCGCCGGCAGGACCTCGCCATGTACGGCATCTTCCTGCTGGCCGCGCTCTGGGTGACCAGCCGGATCTGGGTCGACCCGGCCGGCCGGGTGGCCGCCCTCTACAGCAGCGACCCGGCGCAGGTGCAGTTCTTCCTCGCCCACTCGGTACGCGTCGTGCTGCACGGCGAGTTCCCGTTCTACACCGACCAGTTCAACTACCCGGACGGGGTCAACCTGATGGCGAACACCGCCATCCTGGCCCTCGGCATCCCGATGGTGCCGATCACCGTCCTGTTCGGACCGGCGGTCTCCTTCGTCACGCTGGTGACGCTCGGCCTCGCCGGCACGGCCGCCGCCTGGTACCGGGTGCTCTCCCGGCACGTGGTGCGTACCCGGCTGGCCGCCGCCGTGGGCGGCTGGTTCTGCGGGTTCTCGCCGGCGATGCTGTCGCACGCCAACTGGCACCCCAACATCATCTCCCAGTTCCTGTTGCCGTTCATCGTCTGGCGGGTGCTGGTGCTGACCCGCTCCACCCGCCCGGCCCGCGACGGCGCGCTGCTCGCCCTGCTGGTCACCGCGCAGGCGTTCATCAACGAGGAGATCCTGCTCTTCACCGCGCTGGCCTGCGGCGTGTTCCTGCTGGCGGTGGTCGCGCAGCAGCGGGAGCGGTGGGCCACCGCGTGGCGTCCCCTGGGGACCGGGCTGGCGGTCTGCGCGGTGCTCGCCGGGTCGCTGCTGGCGTATCCGCTCTGGGTCCAGTTCGCCGGGCCGATGGCGTACCACGGGCTCAGCGACACGGTCCGCGACTACGGCAACGACATCGCCTCGTTCTTCGCCCCCGGCTCGCCCACGCTGGGCGGCCACGAGCGGGCGAACGTCAACCTCGCCCCGAACTACTCGGAGGAGAACGCCTTTTTCGGCTGGAGCCTGTCCCTGCTGGCCGTCGGCATCGTGGTCTGGCTCCGCCGGGAGGTGATCGTCCGGGCGCTCGCGGTGACCGGGCTGTTCTTCGCGGTGCTCTCCCTCGGTGAGCGGGTGTCCTGGTGGGACCGGGAGCTGGTCACCGGCCCGTGGGAGCTGCTGGTCCGGCTGCCGCTGCTCGACGCGGTGGTGCCGACCCGGTTCGGCCTGATCACCACCGTGGTCATCGGGATCCTGCTGGCCCTCGCCGTGGAGCGGGCCTGGTCGCTGCGGACCGCCGAACGCCGGACCGTACGGACCCTGACGGTCGCCGGTCTGGTGCTGGCGCTGCTGCCCATCGCGCCGATGCCGTTGGAGGTCACCACCCGGCCGGAGGTGCCCCGGTTCATCACCGCCGACCGGTGGCGGCGGTACGTCGGCCCGGACCAGACGCTCGTGTCGGTGCCGGTGCCGAGCATGGGCAACACCAACGCGATGCGCTGGGCGGCCAGCACCGACCTGGCCTTCAAGATCCCCGGCGGGTACTTCCTCGCCCCACGTAACGGGGTCACCGGCGACCCGGGCCGCTTCGGCGGTCGGCCCAGCGGCATCGGCGACCTGCTCGCGGAGGTCGCCGCCACCGGGCGTACGCCGAAACTCGACGACCGGCAGCGCCGGCGCTTCCTGGACGAGCTGCGGCACTGGCGGGCCGCCGTCGTGGTGCTGCCGCTCGACCAGCCGAACGCCGACCCGCTGCGGCAAACCGTCGAGCAGCTGATCGGGCCGGCCCGGCAGGAGCTGGACGTGTGGTTGTGGGACGTCCGGACACTGACCAGCCGGTCGGCCTGACCGCCCCGCCGGACCCGCCGGCGGCCCGGTCGCGGCGTCGGCGCCTCCGCCTGGTCGACGCCCTCGTGGTCGCCGGCTACCTCGGCCTGGCCGTCCTGCTCACCGGCGAACAGTGGCGGCGGCCGGAGCGGCTGTTCCACCAGGCCGGCGACCAGATGCTCTTCGAGTGGATGCTGGCCCGGGCGGCCCGGGCGGTGACCGCGGGGGAGAGCCCGCTGCACAGCACCGCGCTGAACGCCCCGGACGGGGTGAACCTGATGGCCAACACCTCGGTGCTGGGGCTGGGCCTGCCGCTCACCCCGGTCACCCTGCTGTTCGGCTCCCAGACGGCTTTCCTCGTCGCCGTGGTCGCCTGCCTCGCCGGCACCGCCACCGCCTGGTACGCGCTGCTGGCCCGCCGGCTGGTCCGGTCCCGGGCCGCCGCAGCACTGGGTGGGCTGTTCTGCGGCTTCGCGCCCGGCATGGTGTCGCAGGCCGGGGCGCACCTGCACATGGCCGCCCAGTTCCTGGTCCCGGTGATCCTCGCGCTGGTGTTCCGCCCGGCCACCGACCGGGTACGCCGGGACGGGGTGCTGCTCGGGCTGGCCGTCGCCTACCAGGTCTTCCTCGGCGAGGAGGTGCTGGTCTTCGTGGCGCTGGCCGCCGGGGTTGTCGCCGGGGCGTACGCGCTTGCCGACCGGGCGGCCGCCCGCCGGCTGGCGCCCGTGGTGCTGCGCCGGCTCGGGGTCGGCGCGCTGGTGGCGGGGGCCCTGCTGGCGTACCCGCTGTGGTTCCAGTTCCGCGGCCCGGGCCACTACGCGGGGATGCCGTTCTTCGCCCAGGGTTACCGGCTGGACGTCGCCTCGTTCACCGCGGGGGCCCGGCAGAGCGTGGCCGGGGACGACCGTCACTCGCGGCTGCTGGCGCCGAACCCCACCGAGCAGACCTCCTTCTTCGGGCCGTTCCTGCCGCTGCTCGCCCTGCTGGTGGTGGTCCGGCTGTGGCGGCGGCCGCTGGTCCGCGCCCTCGCGGTCTGCGGGCTGCTGTTCGCCCTGCTCTCCCTCGGTACCACGATCGTGGTGAACCGGCACGACACCGGGCTGCCCGGGCCGTACCGGCTGGTCGCCGGGGTGCCGCTGCTCGACCTGGTGGTGCCGGCCCGGTTCGCGCTGGTCTGCATACCGGTGCTCGGGGTGCTGCTGGCCCTCGCGCTGGACCGGCTCCGCCACCGGTCGGTCCGGACCTGGGCACCCTGGGCCGGGGCGGTCGCCGCCGCCCTGCTGCCGCTGGTCCCCACCCCGATCCGGACCGTGCCGGTGGTGCCGGTGCCGGCCTTCGTCGCCGACGGCGGCTGGCGGGCGTACGTCGCGCCGGGCCGGACGCTGGTGCCGGTGCCGCCGGTGACCGGTGCGGCGAAGAGCCCGGCCACCTTCTGGTCGGCCCGCACCGGGCTGGCGTTCCACGCGCCGGGAGGCTACTTCATCGGGCCCCGGAGCGCGGACGACCCGACCGCGCGCTGGGGCGCGCCGGACCGCCCCACCTCATTGCTGCTGCGGCGGGCCGCCGAGACCGGTCAGGTGCCGCCGGTCGGCGCCGCCGAGCGCCGCCAGGCGGTCGCGGACCTGCGGCACTGGCGGGCGGCGGTGCTGGTGCAGGCCGGCTCGTTCCCGGGCGACCCGGTCCGGACCACGGTGGACGCCCTCGTCGGCCCGGGCCGCGACGTGGCCGGCGCGTACGTCTGGGACGTCCGCCCCCTGGTCGGCTGACTGTGCGCATGGCGGGGTCGGTTCACAGCCGGTCGCGGACGTCCCAGAGCCAGACGTCGTCGATCCGCTGCGGCGGCCCGAGCAGCGCGGTCATCAGGTCGCGCAGCACCGCCTCGCGCGGGTGCGCGCCGAGGACCACCACCGACGCCTTCCAGAAGCGCAGGTCCTCGACCGCCTGACGGCGGTGCTCCGCAGTGATCGCGGGGACCTTGTTCGCGTCCATGGTGGCGTAGATGAGCGTGCTGGTCGGCCGGTTCGGCGCGCCGAAGACCCCCGCACCGTTCTCGTTCGGGCCGATGAAGTAGCCGGCGGGGATGGGGAACTCCTGCCTGGTCAGCGCGCTCCAGCGCAGGGTGGGCAGGCCGTGCACGTTGCTCGGGATCGGCACCGGGACCAGCGTCCGGCCGTCCGGCACGTACGGCCGCCAGCCGCCCGCGGTGATGAAGTGCGGCGGCGGGTCGATCCGCTCGGCCGGCAGCGGGCGCGGGAAGAGCGGCAGCAGGGCCGCCACGATCGCCGCGTACCCGATGCCGCGCAGCCAGCGGCGACGCGGGCCGGCAGCCGGCGGCGTCCCGGTGTCCGTCCCGGCGCGCTGCCTCGGCACCAGCGGGCGGCCCGCCCCGGCCAGGGCGTTCCAGGCCAGCGCGAGCAGCACGCCGACGGCGCCGGCCACCACCAGGGCCAGCCGGGTCGGCATCATCATCTCGACCAGCGGCAGGTCGTCCGGCACGTACGCCCAGGGGCCGTCGACAGTGGTCTCGACCCCGTCGAAGCGCACCTTCGGGCCGATCGCGGCGACCGTGAAGACCACCACCAGCACGGCGACGATCCGGGCCGGCAGCGAGCGGCGTACCAGCAGCACCAGGGCGACCAGGGCGACCAGGACCAGCGGCCAGCCGAACCAGGTGTTCTGCTCGGTCAGCCCGATGGTCTGCTCGACCGCCTCGTCACCGGCCACCGTGTCCCGGGCGAAGGTGACGAAGGCCATCAGGTCCTCGCCCCAGTTGTGGAAGACCCCGCCCTGCAGGCCCCGGTAGGACTGCGGCCCGTTGAACTGGAACCAGATCGGGTAGGCGGTCAGCAGCAGGGCCAGGCCGCCGCCCACGCCGAGCGCGGCGAGGAACGTCGCCGCCCGCTCCCGCGCCGCGCGTGGCCGCTGCACCACGTACGCCACCACGATGACCAGGCAGGCCAGCGCGGTCAGCAGCAGCATCTCCTCGTTGATGAAGATCTGGTACGCCACCAGCAGCCCCAACGCGACGCCGTTGCGCAGCCGGCGGCCCGGCTCGCCGAGGCGCAGCACCCGGGCCACGATCAGTGGCAGCAGGAAGTTGGAGACGAAGTTCGGCTGCCCGTTGGCGTGGTGCACGATGCCGGGGGCGAAGCCGAGGAACACCCCGCCGACGAAGGCCGCCGCGCGGGAGCGGACCAGGTGCCGGGAGAGCATCCAGTACGAGGTGGCCGCCGTCGCCGACAGGGCCGCGCCCAGGTAGAGCGCGTACATCACCTGCGGGCCGAGGAGCAGGGTGAGCGGCGCCAGCGGCAGGGTGACGCCGAGCAGCGAGGTGTTCGCCATCATGTTCACCCCGTCCGGGGCGTTCTGCCGGGCGGTGAAGAGTGGGTTCTCCAGGTGCCGCACCGAGTAGGCGCCGTGTGCGAAGAGCCACTCGAACCAGCTGTGGTCCGTCGGCAGGTGCGAGGAGACCCGGTGCTGCACGTCTCCCCAGTAGTTGAGGCAGACGAGAACCCCGAGCAACACATAGGCTCCGATGGCCAGCACGTCGGCGCGGGCCGGCCGTCGCCGCGGCCGGCGTGGCGGGACCGCCGCGACGGGCTCGACCACGACGGGCGACGGGTTCAGCGAGGGGTCTACCACCGGCACAGCCACGACGGGCCATCGTACAGGCGACCCGGCGGCACCCCGCCCGGCCGGTACGCCCGCCGCTGGTGGGCCGGGCGGCTGCCCGGGAAGGGGTGATCGTGACGGTCATCGATCTGGGCGAGCTCCGCCGCGACCCGGCGCCGGAACCGGCGCCTCGCCCGCCGCGCGCCGTCAGCCGGCCGTACCGGGTGCTGGCCGTGCTGTTGGCCGTCCTGTGGGTGGTCGCCGGCGGAGCCCCGCGCCCGGAGCGCGCGATGGCCATCGTGCCGGCCCGGCTCGGCGCGGACGTCTTCCTGGCGGCCGGCCGCCTCTACCTGGTGGATCCGTTGGACCCGCAGCAGGGTACGGGGCGGCTGCTGGTGGCGTACCGGATCCCGGCGGAGGGGCCGCCCGCCGTCCTGTGGCGCTCCTCGCTCCCGGCCGGCGGCGGCGACGTGTGGCTGCTGCAGCAGGGCGGGACGGTGCTGGTCAGCGGCCGCCCGGTGGGCGGCCCCGAGGGCGTGTTCCGGACGACTGCCCTCGACGCCGGCACCGGCCGGTCGGGCTGGCAGCAACCCGGGGCCAGCTACCCGGCGGGCGACGACGTGCTCCTCCAGAACCTCGACGTTTCCGGCGAGGGCTCGCTCCGCCGGGTCGACGCGGCGTCCGGCCGGACACTGTGGTCGGTGCCGACCCCGCTGGACGGCCCCAACCTGCGCTTCGGCCCCGACGGCGTGGACCGGATCGTGCTGGCCGCCCCCTCCGGCGAGGTTGAGGTGCGCGACCCCGCCAGCGGTTCCCTGCTGGCCGCCCGCAACATCCGCCCCGGTCAGCTGCCGAGCTGGCAGCGGAACCAGATCGTCGGCGACCTGCTGCTGGTGATCAGTGACAACGGCGGCACGGTGACCGGCTACGGCCTGGATCGGCTGGACCGGCGCTGGACAGCCCGGCTCGCCCAGGTCGGCTACCTGACCGACTGCGGCGACCTGCTCTGCGCCTACCGGCAGACCGGGGGGATGTGGGCGCTCGACCCGGCGACCGGCGTCGTGCGATGGAGCAACCCGCGCTGGCAGGCGGTGCTGCGGGCAGAACGCGGCTGGTTCCTGGTCAGCTCGGGCCACGGCAGGCCGGAAAGCTCCGCGTGGTCGGGCGGGGACCGGCTCGTGGTGGTGGAGGCGGCCACCGGCCGGGAGGTGGCCGACCTCGGCACCTGGGAACTGGCGAGCTGGCTGGAACCGGACAGCCGGCTGATCGGCGCCCGGCGGAGCCGGGACGGGCGCCTGCTCGTGGCTGAACTGGACCTCACGGCCGCCCGGAGCCGGGTGCTGGACGCGCTGCCCGGGATGCTCGGTGACTGTCGGACCGGCGGGGACGTGCTGGTCTGCCGGCGCACCGAGGGCGGGTTCGCGGTGTGGCGGCTGCCGTGAGTCAGCCGGCCGGCGGCGCGCCGGCCCGGCGGTCCACCGGCCGGTACGCCGCCCGGCCCATGGGCCGCGACGGAGTCACCAGTTGGCCTGCTCGGGCGGCGAGGGCAGCGGCACCGACGCCGGCCGGACCACGTACGTGACGCCGCCGCTGCCCGCCTGCCAGGCCGCCTCGAACGCCGCTCGGGGCACCGTCCGGCGGACCCCCTCGTCGTCCGAGGCGTACGGGTCGTTGAGCACCGGGTCGCCGTCGGCGGTGAAGCCGACCAGCACCATCAGGTGCCCCCGGGTGTCGTAGTCCAGCCCGGGCACCTGCCCCGCCACGAAGGCGGCCGACAGGATCAGCGGTACGCCGGCGGCGACGAACCGTTCCGCCTCGGCGAGGGAACGCAGCCGGGTGACGAAGGCGTCCACCCCGTGCAGCCCCGCGTACGCCGTGTTGAACGCCCAGTTCCCGGCCCCCGCGTACGCGTGGTCGTAGCAGTGCCGGGCGGCGTGCACCACCACCGGCCGCGGGCCGGGCGGGTCGACCCAGGCGTACCGGTCGGGGGCGGGCCCGGCGCCCCAGAAGTCCAGCACCATCGACGTGCAGGTGGGGCTGCACCAGGAGTCCCCACCACCGCCCCAGCGGGTCTCCCCGCCGGCGTGCAGCCGCTGCGAGTAGCGGGGCACGTCCAGCACCCGCCCCCGGGCGCCGGTCGGCGGCGGTGCCGCAGCCTCCACCGACCCGGCCGCGGCCCTGCCGGAGGCGACCGCGCCGACCGTGCGCAGCACCGGGCCGGCCGAGGCACCGGGGCGGCGGAACAGGCTGACCCGGACCTGCCAGCCGGTGACCACCGCGTCCCTGACCCGCAGGGTGTCCTCCGCCACCCGCGCGTCGTCGCCCGCCTGCCCGGGCACCGAGCTGCGGTGGATCGTCGCCTCGTCGGCCGCCCAGTCACCCAGCACGTACCAGCCGGTCGACGGTCCCGTCTCGGCCCAGCCGCGCAGCTCCACCCGCAGCCAGCAGCCCGGCGGGGTGTCCGCGGTCCACGACGGGACGATCTCGGCCGCCGGGAAACCCAGCCGGACCGGCGGGGACGTCCAGGTCGCCAGGTCGTAGCCGGCGGTGCTGCCGGTGTGCGGATCGGTGTGCTCGACCCGGCCGGCCGCCGGGCCGACCACCAGGCCGCCCGGGCCGGCGATCAGCCCGTCGGACGCCCCGCGGCCCAGTTCGTCCGGGAAGCGGAAGCGGTGGTAGGCCACGTCCCGCCCGGTGGGCGTTCCGGTCATCGGCAGCTCCTTGTCGCCAGGTGCCGGGAAGCATGGCGTACGCGAAGATTCTTTGCAACGGCGGCGCGGGATGCTGGTTTGGTGGCCGGCACTAGGTTGTCGGGAGGTCACAAGCTGGGAGGCCGGGGATGCGGGTACTGGTGGTCGAGGACGAGCGGAACCTCGCCGACGCGATCGCGCGCGGGTTGCGCAAGCGCGGGATGGCCGTGGACGTCGCCTACGACGGTTCCACCGGGCACGAGGCCGCCTTCGTCACCCGGTACGACGTGGTGATCCTCGACCGGGACCTGCCCGGCGTGCACGGCGATCAGATCTGTGCCGACCTGGCCGCCTCCGGCACCCTGACCCGGGTGCTGATGCTGACCGCCAGCGGCACCGTCGCCGACAAGGTGGAGGGCCTGCAGCTCGGCGCCGACGACTACCTGCCCAAGCCGTTCGCCTTCGACGAACTGGTCGCCCGGGTGCAGGCGCTGGGCCGGCGGGCCACCCCGGCCGTCCCGCCGGTGCTGGCGGTCGCCGACCTGGTGCTCGACCCGGCCCGCCGGGTGGTCACCCGCGGCGGGGTGCCGGTCGACCTGACCAACAAGGAGTTCGGCGTGCTGGCCGAGCTGCTCAAGGCGCGCGGCGCGGTGGTCTCCAGCGAGGAACTGCTGGAACGGGTCTGGGACGCGAACACGGACCCGTTCACCACCATCGTCCGGGTCACCGTGATGACGCTGCGCAAGAAGCTCGGCGACCCGCCCCTGATCGAGACGGTGGTCGGCGCCGGCTACCGCACCGCCGAGGTCGCCGCATGATCCGCCTGCGCCCCACGCTGCGGCTGCGGCTCACCCTGCTCAACGGGGTGCTGCTCGTCGGCGCCGGGGCGATCCTGGTGGTGCTGGCCTGGCTGCTGGTCCGCGACGCGCTGCGCCCCACCGACGAGCTGCGGCCCGGCACCACGGTGGTGCTCGCCGACGGCCGCACCCTGGACGCCGGGCAGTGGCAGCATGATCTGGTCGGCGCCGCCTCGACGGAGCTGCTGGTCAAGGGCCTGGTGGCGCTGCTGGTGATCAGCGTGGTCGGGGTCGCCGGGGCGTATCTGGTGGCCGGCCGGGCGCTGCGCCCGCTGCACCAGGTGACCGCCACCGCCCGGCGGCTCGGCGAGGCCACCCTGGACCAGCGGATCGGCTGGTCCGGCGCGGACGACGAGGTCGCCGAGCTGGCCCGGACCTTCGACGCCATGCTGGACCGGATCGCTGCGGCGTTCGAGGCGCAGAAACGGTTCGTCGCCAACGCCTCGCATGAGCTGCGTACCCCGCTGGCGGTGATGCGGACCGAGATCGACGTGACGCTCAGCGACGACGAGGCGGACCGGGCCGAGTACCGGCGGATGGCCACCGTGGTCCGGGACGCCTCGGAGCGGGCCAACGGCCTGGTCGACGCGCTGCTGGTGCTGGCCCGCAGCGAGGCCCAGACGGGCCGCCGACTGGCCCGGCGGGCCGAGTGCGACCTGGCCGCCGGCACCGCCAACGCGCTCTCCGCGATGTCCGGCGAGGTGGAGCGGATCGGGCTGAAGGTGCACACCGCGCTGCGCCCGGCCCCGGTGGTCGGCGACCCGGGGCTGCTCGACCGGCTCGCCGGCAACCTGGTGGAGAACGCGGTCCGCTACAACCACCTGCACGGGCGACTCTGGGTGCGTACCGGCACCGACGGGCAGCGGTCCTGGCTGGTGGTGGGCAACACCGGCTTCGAGGTCGCCCCGGCGGACGTGCCGGGGCTGTTCGAGCCGTTCCGGCGGGGCGGCCAGGAGCGCACCGGCGCCCGTGGCTCCGGCCTGGGGCTCTCCATCGTCCGGGCGGTCTGCGATGCACACGGCGGCACGGTGACGGCGGTGGCCCAGCCGGGCGGCGGCCTGGAGGTGACCGTCACGCTGCCGTCCGCCGACGCCCCCGCCGCCACCTGACCGGCCGCCGGCGGGCGTCCGGCCGTCCGGCTCGGCCCCGCAGCTCAACGGCCGGGCCGGCGGCGGGTTTGTGCGCAGGGCCGGGGCGGTGGCATGATGCTGCGCGTCAGCTCGAAATGCGGAAGGGGGTGTGGTCGATGTCCACCGTGAAGACTCCCGCGCCCCGCAGCCGCCGCTGACGTCCGTCAACTTCGCGGGGCGCACTCCAACCAGGAGGTAGCACCGTGAGTGCACAGATCCACTGCGTCACTGTCGAGACCGACGACCCGTACGCCCTGGCGAGCTGGTGGGCGGGGGTGCTCGATCGGAAGCTGCACGACGACGACCACCCGGGCGACCCCGAGGCGGTGCTCGTCGCGCCCGACGGGCACGGCCCCGACCTGCTCTTCGTGTCGGTCGGGGAGCGGCACGGCAAGGGCGCGTTCCACCTCGACCTGCACCCGGCCGAGGGCACCCGGGACGCCGAGGTCGAGCGGCTGCTCGGCGTCGGGGCCACGCCGGTCGCCGACCGGCGCCGGCCGGACGGCACCGGCTGGGTGGTGCTCGCCGACCCGGAGGGCAACGAGTTCTGCGTCTGCCGCAGCCCCGCCGAGCGGGCCGCGTCGGCCTGATCCGGAAACGTGACCGGGCCCCCGCCACAGCGGGGGCCCGGTCACCGGTCTGGCGAGCGATCAGCTCTTGTGCTCGATCTCGCCCCGCATGGCGACGAACTCGGACTGCAGCGCGGACGCGGGCTTGAAGTACATGACGATCATGCCGACGCTGCCCCGGTCAGCCCAGACGCAGACCCCGACCGGGTCGCCGTCGATCTTGCCGTCGCCGCACTTGGCGTCGCCGCCGAGCGGGCCGGCGTCCACCGTCTTGAACTCGGTCACCCCGAGTTCGCTGCCGAGGCCCGTGGTGGCGTCGTCCAGCTCCTTCTTCGGGTCGGCCATCACGCCGGACGCGCCGGCGATCATGACCAGATCCTGCTTCGTGGGGTCGCCGTAGAAGGCGCCGACGGCGCTGGTGGCGTCCGGCACGTCCTTCTTGATCTCCGCTTCCATCTCCGTGGCGGCGGACTGGAGCTGCGGGTTGTCCACCTTCGGCCGGCCGCCGAGGGTCTCCGGAGCCGACACCCGGGTCTTGGTGGCCTCGACCACGTCGCCCACGGTGTCCTTCGCCGCGAACCAGATGGCGGCACCGCCACCGATGCACAGCACCACCACGACGGCCAGCACGATCAGCACGATCTTGCCGGCCTTCGACTTCTTCTTCGGCGGCACCTCCGGGCCGCCGAAGCTGGGCTGGCCGGTCTCCACGTACCCGCCGTACTGCGGGGCGGGCTGCTGCGGCGCCTCCGGGTGGCCGCCGTACTGGGGGCCGGGCTGCTGCGGAGCCGGCGGGTAGCCGCCACCGTACTGGGGCTGCTGCTGCGGCGGGTAGCCACCGCCGTGCTGCTGGCCGGGCTGCTGCGGCGGAGGGTATGAACCGGGGTACGGACTGGACGGCGGCTGGGACATGTTGGTCAGCTCCTAAGAAATCTGGACGCGTGATGGTAGCGAGCCCGACCGACAGACCGCTGACCGACGGGTGCCGACGTGACGAAACCGGAACCGGCTCGTGACCGGCCCCGCCGCACCGCCGACGCGGCCGCGAGCGCGGGGTGACCGGGCGGTGACGGACCGGATGCGCCCGAGCTGCCGGCATCGTCCGCCCGGTGGCGCAGGCAGCGAGCGATGCCGGTCCGGCCCCGGAAACGACGAACGCGGTGGCCGGACCGTCCGGGAGGGACGGTCGGCCACCGCGATCGCGGGGGAGCGGCGGTGGTCAGGCGGGCAGGCCGGCCACCCCGCGCGGCAGGAACCGCTGGCCGGTGACCCGCTCGGAGGTGCCGGTCCGGTCCAGGTACGGCGTGACGCCGCCCAGGTGGAACGGCCAGCCGGCACCGAGGATCATGCACAGGTCGATGTCCTGCGCCTCGGCGACGACGCCCTCGTCGAGCATCAGCCGGATCTCCTGCGCCAGCGCGTCGAGCGCGTGCTGCCGGACCTGCTCGGCGGTCAGCGGCTGGTCGCCGACCACGAGCAACTTGACGACCTCCTCGTTGACCTGGTCGTCGACCACGATCGGCTGGCCGGAGTCGGCGATCCGCTTGAGGTTCTCGCTGACCTCGAACCGGTCCGGGAAGGCGGCGTGCAGGGTGCCGCCCACGTGGTACGCCACGGAAGGGCCGACCAGTTGGAGCAGGGCGAGCGGGCGCATCGGCAGGCCCAGCGGGTCCAGCGCGCTGTTCGCCACGTCCAGCGGGGTGCCCTGGTCGACGGCGGCGAACACGGTGCCGAGGAAGCGGGTCAGCAGCCGGTTGACGACGAACGCCGGAGCATCCTTGACCAGCACGCTCGACTTCTTCAGCTGCTTGCCGACCGCGAACGCGGTGGCCAGGGTGGCGTCGTCGGTCCGCTCGCCGCGGACGATCTCCAGCAGCGGCAGCACGGCGACCGGGTTGAAGAAGTGGAAGCCGACCACCCGCTCCGGGTGCTCCAGGTCCTCGGCCATCGCGGTGACCGACAGCGAACTCGTGTTGGTGGCGAGCACCGCCTCCGGCTTGACGATCTTCTCCAGCTCGGCCCAGACCTGCTTCTTGACGTTCAGGTCCTCGAAGACCGCCTCGATGACGAAGTCGGCCTCGGCGAGGACGGACTTGTCGACCGAGCCGCTGACCAGGCCGTACAGCTTGGCGGCGGTGCCCTTGTCCATCCGGCCCTTGCTGACGGCCTTCTCGATCTGGGTGTGTACGTAGCCGAGGCCCTTGTCCACCCGGGCCTGGTCCAGGTCGGTCAGGACGACCGGCACCTGCAGGCGGCGGGCGAACAGCAGGGCGAGCTGGCTGGCCATCAGACCGGCGCCGACGATGCCCACCTTGGTGACCGGGCGGGCCAGGCCCTTGTCCGGCGCGCCGGCGGGCCGCTTGGCCCGCCGCTGCACCAGGTCGAAGGCGTACAGGCCGCTGCGCAGCTCCTCGGAGAAGACCAGGTCCGCCAGGGCCTCGTCCTCCGCGGCGGTGCCGGCGGCGAAGTCGGCGTCCTTCGCGGTCTCCAGCAGGTCCAGCGCCCGGTACGCGGCCGGGACCGCGCCGTGCAGCCGCTGGTCGAGGGTCTGCCGGGCGAAGTAGAGCACCCCCGCCCACATGTCCTTGTCGACCTCGGGCCGGGTCACGGCGACCTCGCCCTTGACCACGCCGGCGGCCCACTCCAGGGACCGCTCGAGGAAGTCGGCCGGCTCCAGCAGCACGTCCGCGATGCCCATCTCCGCGGCCTGCTTCGGCTTGAGCATCTTGTTCTGCATCAGCGGGTTCTGCAGGATCACCTGGGTGGCGGCCGGGATGCCGATCAGGTTCGGCAGCAGCTGGGTGCCGCCCCAGCCGGGGACCAGCCCGAGCGAGACCTCGGGCAGCGCGAGGGCCGCCGCGCCCGCCGACAGCGTCCGGTAGTGGCAGTGCAGGGCCAGCTCCAGGCCGCCGCCCATCGCCGCGCCGTTGACGAAGGCGAAGGTCGGGATCTGGCTGTCCTTGAGCCGGGCGAAGACCCGGTGGCCGAGCCGGCCGATCTCCAGGGCCTGCTCGCGGTTCGCCAGCAGCGGCAGACCGGTGATGTCCGCGCCCACGCAGAAGATGTACGGCTTGCCGGTCACCGCGACGAACACCGGGTTCGCCGCGAGGGCCGTGGTGATCGCCTCGTCCAGGCTGGTCAGTCCGCCCGGCCCGAAGGTGTTCGGCTTGGTGTGGTCGAGACCGTTGTCCAGGGTGATCAGGGCGGCGGGCCGGTCCAGCCCCGGTACGTTCACCTGGCGGAGCAGCGCCCTGGTGACCACCTCGTTCGGTGCGACTGGCGTGCTCACTTGTCTCCACCCTCCCGCTGAACCGGCTTGCCGGACTCCGTCCAGTGCGGGTTCTCCCAGATGACGGTGCCGCCCATGCCGATGCCGATGCACATGGCGGTGAGGCCGTAGCGGACCTCGGGGTGCTCGGCGAACTGCCGGGCGAGCTGGGTCATCAGCCGCACGCCGGAGGAGGCGAGCGGGTGACCGACGGCGATCGCGCCGCCCCACGGGTTGACCCGCGGGTCGTCGTCGGCGATGCCGAAATGGTCGAGGAAGGCGAGCACCTGCACGGCGAACGCCTCGTTCAGCTCGAACAGGCCGATGTCGTCGATGCTGAGGCCGGCGATGCGCAGCGCCTTCTCGGTCGAGGGGATCGGGCCGACGCCCATCACCTCGGGCTCGACGCCGACGAAGCCGTACGACACCAGCCGCATGGCGATCGGCAGGCCCAGCTCGCGGGCGGTCTCCTCGGCGACGACCAGCGCGGCGGTGGCGCCGTCGTTCAGGCCGGCCGCGTTGCCGGCGGTGACCTTGCCGTGCGGGCGGAACGGGGTCTTCAGGCCGGCGAGCTTCTCCAGCGAGGTGTCCCGGGGCGCCTCGTCCACGGTCGCCAGGCCCCAGCCGGTCTCCGGGTCGCGCACCGCGACCGGCACCAGGTCGCCCTGGAGCTTGCCGTTGGCGTACGCCTTGGCGGTCTTCTGCTGGGACGCGAGCGCGAACGCGTCGGTGCGCTCCTTGGTGATGTGCGGGACCCGGTCGTGCAGGTTCTCCGCGGTGGCGCCCATGACCAGGGCGGACGGGTCGACCAGCCGCTCCGCGATGATCCGCGGGTTGGGGTCGACGCCCTCACCCATCGGGTGGCGGCCCATGTGCTCGACGCCGCCGGCGATGGCGACGTCGTACGCGCCCATCGCGATGCCGCTGGCGACGGTGGTGACGGCGGTCATCGCCCCGGCGCACATCCGGTCGATGGCGAAGCCGGGCACCGTTTTCGGCAGGCCGGCCAGCAGGGCGGCGGTGCGGCCGATGGTCAGGCCCTGGTCGCCGATCTGGGTGGTCGCGGCGATGGCGACCTCCTCGACCCGCTCCGGCGGCAGCTGCGGGTTGCGCCGCATCAGCTCCCGGATGCAGCGGATCACCAGGTCGTCGGCGCGGGTGTTGGCGTACATGCCACCCGCCTTGCCGAACGGGGTGCGGACGCCGTCGACGAAGACGACGTCCCGAACTTCACGGGGCACTTGGAGCCTCCTTTTCGACCACAATTCGGCCTCCGCGCGCCGACCGGCGGCGCCACGGGCCGAATGAAGGTCGCCGGCGCTGGCGTTTCCCCGGATGCTACTCGCCAGTAACCAACGCCGACACCACCCCCCGTGTGGCCAACCCCACATCCCGCCCGCGGCGCCGCGCTCCGTCGATCATGAGGTTGACGGCGATGTGGATCTCCAAAAATGCCGCCAACCTCATGATCAACGCGAGATCAAGGGGCTGTGAGAGCGGACGCGAGGGCGGGGAGGAGGAGGGTGAGCTGCCATTCCCGGGCGCCGAAGCCGCGGAGGGTCTCCGCCACGGTCTCGTCGGTGATCTCCTCCGGTGGCTGCCAGGCGAGCCGGCGGACGTAGTCCGGTGCGATCAGGTTCTCCGGCGGCAGGTTGTGCTCACCGGCGATGCGTAGCACCACCTCCCGGCAGCGGGCCAGCCGGCCGGCCGCCACCGGATCCCGCTCCGCCCAGCGGTGCGGCGGGGGCGGACCCTCCACCACCGGGGTCACCGGCAGCGCGTCGTCCGGCAGCTGCCGGGCGTCGTCCAGGGCCGCCAGCCAGGTCCGGGCGAGCCGGCGTACCGAGCGGCCGCCGAAGCCGGGGAGAGTGAGCAGCGCCTTCTCGTCCTTCGGGTCCAGCTCGGCGGCGGCCACGATCGCCGAGTCGGGCAGCACCCGCCCCGGGGCGGCGTCCCGCCGCGCGGCGATCTGGTCGCGGGCGTACCAGAGGGAACGGACCCGGGCCTGCGCGCGGGCGCCGCGCACCCGGTGGATGCCCGAGGTACGCCGCCACGGCTCGGCCCGGACCCGGGGTGGCCGGGCGCCGTTGCGGACCAGCGCGGCGAACTCCTCCGCCGCCCACTCCGACTTGCCCTGCCGGCGCAGCTCCTCGTCGAGGGCGTCGCGCAGGTCGACCAGCATCTCCACGTCCAGCGCCGCGTAGGTGAGCCAGGACTCCGGCAGCGGCCGGCTGGACCAGTCCGCCGCCGAATGGTGCTTCTCCAGCGTGTAGCCGAGCAGCTGCTCGGTCAGCGCGGCGAGGCCGACCCGCTCGAACCCGGCCAGCCGGGCGGCCAACTCGGTGTCGAACAGCCGGCGCGGGCGCAGCCCCAGCTCGCCGAGGCAGGCGAGGTCCTGGCTGGCGGCGTGCAGCACCCACTCGGCCTCGGCGATCGCCGCGTCCAGGGCGGAGAGGTCGGGCAGCGGCAACGGGTCGATCAGCGCCGTGCCCGAGCCGGCCCGGCGCAGCTGCACCAGGTAGGCCCGCTGGCTGTAGCGGTATCCGGAGGCACGCTCGGCGTCCAGGGCCACCGGGCCGATGCCCGCCGCGAAGCGGGCCACGACCTCCTCGAGCTCGCTCGGCATGGCCACCGGCGCGGGGGTGCCCTCGCGCGGGGCGGTCAGCGGCACGGGCCCGCCGGCGGTGGGTTCGGTCCCCGCGTCCGCCGGCTCCGACCCGGCCGACGACGGACGCAGTGCTGCCTCTCCCGTACGGCTTTCGGCGGCCCGACGGCGCAGGGGTGGTTCGTCGGTCACCTGACAACCCTAGTGCGCGCGTCCGACGCGGTGTGCGCAGCCGGTCCGGCGCGTGTCGGCGGGATGACCGCCGGGTGTCGGGGCAGGTCGGCTTGCGCGCCCGTGGCAGGGTCGGACAACAGGGGAGACAAACCCCGTTCGCGCAGGTACGGTCCATCGAGCCGCAGCCGGGGTGTCGAGGGGCCGTCGGGCGGTGTCGGGCGGGGCGTTCACCGGGGGAGGACGAGCGATCATGACGGCTGCGTACGGCGGTGCCGAGGTGCCGGGGCCGGGCCCCGACGAGACGGCCGACCAGGCACGCGGCGAGAGCGCCCGGCCGGGGCCCCTGCCGCCGCGGATGATCCCACCGGTCGCGCCCGGTCAGCCGGCGCCGTTCGGCGCGCCCACCGGCTTCCCGGCCGCGCCCACCGGTGGCGTCCCCGCCCCCGAGCAGCCCGCCGGTGCGCCGGGCCAGCCGGCCGTGCCCGCACCTCGAGCCACCTGGCCGGCGGCGCCGAACAGCGGCCAGTGGGGCCCGGGCGGTGCCTCGGCCGCCCAGCGCCCCCAGGACGGATGGCCGCCGCCCCAGCCGGGTAGCGCGCCCGGGCAGCCGGTCGGCGCCGAGCCGACCATCCCCGGCGGCTTCGCCGCCCAGCCCACCACCGCGCCCATCCAGCCCACCACCGCGCCCGCGCCGCCGGCCTCCGTTCCGTTGCAGCCGGTCCCGGGGCCGGCGTTCGCGGGGCAGCCAGCCGCGGCGCCCACCCACCCCGGACTGCCGATCTCCGCGCCGGCCCACCCGGCTCAGCCGACCTCCGCACCGGTCCACCCGACTTCCGCACCCGCCCACCCGGGGCAGCCGGTCGCCGCGCCGACCTACCCGGGGCAGCCGATCTCGGGACCGGCCTATCCGGGCCAGCCCACCGCCGGGCCGGCCCTGCCGGGGCAGCCCGCCCCGGGGCCGGCGTACCCGGGCGGGGCCGCGGGCGGGACCGGCCGCGGGCGTCGGCTGCCGGTGGTGGCGCTTGTGCTGGCCGGCGTGCTGGCGGTGGTCGCGGGGGTGCAGGCGTACCAGATCCACCGGCTGGACGACCGGCTCGCCGCCACCGACCGGCGGTTGGCCGACGCCCAGGGCGCGGACGGCAGCCGGCTGGACGGGCTGGAGAAGCGGGCGGAGGCCCTGGAGAAGCAGGCCGGTTCCGCCTTCAACCCGGAGGCCGTGGCGAGTGCCGTGCTGCCCAGCGTGTTCCGGGTCAGCGCCGGCCAGTTCACCGGGACCGCCTTCGCGATCGGCAAGCCGCCGTCCGGCGGCGGCACCATGCTGCTCACCAACTTCCACGTGGTGGAGTCGGTCTACGACGGGGGCGGCCGCAGGGTCTTCCTGGAGCGGACCGGCCAGCGCTTCGACGCCACCATTGTCAAGGTCGACAAGGACAAGGACCTCGCCCAGCTGCGCACCACGGCCCGGTTCACCGGGCTGGTCGCGGCCCGTACGCCGGTCAAGTCCGGGCAGCAGATCGTGGTGGTCGGCGCCCCGCTGGGCCTGCAGGACAGCGTGACCACCGGGGTGGTGAGCGCGTTCCGCCCGGACGAGGGCGGCTCCGGCCCGGTGATCCAGTTCGACGCGCCGATCAACCCCGGCAACTCCGGCGGACCGGTGATCAACGGGTCCAAGGAGGTCGTCGGCATCGCCACCGCCAAGGCCCGGGACGCCGAGGGCATCGGCCTCGCGGTGCCGATCAAGACCGCCTGCGACACCTTCACGCTCTGCTGACCGGCCCGCACCCGGTCGCCGTTGACCGCATCCGTCGACGCGTGGCCCCGACCACGTCGACCCGCAGACCACGGCCCTTCGGGGCCACCCCACGGGGACCAGCACACTTGGAGGTACGTCATGTCCCAGCCACCGACCGGAGCGGCGGGCTACCCGCCCCAGCCGCCGGGCGGCACCGGGTACGGCAGCCCGTACGGCGGCCAGCCCGCGCCCCAACCCGTCACCCCGGCGCCCGCCCCGCCGGTCCCGGGGCAGTACGCGCCGAGCGCCGCCCCGGTCCCCGGGCAGTACCCGCCGGCTACCACCCCGGTCCCGGGGCAGTACGCGCCGGGCGCCGCCCCGGTCTCCGGGCCCGGTTACCCGCAGCCGATGTCGGCGCCGCCGATGTCCGCCCCGCCCGTGTCCGGGCCGGGTTTCGGGACGCAGCCGATGTCGGCCCCGCCCGGTGCGGTCCCGCCGTACGGGGCGCCGGCGGCGCGCGCCGGCAAGGGGCGGAGCACGCTGATCCTCGCCCTGGTCGCCGGGCTGCTGTTCGTGCTCGGTGGCGTGATGACCGGCCTCTACGTCACCACCAACGGGAAGCTGCACCGCACGGAGCAGCAGGTCAGCCAGCGGGACGGCACCATCGCGGCGAACCGGCAGGAGATCGACAAGCTCAAGGCTGACCTGCAGACGGTCCGGGACAAGCTTGCCGACACCGAGCAGAACCTGACCGGCACCAAGAACGACCGGGACGAGCAGGCCCGGCAGAAGAAGGTCATCGCCACCTGCCTGGACAAGCTGACCACCGCCATCGCGGCGGCGTCGACCGGCAACAAGGCCGCCTTCGACAAGGCCAACAAGGGCCTGGACAAGGTCTGCGACGAGGCCGAGAACTACCTCTGACGGGGTACCGCGCGGGCCGCTCCGGTCACCCGGGGTGGCCCGTCGCCGGTTTTTCCGCCGCTCAGGCGGCGCCGGCGGGGCGGCGGGACGGCAGGGCCGTCACCCCGGGCGGCGGCAGCCCGGCTGTCGAGGCCAGCAGGGCGCACCAGCCGAGCAGGTGCGGGGACAGGTCGACGCCGAGCGGGGTCCAGGAGGCCCGGATCTCGATGTCCCCGGCGGCGGGCGGCCCGGCCAGCTCGCCGAACCGGGTGGAGAGGGTCTGGGTGACCGTGCCGCCGATGGCCCGGTGCCGGGCGTCCTGCGCGTCCAGCGCGTCGGTCAGCCAGGTCCAGCCCACCCCCGGCAGCAGCGGGTCGCTGGCCAGGTCCACCTCCAGCTCTGCGGTCACGTACGTGACCAGCCGCAGGGTGCCCTGCCACGCCTCGTGCCCGGCCGGGTCGTGCAGCAGGATCAGGCGCCCGGTGGCCACCTCGTCGTCGTCGCGCATGACCGCGGCGGAGAGCGCGAACGCGTACGGGGCCAGGCGCTGCGGGGCGCCGACCTCCTCCAGCACGATCTCCGGGCGGGGGGCCACCGATCGCAACCCCGCGACCGCGCGGGCGAAGGTTTCCGGGAGCGCGATCGGGGGGGCCATGCGGGCAGCCTATGCCGCCGCCCGCCGGTACGGCGGGACGGCGCGCCGAGCGGCGGGCCGCGATCATGCGGCGAGGAAACCTGCCGGCCGGGGCCTTCGGGCGTCGGGGGCGTCAACCAGGGCCTTCCGTTCACGTCACAAAAGGTGACGGTGGCGGCGGGGGCCGCCCGCACGCGTGGCACGATTGCCGCGATGACCACCGACACCACGGGCACCGCCGCCCGAGACGGACAATCCCGCCGTGGCGGGCCGGCCGATTCGCCCTTCGTCCGCGCCTGCCGGCGCGAGCCGGCCCCGCACACCCCGGTCTGGTTCATGCGGCAGGCCGGCCGGTCGCTGCCGGAATACCGGGAGATCCGGGCCAACGTGCCGATGCTGGAGTCGTGCCGCCGTCCGGAGCTGGTCACCGAGATCACCCTTCAGCCGGTCCGCCGGCACGGGGTCGACGCGGCGATCCTGTTCAGCGACATCGTGGTCCCGGTGGCCGCCGCCGGGATCGACCTGGACATCGTGGCCGGCACCGGGCCGGTGGTGGCCGAGCCGGTCCGCGCCGCCGCCGACGTCGAGCGGATCCGGCCGATCACCCGCGACGACGTGTCCTACGTGGACGAGGCGGTCCGGCTGCTCGTCGCCGAGTTGGGGGACACCCCGCTGATCGGTTTCGCCGGCGCCCCGTTCACCCTGGCCAGCTACCTGGTCGAGGGCGGGCCGTCGCGGACCCACGCGAAGACCAAGGCGCTGATGTACGGCGACCCGGACCTCTGGCACGCCCTGTGCGCCCGGCTGGCCGAGGTCACGCTGTCGTTCCTGCGGGTCCAGGTCGACGCCGGGGTGTCCGCGGTGCAGCTCTTCGACTCGTGGGCCGGCGCGCTGTCCGAGGCCGACTACCGCCGCTACGTGCTGCCGCACTCGACCCACGTGCTCAGCGGCCTGGCTGACGCCGGCGTGCCCCGGATCCACTTCGGGGTGGGCACCGCCGAGCTGCTGGGCGCGATGGGCGAGGCCGGCGTCGACGTGGTCGGCGTGGACTGGCGTACCCCGCTGGACGTGGCGACCCGCCGGATCGGCCCGGACAAGGCCGTGCAGGGCAACCTCGACCCGTGCGTGCTGCTCGCCCCGTGGCCGGTGGTGGAGGCCGAGGTGCGCCGGATCCTGGACGAGGGGCGGGCCGCCCCCGGTCACGTGTTCAACCTCGGGCACGGCGTCCTGCCGGAGACGGACCCGGACGTGCTGACCCGGGTGGTCGCGCTGGTGCACGAACTCAGCGCGCGGCCGGTCGAGTAGGGGAGGGACCATGGCGCGACCGTGGCGGGTGGCGATCGTCGGTGGCGGCGTCACCGGGCTGGCCGCCGCCGTCCGGTTGCGCGACCGCGCCCCCGCCGGCACCGAGGTCACCGTGTACGAGCAGTCCGGCCTCCTCGGGGGCAAGCTGCGCACCGGCGAGCTGGCCGGGCAGCCCGTCGAGTTCGGCGCCGAGTCGTTCCTGATGCGTGACCCGGCCGGCGGGGAATCGGCCGCGGTGACCCTGGTCCGCCGGCTCGGCCTGGTCGACTCGATCGTGCACCCGACCGTCGGGCAGGCGGCGCTGGTCGTCGACGGCGGACTGCGCCCGGTTCCCGGCGGCACGCTGGTCGGCGTACCCGGTGATCTGGAGAAGGTGGCCGCGGTGGCGCGGCCGGCGGCGGACGCAGACCGGGACGCCGGCCGCCCGCTGCTCGGCCCGGACGCCGACATGGCGGTCGGCGCGCTGGTCCGGGAGCGGTTCGGCGACGAGGTGGTGGACCGGCTGGTCGACCCGATGCTCGGCGGCGTCTACGCGGGCCGGGCCGACGGCCTTTCCCTGGTCACCACCATGCCGGCGCTGGCCCGCGCGGCCCGGGTCGAGCACACCCTGGTCGGCGCGGTCCGGGCCGCGCAGGCGGCCGCGCCGCGCACCCCCGGCGCGCCGGTCTTCGGCACCCTGGCCGGCGGGCTGAGCACCCTGGTCGAGGCGGCGGCGCGGTGCAGCGGCGCGACGATCCGCCGGGACGCGGCGGTCCGCGAGCTGCACCGGACATCGACGGGGTGGCGGCTCACCGTCGGCCCGACCCGCGAGCCCGACGACGGCTCCAGGTCGGGGCGCGGCGGCAGACGCGCCGAGCTGGAGTTGTCGGAAGTCGAGGCCGATGCCGTGCTGCTGGCCGTGCCGGCCCGCCCGGCCGCCCGGCTGCTCGCCGGCCCGGCGCCCGACGTGGCCGCCACCGTCGGCGGGCTCGACTACGCCAGCGTCGCCCTGGTCACCCTGGCCCTGCCCACGCCGGAGCTGCCGGAGCTCTCCGGCTTCCTGGCGCCGGCCACCGAGGGCCTGCTGATCAAGGCGGCCACGTTCTTCACCACGAAGTGGGGCCACCTGCGCCGGGCCGACGGGCTCGCCCTGCTGCGCGCCTCGGTCGGCCGGTACGGGGAGGAGACCTCGCTCCAGCTCACCGACGACGACCTGGTCGCCACCGTGCACCGGGAGCTGTCCAAGGTGCTGGGCGCCCCGCTACCCGCCCCGGTCGCCCGGCACGTGCAGCGGTGGGGCGGGGCCCTGCCGCAGTACACCCCCGGCCACGGCGCGCGGGTGGCGGCGGTCCGGGCGGGCCTGCGCGCCGCCCACCCGACGCTGGCCCTGGCCGGGGCCGGCTACGACGGCGTCGGCATTCCGGTCTGCGTCCGCTCCGGCGAGACGGCGGCCGAAGAGATCATCACAGCACTGGGAGGATCGGCAGCATGACCGAGCAGACCAACGCGGCCCGGCTGCGGGAGCTCAACGAGACCATCCGCTACACCATGTGGTCGGTGTACCGGGCCACCAGCCCGCTCCCGTCGCTGCGCGAGAACGTCGTCGACGAGGTCGAGTCCCTCTTCACCGAGCTGGCCGGCAAGGACGTGACCATCCGGGGCACGTACGACCTGGCCGGCCTGCGCGCCGACGCCGACCTGCTGATCTGGTGGCACTCCTCGTCCAGCGACGCGCTCCAGGACGCGTACCTGCGGTTCCGCCGGACCACGCTGGGCCGGGCGCTCACCCCGGTCTGGTCGCAGATGGCGCTGCACCGGCCGGCCGAGTTCAACAAGAGCCACATCCCGGCGTTCCTGGCCGGCGAGGAGGCCCGGGCCTACCTCTGCGTCTACCCGTTCGTCCGCTCGTACGAGTGGTACCTGCTGCCGGACGCCGAGCGCCGCGAGATGCTGGCTGAGCACGGCCGGATGGCCCGCGGCTACCCGGACGTGCGGGCCAACACGGTGGCCTCGTTCGCCCTCGGCGACTACGAGTGGATGCTCGCCTTCGAGGCCGACGAGCTGCACCGGATCGTCGACCTGATGCGGGACCTGCGGGGCTCCCGGGCCCGGCGGCACGTGCGGGAGGAGATCCCCTTCTACACCGGTCGTCGCCGGTCCATCGCCGACATCGTCACCTGCCTGGCCTGACGCTTGGTCGTCGGCGGACGCGGCAACCTCGGGGAGGGTGCCGCGTCCGCCGCGGCTGAGGCAGCACCTTCCCCGAAAATGCTGCCTCGCGGTATGTCCGCTCAGGCGGGTGGCCGGCCCTCCCGCCGCATGGGGGTGTGCGGGATGCCGTCCTCCACGTACCCGGGGCCGCTGATCGCGAAGCCGTGGCCGGCATAGAAGTCGACCAGGTGGGTCTGCGCGTCCAGCACGCACGGACCCGCGCCGACCACGGCCAGCGCCTCGGTCATCAGCCGGCCGGCCAGGCCGGCGCCGCGGGCCGCCGGCGCCACCACCACCCGGCCGATCCGTGCCACGCCGTCCGGGTCGGCCAGGATCCGCAGGTACGCCACGACCACGCCGTCCCGGGTCAGCCAGAGGTGCCGGGTGCCGGGTTCGACGTCCCGGCCGTCCAGCTCCGGGTACGGGCAGTTCTGCTCGACCACGAACACGTCGATGCGCAGCCGGAGCAGGTCGTGGAAGGTGCGGGCGGCCAACTCGGCGAAGCTGGCGACGTGCGACTCGACGGGCATCCCGCGATGTTAGGCGTGGCCAGGCGGCGCCAGATCGCCGACCTGGCGGTGTCTGGGCGCGCCGGATGCCGCCACCTCGCCGACCGGGGGCTGCGCGGGGCGGATGCCGCCACATCGCCGACCCCGGGGAACCGCGCGGGGCGCCTTTCGGTCAGGACGGGCGGGCGCCCACCGCGTCGCGGACCTCGGCGCCCTGGGCGCCCTCTACCGCCCGTGCGCAGTGCGCGCAGCAGAAGAAGCGGCCGTTGACCTCGACACCGTGGCCGGCGATCTTGATCTGGCAGTGCTCGCAGATCGGCGCCATCCGGTGGATGGCGCACTCGAAGGAGTCGAAGGTGTGCACCGCCCCGCTGGCCGTACGGACCTCGAACGCCCCCCAGTAGTCGTTACCGCATACCTCGCAGGTTGCCATTACAAATCCCCCCGATATGGACACGTCACCCCAGCGTCGAGCAGCCGACACACGCGGGCAACCGGAACCGGGGAATCTGGTCCGGCTCGACGGCGAGTCGCCCCCGGCGTGTCGGACGTTAGGCCTGGTGACCGCCCCGACACCCCCGGAGGACCACGTGATCAAGCGCAACAAGTTGTTCGGCAACCAGACCCGGGTCACCTTCTGCCTGCCGCGCGACACCCCGTCCGGCACGGTGAGCGTGGTCGGCTGCTTCAACGACTGGGAGCCCGGCCGGCACGAGCTGATGCCCCGCCGGGACGGCACCCGGACGATCACCGTCCGGCTCGGCCCCGGCGAGCACCACTTCCGCTACCTCGCCAGCGGCGGAATCTGGCTGGACGACGAGTCCGCCGACGCGGTCGACGAGCGGGGCTCCCGCCTGCTGCTCTGACTGTGCGGCTGGCCTGGTCGGTCGGCCGGGGCAGGTCAGCCCTGCTCCGGCTCCAGCCGGATCGAGACCGAGTTCACGCAGTGCCGGGTGTCCTTCGGCGTGAACCCCTCGCCCTCGAAGACGTGCCCCAGGTGGCTGTCGCACCGGGCGCAGCGGATCTCCGTACGCCGCATGCCGAGGGTGTTGTCGGGGATCTCCTTCACCGCGCCGCGGATCGCGTCGTCGAAGCTCGGCCAACCGCAGTGCGAGTCGAACTTGTCCTCGCTGCGGAACAGTTCCGCCCCGCAGGCTCGGCAGTGGTAGACGCCGGGGGTCTTGGTGTCGACGTACTCGCCGGTCCACGGCCGCTCGGTGCCGTGCTCGCGGAGGACCCGGAACTCCTCGGGGCTCAGCCGGACCCGCCACTCTTCCTCAGTGGTGGGCAGTTCGCTCTCGGAAAGACTCACCGGTCAACGGTACGCCGGGCGTCGGTGGCATCGCATATGGTCGCGCAATGGGTGGCACCAAGGCCGCAGCCGAGGAGATCGAGGTCGCCGGGCACACCGTACGGCTGAGCAGCCCGGACCGAGTGATCTTCCCGCAGCGCGGCTTCACCAAGGCGGACGTCTTCCACTACTACCTGTCGGTCGGCGAGGGGATCATGCGCGCCCTGCGGGACCGGCCGACCACGTTGCAGCGCTTCCCCGAGGGCATCGAGGGGGAGATGTTCTTCCAGAAGCGGGTGCCGACCCGGGGCGTACCCCCGTGGATCCGGACCGCGGAGATCAGCTTCCCCAGCGGCCGGAAGGCCGCCGAGCTCTGCCCGGCCGACCTGGCCCACGTGGCCTGGGCGGCGCAGATGGGCACGGTGGTCTTCCACGCGTGGCCGGTCCGCGCCGCCGACGTCGACCGCCCCGACGAGCTGCGGATCGACCTGGACCCGCAGCCCGGCACCGACTTCGCCGACGCGGTCACCGCGGCCGGCGAGCTGCGGGCGCTGCTGGACGAGCTGGGCGTGGCCGGCTGGCCGAAGACGTCCGGCGGCCGGGGCGTGCACGTCTACCTGCGGATCCAGCCGCGTTGGACGTTCGTCGAGGTGCGCCGGGCCACCATCGCGCTGGCCCGGGAGCTGGAACGCCGCCGTCCGGAGCTGGTCACCACCGCCTGGTGGAAAGAGGAGCGCGGCAGCCGGGTCTTCGTGGACTTCAACCAGATGGCCCGGGACCGGACCATCGCCTGCGCGTACTCGCTGCGGGCCAACGCGCGGGCCACCGTCTCCACCCCGGTCGACTGGGACGAGCTGACCCAGGTGGACCCGGACGACTTCGACCTGCGCAGCGTGCCGGCCCGGCTGGCCGAGCGGGGTGACCCGCATGCCGGCATCGACGACGCCCCGTGGGACATCAGCCCGCTGCTGGAGTGGGCCGAGCGGGACGCCGCCGCCGGGCAGGGCGACCTGCCGTACCCGCCGGAATACCCGAAGATGCCCGGCGAGCCGAAACGAGTGCAGCCCTCCAAGGACCGCGACCGCAAGACCACCTGACGATCAGCGGGCGGCCGGCAGCAGACCCCCGTCCGGGTCAGTCGATCGGCCGAGCGTCGTCCCTGGCGGCGATGCCGGGTCAGGTACCCGTGTACAGGTCCTCCGGAGCTGATGGCGTAAACGATTCACCGCCGATCCGGCGTTGACTCGCCTGTGCTGTCAGCTCCAGAGGCCGTGCAGACCTGCCCATTGGCCCGTTGATTAGTGGCCCGCTGAGGCGACTGGTAACGATCATGTAACGGGCGCGAACCTTTCCCGCCCCCCGACCGGTCTTCCTTTTCATCGGCCCGACCGGGGGCCAGGGGAGGGCGTCGGATGAAGTTGGTGTGGAGGCGGGCCGTCGAGGCGCGCGGGCTGCTGCTCGCCGCCGCCGTGGCGGCCCTGGTCGCGGTGGCACTGGTCACCGGGCTCTCCGACTACAACCGGCGGGCCGTCGACGCCGGAGCGCGGGCGGTGCTCGACGCCGCCCCGGCCGAGGAGCGCAGCCTGCTGGTCAGCGGCTCCGGCGGCCCGGACGCGGCCGCGTACGCCGAACGGGACCGGGCGGTCCGCGCCCAGTTCGCCGCCGGCCTGGGCGAGGTGCCGGTCACCGTCTCCGCCGCCCGCTACGGCACCGGGCGCGAGCTGACCGGGGACCTCGGCGCCGCCCGCGCCGGCGACGACGCGGTCTTCGCCAACCTCGGCACCCTCGACAACCTGGCCGCGCACGCCCAGCTCACCGCCGGGTCGTGGCCGACGCCCGGGGCGAACCCGCTGCAGGTGACGCTGCCCGAGAAGGTCGCCGGCCAGCTCGGGCTGCGCACCGGTGATCGGGTGCCGCTCTACGACCGCAGCACCGAGCGGGCCGGCGCGGTCGTGGTCGCTGGAATCTGGCGGCCCCGTGACCCGACCGAGGCGTACTGGCGGCTGGCTCCCGGGGTGGGCGAGGGTGACCCGGGTGCGGTCACCTCGTACGGCCCGTTCGCGCTGGACCCGGCCGACTTCGCCCGTACCTTCCCCGGCTCGGTGTCCGCGTCCTGGCTCGTGCAGCCGGACCTCGCGGTGGTCGAGCCGAGCCGGCTGGTTTCGGTCAAGACCGCCGTCGCCACCATCTCGGCGAAGATCCCCGACACCACCGGCCTCGGCTCGTCCGCGCAAGCCGTCAGCAAGCTGGACCAGCTGATCGACCGGCTCGGCCGGGCCGACCTGGTGGGCCGCTCCGCCCTGCTCACCCCGCTGCTGCTGATCGTGGTGCTCGGCGGGTACGCGCTGGTGCTGGTCGCCGCGCTGCTCAACGAGGACCGGCGGGCGCAGACCGCACTGCTGCGCGCCCGGGGCGCCGCCCGCGGCCAGCTCGCCGGCCTCGCCGTCCGGGAGGCGACCCTGGTGGTGGCGCCGGCCATGCTGCTCGCGCCGCCGCTGACCGAACAGGCCGTGCACCGGCTCGGCGCCGACCTGCGGCTGGCCGACGGCGGCCTCGCCCAGGTCTGGCTGGTCGCGGTCGCCGCCGCGATCGGCTGCCTGCTCGCCATGGTGATGCCCGCGCTGCGGCGGGCCGGTACCTACGTCGCCGACATGGCGGCCCGGTCCCGCCCGACCCGCGCCGCGGCGGTGCAGCGCGCCAGCGTCGACCTGGCCCTCGTCGCGCTCGCCGTGCTCGCCTGGACCCAGCTCCGGCAGTACTCCTCGCCGCTGGCCGGCGCCGGCGGGCAGCTCGGCATCGACCCGCTGCTCGCCGCCGCGCCCACCATCGGGGTGCTGGCCGGCGCCGTCGTCGCGCTGCGGCTGCTCCCGCCGGCGACCCGGGTCGCCGAGCGGTTCGTCGACCGGCGGCCGTGGACGGCCACCATGTTCGGCATGTGGCAGGCCGGCCGCCGGCCGCACGCCGGGCCGGTGCTGCTGCTCGCCCTCGCCGTCGGCGGCAGCACGCTCGCCTGGTCGCTGGTGGCCTCCTGGGAACGGTCGCAGCGGGACCAGGCCCAGCACACCGTCGGCACCGACCTGCGGCTGGTCGAACGGAGCGGGAGCGCCCCGGCCGACCGGGCGGGCCGGCTGGCCGCGGTGCCCGGGCTGGACCGGGTGCTGCCGGCCTGGCGCGACGACGTGCGGCTCGGCCGCGACAACCGGGAGGCGACCGTGGTGAGCCTGGACGCCGCCGGCGCGACCGGCATGCTCCGGCTCGACGACGCCGCCGGTGGGGCGTCCAGTGACGCGCTGCTCGACCGGCTGGTCCGCAAGCGGGCCGCGGCCGCCGGGATCGCCCTCCCGGCCGGCGCGCGGACGCTCGCCGGGACCGTTCGCACCCCCGTCGAGACGCGGTTCGAGCAGCCGCGGGTGTCCGTGTCCGCGCTGCTCGTCACCGACTCCGGTACGGCCTGGCGGCTGCCGCTGGCGGTCGGCCAGGGCGACGGTCGGCCGGTGTCCTTCTCCGTGCCGCTGCCCGAGACCGGCGGCGCCCCGCTGCGGCTGGCCGGGTTCGAGGCCGACGGCGGCGAGGCGGTCGGCGAGAGCTACCGGCTGCGGATCAACGGGCTCCGGCTCACCGATTCCGCCGGCGGCAGCCGGCCACTGGCCCTCGACGGCGAGTGGCGGATCAGCGGCGAGGAGGGAGCGCGATCGACGGCCCAGGTCGGCGGGGACTCCGTCGACGCCAGCCGCGGGTTCGTGGTGCCCGAGGGGATGCGGGAATTCATCAGCGCGCCGTCGGCCCGGATCGCCGTGGTGCCCGTCGGGGACGACCCGCCGGTGCCGGCGCTGGTCACGTCCGGCGCAGCCGCGGCGCTGAACGTCCGCACCGGCGACACCATCAACCTGTCGCTGTCCGGGGTCTCCCTGCCGGTGACGGTGGTCGGGCAGGTCAAGGCCGTCCCCGGCACCGCCGGCGACGGGGTGCTGCTGGACCTGCCCGCCGCCACCAACCTGCTGCTACGCCAGCAGGGCACGGTCCGGTCGACGGCCGAGTGGTGGCTGCGCGCCGACGACAGCGGTCACGCCGCCGCGGCGGAGGCCCTCGCCGCGCTGCCCGGGACCACCCTGCTCGACCGGCGCCAGGTGGCGGCGGAGGCGGCCCGGGACCCGTACTGGCGGGGCGCCCGGGTCGGGCTGCTGGCCGCCGCGCTCGGGTCGGCGCTGCTCGCTCTGGTCGGTCTCGCCGTGGACGTGTGGGCCACCACCCGGCACCGGCTGACCGAGTTCGCCGTGCTGCACACGCTGGGCGCGAACGCCCGGCTGCTGGCCCGAGCACTCCTCGCCGAGCAGGCATTCCTGGCCGGCATCGGGGTCGGCGTCGGGCTGCTGGTCGGGGCCGGGGTCGCGGCCACCATGGTGCCGCTGGTGATCCTCACCCCGGCCGCCGGCCGGCCGGTGCCGGAGGCGGTCTTCACGGTGCCCTGGACGCCGATCGGCCTGACCGCGGCCGGGCTGCTGCTCGCCGCGCTGGCCTTCGCCGCGGTCATCACCACCGGCATCCGCCAGCGGGTGGCCGCTGTGCAGCTGCGGATCGGGGGAGATCGATGAGTCTGTTCAGGGTGGCCCGGCGGGTCCGGGCGTACGGGGGACACTTCCTCCTCCTCGCGGTGCTGACCCTGGCCACCGCCCTGCTGATCACGGCGGTGCCGCGGGTGGCCGATCGGCTCACCGGGCAGGGGCTGCGGGAGCACGTGGCGGCCCAGCCGGTGGCCCGCCGGGACCTGAACTACACGACGGAGCCGGCGCTGATCCGCTCCGGGAGCCGGGAGTTGCTGGCCAGCCGCGCGGCCGAGCTGGACACGTTCCAGCAGCGGATGCCACCCGCCGTGCAGCAGGTGATCGGCGAGCGGTGGTTCGCCGCGCAGACCTCGTTCGCCCGGCTCAAGGGGCCGGAGTTGACCGCCGACAAGGGGCTGATCGATCTCAGCTTGCGGACGGTGACCGGAATCGAGGATGCGGCGGCCCTGGTCGAGGGCCGGTGGCCCGGCACGAGTCGGCCCGCCGACCGCTCCGTCGAGCTGGCTCTCGCCGACTCGGTCGCCGGCCGGCTCGGGCTGCGTGCCGGTAGCCGGCTCACCCTGTCCATCCTGGATGCCGACGGCAACGCGACGGCGCGCGCGAAGATCAACGTGGTCGGCCTGTTCCGGCCGGCCGACGGGCGCAGCGGGATCTGGGACGCGCTTCCCTCGTTGCTGCGGCTCGGTGAGCCCGAGGGCGACGGAGAACCGTTCCTGATGGTCGGGGTGACCGCCGACCAGGGCCTGGCCGCGTTGGCCGACGTCGGCTGGCCGGTCAGCTTCGGCTGGCGCTACCGGGTCTCGCCGGACCGCATCACCCCGGCCCGGCTCGACGCGCTGATCGAAGGGCTGAGCAGCCTCGACCGGACCCCCAAGCCGACCGGGCTCAGCTTCTCCCAAGGGGTCGACATCCCGTTGCGGCAGTTCGCCGACTCGCTCGCCGCCGCCCGTACGCTGCTCGCGATCATCGCGGCCGGGCTGCTCGCCACCCTGGCCGGCCTGACCCTGCTCGCCGCCCGCCTGGCGGCGCGCCGACGGCGGTCCGAGTACGTGCTGCTGCGCGCCCGGGGCGGGTCGACCGGCGCGGTGCTGCGCCGCGGGCTCGCCGAGTCGGTGCTGGTGCTGCCGGCCGCGGCGGGTGTCGGCTGGCTGCTCGGCAGCCTGCTGCCCGGCGAGGGCGTCGAGCCGCGCTGGGTGCTGCTCGTCGCGCTGCTGATCACCCTGGTCCCGCCGGTGGCCGCGCTCACCGCCACGCGTGGCGGCGCCGGCCGGGCCGACCTGGTCAGCAGCCGGTCCACCACCGTCCGGCTCACCGTCGAGGTGGCCGTGCTCGGCATCGCCGTGCTCGGGGCGTTCCTGCTGCGCCGCCGGGGCCTGGCCCTCGACGGGTCGGTGGACCCGCTGCTGGTCTCCGTGCCGGTGCTGCTCGCGGTGGCCGCGGCACTGGTCGCGCTGCGCGCGTACCCGTGGCCGCTGCGACTGCTCAGCCGGCTCGCCGCCCGGGCCCGGGGCAGCGTGGCGTTCCTCGGCACCGCCCGCGCCGGCCGGGCCGCCACCACCGGCCCGCTCGTCGTGGTCGTCCTCGCCGTCGCCACCGCCGCGTTCTGCGGGGTGGTGGCGGCCGGCATCGAGGCCGGCCGGGACCGGGCCGCCGTCCGGGCCGTCCCCGGGGACGTCCTGGTCAACGGGGAACGGTTCGCCCCGGACACCACCGAGGCGCTGGCCGCGCTACCCGGCGCCCAAGCGGTGGCCCCGCTGCTGGTCGAGCCCAACGTGCGCCCGTACGCCGACCAGGCCGGCCGGTTCGGCGGGGTCGGCGACACCCGGGTGCTGCTGGTCGACGGCGCCCGTTTCGCCGAGGTGGCCAGCCGCGCCGGCGTACCGGTGACCGTCCCCGACGCGCTGCGCGCCACCGGCGACGGCAGCACGCCGCTGCCGGCGCTGGTCTCCCCGGCGCTCGCCGACGAGTTCACCGAGGCCGGGCTCGCCGACCCGCAGGGCCGCCGACCCGCCTGGCTGGACGTGCAGGGCAACCGGCTGCCGGTGCGCACCGCCGCCACCGTCACCGAGTTCCCGCTGATCGACCGGAACGTGGACCGGTTCGTGGTGCTGCCCTGGCCGGCGCTGCCCGCGAACGCCCCGCATCCGCTCGTACCCACGGGTTTCGTGCTGGCCGGGGAGCGGGTGGACCAGGCCGCGGTGGCCCGGGTGGTCAACGAGGGGCAGCAGCGCTACCAGCGCACCGGCGCGGTCACCGCCGGGGAGCGGCCCCGCCAGCCGGAGCTGCGGGTCCGGTCGGCGGTCCGCGCCGAACTGGGCGGCAGCGGGGTGAACGGCCTGCTGGTCTTCGGCTTCACCATGGGCGCGGCCGGCGGCGGCGCGCTGGGCCTGCTCGCGCTCGCGTTCGCGGTCCTCGCCGGGGCGCGGGGGCGGGGGCAGGTGCTGTCCCGGCTGCGCACCATGGGCCTGTCCCGCCGGCAGTGGCGCGGGCTGCTGCTGGTCGAGCTGACCCCGCTGGTGCTGGTGTCGGTGCTCACCGGGGCGGTGGTCGGGGGGCTGCTGCCGATGCTGCTCACCCCGGTGCTCGGCCTGCCCGCGTTCACCGGCGGCGTCGCCGTGCGGGCGAGTTTCGAACCCGGCCTGGTGGCCGGTGTGCTGGGCCTCGCCGCGCTGGCCCTCGGCTTCGCGATCGCCGTCGAGGCCCTGAACAACCGCCGGATGCGCCTCGGCGAGGTGCTCCGGCTCGGAGAGGAGAGCTGAGATGACAGCGACCGCCGAGGCGTCCGCCGTGCCGGACCTGGCCGCCCTCCAGCAGCGCGCCGCGCAGCGCGCCGCCGAACGGGCCGGCGGGCGGGACCGGTTGCGCGGGCACATCGTCTGCGACGGCCTGGTCCGCATCTTCAAGACCGAGGGGGTGGAGGTGGTCGCCCTCCAGGGCCTCGACCTGGTCATCGACCGGGGCGAGCTGGTGGCGATCGTGGGGGCCTCCGGCTCCGGCAAGTCGACGCTGCTGAACATCCTGTCCGGGCTGGACACGCCCACCGCCGGCATCGCCCGGGTCGCCGAGTACGACCTGCTCGCCCTGTCCAACCGGCGCCGGCTCGCCTACCGCCGGCAGATGGTCGGCTTCGTCTGGCAGCAGACCGGGCGGAACCTGCTGCCGTACCTGACCGCGCTGGAGAACGTGGAGCTGCCGATGCGGCTGGCCGGCGGGCGCAGCCGGCGGGCCCGGCGGGAACGGGCCCGCGAGCTGCTCGACCTGGTCGGCGTCGGCTACTGCGTGGACCGGAAGCCCGGCCAGATGAGTGGCGGCGAGCAGCAGCGCTGCGCGGTCGCCGTGTCGGTGGCCAACGACCCGGAGGTGCTCTTCGCCGACGAGCCGACCGGTGAGCTGGACGAGGCGACGGGGGCCGAGGTCTTCGCCGCGCTGCGGACCATCAACGCCGAGCTGGGCGTCACCATCGTCGTGGTCACCCATGACCACGCCGTGGCCAGCCAGGTCCGCCGGACCGTCGCGATCCGCGACGGCCGCACCTCCTCCGAGGTACGCCGTACCGCCCGCGTCGCGGCTGACGGCAGCACCGAGCTGGTCAGCGAGGAGTACGCGGTGCTCGACCGGACCGGCCGGATGCAGCTCCCGGCGTCCTTCGTGGACGCGCTGTCGCTGCGCGACCGGGTCCGGCTCAATCTGGAACCCGACCACGTCGAGGTGCGGCCCGGCGACCGGGCGCACGCCGAGAAGGAGCAGGCATGAGCGAGCGTCAGCGAGCGAATCACAAGTGCAGCGTCGTGGTGCCTCATGCCGACGCCGAGCGGAGCGAGGTGGCCGCATGAGCGAGTCGACTTTGGCGCCGGCCCGCGTCGTCACCACCGACGAGGTGGTCCGGGTCGAGGCGGTGAGCCGCACCTTCGGGCGGGGCGAGCATGCGGTGCACGCCGTGCGGGAGGTGTCCTTCTCCGCCGGGCGGGGCGAGCTGGTCGCGGTCCGGGGTCGCTCCGGTGCCGGCAAGACCACGCTGCTCAACCTGGTCGGCGGCCTGGATCGGCCGGACAGCGGGCGGGTCCGGGTGGCCGGGCGCGACGTGACCGGCGCGAGCGAGCGGGAGCTCCTCGCGCTGCGCCGGGGCACCGTCGGCTTCGTCTTCCAGACCTTCGGGCTGGTGCCGATCCTGTCGGCGGCCGAGAACGTCGGGGTGCCGCTGCGGCTGGCCAAGGTGCCGGCCGCGGAGCGGGAGCAGCGGGTGGCGGTGCTGCTGGAGCTGGTCGGGCTGGGCGGGCACGCCGCGCAGCGCCCGTACGAGCTGTCCGGCGGGCAGCAGCAGCGGGTGGCGGTGGCCCGCGCCCTGGCGAACGAGCCGGACCTGCTCATCGCCGACGAGCCGACCGGCCAGCTCGACTCGGAGACCGGGCGGTCCATCATGGACCTGATCCGGGCCGTGGTGCACGCCCGGGGCATGACCGCCCTGGTCGCCACCCACGACCCGGCGCTGATCGAGATGGCCGACCGCACCCTCACCCTCCGCGACGGCCGCCTGGTCACCGACTGACCGCCGGCGCCGCTTGAGTGCCGGGCAACCGGTCAGTCGCGACAGCGGCGGCGGTGGTAGGACAGGGTGACCGCGAGCAGGAGGGGGCCCCAGAGGAGCAGCGGGATGTAACAGGCCACCAGCAGCGCGAAGCCGGCCGGCGAGAAGCCCAGGCCATCGCCCTCGACGACGAGGTCCCGAACGATGATGCCCCAGGCCGCGTACGCCCAGACGAGGGTGACCCCGATGGCGCCGGCGGTGGCGGCGGTGACCGCGAACGACGGCGGCACCCGACGCCCACCCAGCAGCGGCAGCCACCGGGGGAACACCTCGCCCCACGGGCGGACCAGGCCGAGCGCGAGCAGCGCCAGCGCCTCGGAGAACACGGTCAGCGAGACGACGTAGACGCTCTCCCAGCCGTGCGTGCGGACCGGCGCGCCGTGTTCGTACGCGCCGATCGGCACCCCGGCGACCAGGGCGAGCCGCCAGAGCCCGGACGGCAGGACGACCAGCGGGATCAGGTGGGCGGCGCGGACCGCCCAGGCGGGTGCGGGCCGGCCGTCGCGCGGGTGGGCGGCGGCCGGTGCGGTGGCGGTGGACATGTGACTCCCGTTCGTCGGCTGCCCGCCCAGCCTGCCCGTGCCGGCCACCCGCGATCATCCCGCCCGACGGGGAGTCGGCTCCCTCGGCTGGGGGAGCCGCCGGGGTCAGAGCGCCAGCTTCATCCCCTCGTGGCTGGCCACGAAGCCGAGGTTGCGGTAGAAGCGGTGCGCGTCGGCGCGGGTCTTGTCGGTGGTGAGCTGCACCAGCGCGCAGCCCCGCGCCCGGGCCTGGTCGATGGCCCAGGTCATCATCTGCCGCCCCAACCCCCGGCCGCGCAGGTCGGAGCGGACCCGCACCGACTCGATCAGCGACCGCTCGGCGCCGTGCCGGCCCAGCCCCGGGATGTACGTGATCTGCATGCAGCCGACCAGCTCGCCACCGGCGTCCGCGACCATCAGGTGGTTGCGCGGGTCGGCGGCGATGTCGGCGAACGCCTTCTCGTACGCGTCGTCGACGTCGGTGAAGTCGCGGGCCTTGCCCAGCACGTCGTCGGCGAGGAGGGCGACGATGGCCGGCAGGTCCGCGCGGACCGCCTCCCGGAAGATCGCGTCGGTCATGCCGGCAGCGTGACACAGCGACAGCCGGCGATGGGCGGTGGTCAGCGCGCCGGGCAGCGCAGCCCCGCCCGGGGCACGGTCAGCGAGATCAGGTACGCGTCGACCGCACTGGTGATGCAGGCGGTCTGCGGGTACGCCGTGTGCCCCTCGCCCTCCCAGGTGAGCACCTGCCCGACGCCCAGCATCGAGGCCAGCGCGGCGGTCTGCTCGTACGGGGTGGCCGGGTCGCCGGTGGTGCCGACCACCACGATCGGCGGGGCGCCGGCCGCCTTCCCGGTCGGGTACGGGTCCCGCCCGCCGGGCCACTCCACGCAGCCGAACATGCCCACCGCCAGGGCCGGACCGAACAGCGGATACTTCGCCCGCCACTGGGACTGGAGCTGGCGGATCTGCTGCGGGCTCGGCTTCTCGGTCTCGTCCGCGCAGTTCACCGCCATGTTGGCGTCGAACAGGTTCGAGTAGTGCCCGTCGTCGCCGCGGCCGGCGTACGCGTCGGCCAGCTTGAACACCCCGGTCGGGTCGCCGCCCTGCAACGCGTCGATCGCCCGGGCCAGCTCCTGCCAGCCCGCCTCGGTGTAGAGGGACGAGATGACCGCGTAGAACACCCAGCCCGCGGTGGCCTCCCGGCCGTCCCGGCTGCGGACCGGGGAGACCTTGGCCTTGTCGATGGCGCTGGTGACGGCGGCCCGGGCGTCCGGCGCGATCGGGCAGCGGCCGGCGTTGGCCGCGCACCATCGGGCGAAGTTGTCGAAGGCCCGCTCGAAGCCCTTCGCCTGGCTCTCCGACCCGGCGATGAGCTTCTGCTGCGGGTCCACCGCGCCGTCGAGCACCAGCGCCCGCACCCGCTTGGGGTAGAGCTGGGCGTACACGGCGCCCAGCAGGGTGCCGTACGAGTAGCCGAGGTAGGTGAGCTTCTCGTCGCCGACCGCCGCGCGCACCGCGTCCATGTCCCGGGCGGCCTGCTCGGTGCCGTAGAGCGGGAGCTGGTCGCCGTACTTCGTGCCGCAGCCGGTGCCGATCCGCCGGTTGAGCGCGGCCAACCCGTCGAACGACGCCTGGCTCTGCGGGTCGGGGTCGTAGCCGAAGCTGGCGTCCAGGTCGGCGTCGGAGATGCACTTGACCGGGCTGGACCGGGACACCCCGCGCGGGTCGAACCCGACGATGTCGAAGCGGTCGGTCACCGCGGCCGGCAGCCCGCCGAACGCCGGGCCGAAGGAGAGGTAGACGGCGGTGTCCACGCCGGAGGCGCCGGGACCGCCGGGGTTGACCACCAGCGAGCCGATCCGGTCGTGCTGCTTGTTCGACCGGATCCGGATCAGCGAGATCTCGAAGGTCTCGCCGGCCCCGGGCCCGGCCGTCGCGCCGGTGGCGGCGCCGTTGCCCCAGTTCCGGGGCACGGCGATCCGGGCACACTCGTAGCGCATGCCCGGTGCGCCCCGGCCGACCAGCTCGTCGGGGACCTCGGGGCAGGCGCGCCAGGTCGGGGCGGTGCCCGGGGCGGCCGCCGGGCCCTGGCTCTCGGTGCGCGGGGCGAGGGCCGGCAGGGTGCAGCCGGCGGTGAGCACCACCGCGGCGGCGAACCCGGCCAGGCCGGGTCGGACCCGGCGGAACCGGTCGGAGAAGCGGGTCACGTGGCAGCCTTCCGTGATCATGTCAACGGCCAGGCTACGCCCGACCGGACGCGCTGCCGATGGTCGCCGCCGGATCCCCGCGCAGCACCTGGTCGACGTCGTAGCGGATCGGGCGCTCCAGCTGGTCGTAGCGGCAGGAGCGGGGATCACGGTCGGGGCGCCAGCGGACGAACTGGGCGGTGTGCCGCAGCCGGTCACCCTCCATCGCGTCGTAGCCGACCTCGGCCACCAACTCCGGGCGCAGCGGCTCCCACTCCAGGTTCTTGGTGCCGGTCCATCGGCTCACCCCGCCGGGGATGCGCTGGCCCCGCTCGTGGTCGCCGTGCACCCACGGGTGGTCGCCGTCGACGTCGCGGTAGGGCTCCAGCTCGTCCAGCAGCTCCTTGCGCCGGGCCGCGGTGAACGACGAGCTGACCCCGATGTGGTGCAGCACGCCGGCGTCGTCGTAGAGGCCGAGCAGCAGCGAGCCGACCACCGGGCCGGACTTGTGCCAGCGGAAGCCGGCCACCACCACGTCGGCGGTGCGGGCGTGCTTGACCTTGAACATCAGCCGTTTGCCCGGCTCGTACGGCAGGTCGGCCGGCTTGACGATGAGCCCGTCCAGCCCGGCCCCCTCGAACACGTCGAACCAGCGCCGGGCCGTCTCCGGGTCGGTGGTGATCTGGGTGACGTGCACCGGCGGGCGGACCGTGGCCAGGGCCTGCTCCAGCCGGGCCCGCCGCTCCGGGTAGGGCCGGTCGGTGAGCCGCTCGTCGTCGAGGGCGAGCAGGTCGAACGCGACGAAGTCGGCCGGGGTGGTCTCGGCGAGCAGCTTCACCCGGGAGGCGGCCGGGTGGATCCGCTGGGCGAGCAGCTCGAAGTCGAGCCGGGGCTGGCCGCCCGGGCGGTCGCGGCGGATCACGATCAGCTCGCCGTCGACCGCGCACCGGGGCGGGAGCTGGCGCCGTGCCTGCTCGACCACCTCCGGGAAGTAGCGGGTCATCGTCTTGCCGCCCCGGCTGGCCAGCTCGACCTCGTCGCCGTCGCGGAAGATGATGCAGCGGAAGCCGTCCCATTTCGGCTCGTACGTCATGCCGGGGGCGGTGGGTAGCTGGGGCACGCTCTTGGCCAGCATCGGTTCGACCGGCGGATTGATCGGCAGGTCCACGGCGACCAGTCAATCAGACGCCACCGACAGTGGTGAGGCAGATCACCGGTGGCGTCGGGCGGCGTGTCCCCGGACGGGCCGGTTCGTCACCCCCGACCGGATGGTGAAACCGCAGGTCAGGGCTACCGTTCGCCGCGTGCCGGAGTGGATCTGCGGATGCTGTGGACGCTGGCGGGTCAGTTTGGAGCTGATCCGCGGGCGGTACCGCTACCGGCTGGTGCACCGCTACCGCCCGGACCAGGGCGGCGGCGCCAACGTCATCGGCGAGGTCGCCTCGGTGGCGGAGCTGGAGGAGCTGCTCCGCCGGTACGCCCCGGTGAGCCTGGCCGACCTCCACGAGGCCGCGTAGCCGCCCGCCCACCCGGGTGCGGGCCGTAGGCTGGCGCTGTCCCTGCGCGAGGAGGTGGCCGCCGTGCCGGAACTGACGTACCCCGAGGTGGGGGCGACCCGCGAGGGCGCACTGCCGGCCGGCTACGACCATCTGCGCCACCGGGTCCGGCTGCCGGACGGCGGCTTTCCCACCGCCGCCGAGGCGGTGCTCGACTGGCGGTTGCACCGGGCCGCCGGGGTGGTGATGCGCACCGACGCGCCACGCGCCGCCGCGGGCGTGCGGGTCACCCCGGGGCTCGGCGTCGGCCCGCTGCGGATCTGGGGCCCGACGGAGGTGGTCTGGACGGTGGACGAGCCGGACCGGGCTGGTTTCGGCTACGGCACCCTGCCCGGGCATCCCGAGATCGGCGAGGAGGCGTTCGTGGTCACCCGGGGGGCCGACGGGGTCTGGTTCGAGGTGACCACGTTCAGCCGCCCGGCCCGCTGGTACCTCCGCGCCGCCGGTCCGCTCGCCCGGGCCGTCCAGCAGGGCTACGCCTGGTGGCTCGGTCGCACCCTGCGCCGGCTCTGCGCCCGGGGCTGATCCGCGCCCCGGCCGTCGGAGCGGTCAGTAGCCGGCGAAGGAACGGATGGGGGCGCGAGGGCCGTACCTCGGCGCCTGGATGCCGGCCGCCTCCAGCAGCAGGCAGACCCGCCCCCGGTGGCCGCGGAACGGCTCCAGCAGCGCCAGCATCCGGGCGTCGTTCCCGCGCGGCTCCCCGGCGAGAGCCCAGGCCACGGTGTTCGGGATGTGGTAATCGCCGACGCTGACCGCGTCCGGGTCGCCGTAGGCGATCCGGACCACCTCGGCGGCGGTCCACGGGCCGATCCCGGGGATCGCGGTGAGCCGGCGGGTGGCCTCGACGGTGTCGGCGCACTGCTCCAGCCGTTCGGCGGCGGCGGCCGCGCGGCGCAGCGTGTCGGCCCGCCGCTGCTCCACCCCGAACGGGTGGAAGACCCAGTACGGGGTGGTCGCCACCGTCGCCGCCTGCGGCGGCAGCAGCAGCGACATGGGTCCCGGTGCCGGCTCCCGGAAGTGCCGGACCATCGCCGCGTACGCCCGGTACGCCTCCTTGCCGGTGACCTTCTGCTCCAGCACCGCCCGCAGCAGGCGGGGGAAGACCCGGCCGGTGGCCGGCATCCGCAGCCCGTGGTGCTCGCGGGCCAGCCGGGCCACCACCGGGTGCCCGGCGGCGAGGTCGGCGAACCCGGTCAGGTCGTCCCGGAGCCCGGCGATCGCGTCGGCCCGCTCGACGACCCAGTCCGCCCCCGGCCCGTACCCCTCGGCGACCAAGTCGTCCCCGGCGGGGCGCAGCGCGAGCGTGCCCGGCCCGGCCGGGGTGCGGGTGGCCCACCAGAAGGCGCCGCCGGCGATCCGCGCGCACGGATCGTACGGGCTGAAGGTGAGCGACCGGACCGACCTGGCCAGCCGGTAGCCGGCCGGGGGGCGCAGCGTCCGGTGGGCGGCGGGGGAGGTCACCCGGTCACTCTGCCACGCGGACCATCAGCCGGCCCCCACCGGCATGGCCGCCGGGGTGACACGGAGCGGTCCGCCGGACGGATCAACGGCGCACGGAAAAAATTCCGGGCGGCGGCGGAGTGGAATCCCGGGCGTCGGCGTCCCGCACCACCGCAGCGCCCCCGGCGAACCGGTCCAGCTCGTCGCCCGCCAGCACCCGGCCCGGGAACCAGTCGCCGGCGGCGCGCCGGGACAGCTCCGCCACCGGCGGGTCGACCCGCGACGCGACCAGCACCAGGTTGCCGTAGCGGCGCCCCCGCAGCACCGCCGCGTCGCTGACCAGACAGGCCCGGGGCAGCACCGCACGAACCGTGGCGACCTGGGCGCGGGCGTGCCGCAGCGGCGGACCGTCGGCGATGTTCGCCAGATAGAAACCGCCCGGACGGAGCACCCGGGCCACCTCGGCCGCGTACTCCACCGAGGTCAGGTGGGCCGGGGTGCGGGCACCGGCGAAGACGTCCGCCACCACCAGGTCGTAGCTGGCCTCCCGGCTGGCGGTCAGGGTGGCCCGGGCGTCCGCCACCCGTACCCGCAGCCGGGCCTCGGCGGGCCACGGCAGCGCCCGGCGGACCAGCTCCACCAGCGCGCCGTCCAGCTCGGACACCCGCTGTGCCGAACCCGGACGGGTGGCCGAGACGTACCGGGGCAGGGTCAATGCGCCCCCACCCAGGTGCAGCACCCGCAGCGGGGTGCCGGCCGGGGCGACCAGGTCGATCGCGGCGGCCAGCCGCCGGACGTACTCGAACTCCAGGTGGGTCGGATCCGCCAGGTCCACATGGGACTGCGGTGCGCCGTCGAGCAGCAGCGTCCAGGAACCCGGCCGGTCCGGGTCGGGCACCAGCTCGGCCTGCCCGGTGTCGACCTGCTCGACCACCCGGTCCGCGCCGCGTCGCCGGCCCATCAGCGGCGGATCCCCCGGGCGGCCGCGGTCAGCACCCGGTGCAGCAGGCGGGCGTCGCCGAGCAGCCCGCGCAGCCGGCGCTCCAGGCCGGCGATCGGGATCAGGTTCTGCGGTGCCCGCGGATCCTTGTACGGGGTGGAGGCGAACCGGGGCAGGGTGACCAGGGCGAGGTCGGCCAGCTCGATCGCCTCGGCCGGGGTCAGCTCCGCGGAACACTCCATCCGGACGATGCCCGCCCAGGGTGCGCCCCCGGCCACCGGCAGCCGCAGATACCAGGAATAGCCGCCCCACGCGGTCTCCAGCCGGAACAGCGGGCAGCGCTGCCCCGGGGCCAACCCGGTGACCACCGCGGTCAGCCGCGCGTCCAGGTACTGGCTGTGCTGCGTCTTGATGTAGCCAAGGGTGCGCGGCAGGTGCCGGCGGCTGCGCAGCGGGCCGTCCACCACCAGCAGGTCACCATCGGTACGCGCGGCGTCGGAGACCGCCACCTCCAGCGCCGTCAGCGGGGCCTGCACCGCGGCCGGCAGCTTGCTCAGCTCACCCGTGCCGCCGACCCGGTGCACCGGGTAACGGATCTGCCCGGCCACCACGTCCTGCGCGGAGGGGCTGGCGGTGAACAGGCCCCGGCCCACCTGGGCCCCGGCCAGCTCCGCCGCGCCGCGCTCCAGGTCGCAGCGCACCACCCCGGCGGCGTACGAGGCGGCGATGCCCGGGAACGAGCCGCCGTCGTCCTCGGCCGTCCAGACGCTCGCGTCGATCCGGCGTACCCCGTCGACCAGCAGCACCACGTCCGGGGCGAGCACGTCCCGCCGGGCGTCGATCGCCTGCCAGTCCGTCGCCGGCAGCTCGACGCCGACGTCGACCTGGGCGCTGCTCGGCGCCGCCGGTCCGCCCCCGCCGGCCGCCTCGAACGACGCCCCGTACGCCGGATCCCACGCGTCGACGTAGAACCGCGTCACAGGCCCGTCCGTTCCACCCGGGCCGTGCGGGCGTCCTTGCGGACCTCGAAGCGGACCGGGATCCGCTCGGCGAGGGCCGGCACGTGGGTGACCACACCGACCATCCGGTCGCCCCGGGCGGCCAGATTTTCCAGGGTGGCGGCGACCGTGTCCAGGGTGGCCGCGTCCAGCGTGCCGAAGCCCTCGTCCAGGACGATCGACTCCAGGCTGGCCGCGCTGGTGGACATCCCGGCGAGCTGCTCCGACAGCGCCAGCGCCAGGGCCAGTGACGCCTGGAACGTCTCCCCGCCGGAGAGGGTCCGCACCCCGCGTCGCAGACCGGCGTCGTGGTGGTCGACCACGAAGAACTCGCCCTTGTCGTGCACCAGGTCGTACTGGCCGTTGGAGAGTTCCCGCAGGATCCGCGACGCGCCGTCGACCAGCAGGTCCAGCGCCTCGGCCAGCAGCCACCGCTCGAAGTTGTTGGCTCGCAGGTGCCCGGCGAGGGCCCGCGCCACCCGGGCCTCCCGCTCGTGACCGGCCCGCTGCTCGTGCAGCTCGGCGGCCTGCTCGCGCCGCTCGGTCAGCCGGCGCAGCTCCGCCTCGGCACGCTCGACCGCCACCGCGGCGTCCCGCCGCGGATCGTCGGCCACGGCCAGTCCGGCCGCGGTGAAGAGCTCGCCGATCCGCTCCTCGACCTCGGCCGCGGCGGCCTCGGCCGCGCCGACCGAAGCGGCCAGCCCGTCCCGGTCGGCGCGCCGCCGCTCGGCCTGCTCACCGGCCCAGCCGGCGAGCGCCGTCCACGCCGCGGCCACGTCGTCGCGCTCGGCGGCCGGCGGGCCGAACCGGGCCAGCCCGTCCCGCGTCGTGTCGAAGTCCCGCCAGGCACGGCGCAGCCGCTCCTCCGCGCCGTCGAGCGCACCCCGGGCCCGGCGGGCGGCGTCCCGTCCCCCGCGGACCGCGCCGGCGGCCTCCTCCAGGGCGCGGCGCAGCCGGGCGTGTTCGTCCAGCGCCTCGCGCAGCGCGGCCGGCGCGGCGGCGTCGGCGAGCTGGTCGTCCAGCTCGGTCAGCCGGGTCCGCAGCTGGTCGTGCTCGGCGCGGGCGCGGAGCAGCACCCGGTCCAGCTCACGGGCGGCGGCGTCGCGCTCCTGCACCGACCGCTTGGCGGCCTCGCTGGCCGCCCGGGCCGCCTTGCCGGCCGCGATCGCCCGGGCCACGGCCGACCCGGCCGGCACCGCCGGCACCCGGGGCACGGCCTGCTCGCAGACCGGGCACGGGCCGCCCTCGACCAGGTGCGCGCGCAGCGCCACGGCCTGGTCGGTGGCCTTCGCCTCCTCGTGCGCCCGGAACGCCGCGTCCAGTTCCGCCTCGGCCCGCTCGGCGGCGGCCCGGGCCTCCGCCAGGGCGCCGACCGCCGCGTCGTGCTCGGTCTGCGCCGCGGCCACCGCCGCGCGGACCGTCGCCACCTGGCCGGTCAGCTTCTCCCGGTCGGCGTGTGCCTTGAGCAGCAGCCGCAGCGCGCTCTCGTCGCCGGCAGCGGCCAGCTCGCCGCGCAGCTTCTCCTCCCGCTCCTCGGCGAGCCCGACGGCCGTGGCGGCCTCGTCGGCCGCGACCCGCGCCGCCGCCACCGCCCGGGCCAGCTCGGCGATCCCGTCCGGCGGCCGCACCCCGGCCAGCACGGCCAGCTCCGCGTCCCGCTCGGCCAGCGCCGCCGCCTGCTCGCGCGCCGTCGCCCGGGCCCGGTCCAGCTCGGGTACGGCCACCGCGACCGCCTCGGCCAGCTCGCCCATCCGGTCGACCCGCTGCCGCGCGCCGGCCAGCGTCTCGTCGTCGACGTCGGCGAGGCCGCCGAGCAGCTTGTCGACCGTCTCCAGCTTCGCCTCGGCCTGCCCGGCGCGCTCGGTGGCCTTCTTCTGCACCTCCTCGTAGATGCCGAGGCCGAGCAGGTTGACCAGGATCTGCTGCCGGGTGGCCGGCTTGGCGTGCAGGAAGTCGGCGAACTGCCCCTGCGGCAGCACCACGCAGCTGGTGAACTGCTCGTACGGCAGCCCGACCGCGTCCAGCACCGCCTGCTCCATCTCGGCGGGGGTGCCGGCCACCACCTCGCCCAGGTCCTCCGGGCTGAGCCCGGTGTCGAGCTTGGTGACGTCGAACCCGGCCGGCATCAGCTGCAGCCCCGCGTTGGCGGTCTTCACGGTGCCCCGGCCGTCCCGGCGCACCACCCGGGTGGCCACGTACCGGTCACCGGCGGACTCGAAGACCAGCCGGACCCGGGCCTCGTTCGCCGACGGGGCGAGCGCGTTGGCCAGGCCCCGGGTGCCGCCCCAGCGGGGCACGGTGCCATAGAGGGCGAAGCAGATCGCGTCGAGCACCGTCGACTTTCCGGAGCCGGTCGGCCCGACCAGCGCGAAGAAGTCCGCGTCGGTGAAGTCGACGGTGGTCTCCTCGCGGAAGACGGTGAACCCGGCCATGTCCAGCCGCATCGGCCGCATCAGTGATCGATCCCCTCGAGCAGTTCGTCGAAGAGTTCCTGGACGCCGTCGTCGCCGTGGCCCCGGCTGCTCAGGTAGTCGGCGAAGAGCTCCCGCGGCGAGCGGCCGGCCCGCTGGGTGGTGCGGGTGGCGCTGCCGGGGGCCGGCATGAGCTCCGGGTCGATCCGGATCTCCAGCGCCCGGGGCAGCAGCTCCTGCACCTCCTCCCGCAGGCCGGCGCGGGGCTGCTCGCGGACGTAGACCCGCAGCCAACCCTCGGGCGGGTCGAGCTCGGCGAGCTGGGCCAGGGTGCCCCGGACGGTCCGCAGCGGCACTGCCCCCGGCACGGGCACCTCGCGGATCTGGGCGGCGGTCGTCGCGGTCACCTCGACCAGCGTCACCGAACCCACGTTCTCCTGCTCCCCGAAGTCGACGGCGAGCGGGCTGCCGCTGTAGCGGATCGGGCAGGGCCCGATGACCCGCTGTGAGCGGTGCAGGTGGCCCAGCGCCACGTAATGCGCGTTGCCCGGGAAGACCGTGGCCGGCACCGCGTAGCCGAGGACGGTGTGCGCGTCCCGCTCGCCGCCGCCGGTGCTCGCCCCGACCACGGTCAGGTGCGCGGTGACCAGGTGCACCCGGTCCGGCTCGGTGAAGCCCTCGGCCAGCCGGGCGAGCACCCGCCCGAGGTGGTCGGCGTACGTCTGGTTGGCCTCGGCGGCGGTCAGCTCGTACATCTCCACGGCACGGACCGCGTAGCGCTGGGACAGGAAGGGCAACGCGGCCAACCGCCAGCGCTCGCCGCCGGCGGTGACCCCGTCGATGACGTGCTCGGCCGGATTGTCCCGGACGCTGCCCCGCAGGGTGATGCCAGCGGCCTCGGCCCAGGGCCGCAGTGCGTCCAGGGCCGCCCCGTTGTCGTGGTTGCCGCCGATCGCCACCACGTCCGCCCCGGTGCGCCGCAGCGCGGTCAGCGCCCGGGTCACCAGCCGGGTCGCCTCCGGGGTGGGCGCGGCGGTGTCGTACAGGTCGCCGGCCACGATGACCAGGTCGGGCCGCTCGACCCGGGCGATCTCGATCACCTGGGCGAGCACCTGCTTGTGCTCGTCGGCGCGGGACTGCCCCTTGAGGACCTTGCCGACGTGCCAGTCGGAGGTGTGCAGGATCTTCACCGTGCCAACCTTTCGTTCGCGACTGCGGGGCTCCGCCGCGCTGCGCTCCTCGCGCTCACCGGTCGCTCACGCCTCCTAAAACGGGATGTCGTCGTCGGAGGTGCCGGAGCCCACCACCGCGAACGGGTCGGCCGCCTGGGTGATCGAGCGCAGTGTCTCCGACGGCGCGCGGCCGGCCTCGGAGACCCGGGTGGCCCAGGCCGGGAAGGGGAACTCCAGGCAGAGCGGGACCGGGATGTCGGGCTGGTTGACGAACATGGTGCCCGGCTTGGCCAGCAGGGCCCGCTGCCGCTGGGCGGGCGGGAGGAAGCCGTATTCCGGGCGGGACGCCTCGGCCGGGTCGAGCCGGCCGACCACCCGGATCGCCGAGTTGGTCACGATCCGCCGCTCCACCTCGCTGGCGGTCTGCTGCGCGCCGACCAGGATCACCCCGAGTGAGCGGCCCCGCTCGGCGATGTCGAGCAGCACCTCCTTGATCGGGGACGAGCCCTCGCGTGGGGCGTACTTGTTGAGCTCGTCGAGGACGACGAAGAGCAGCGGCTTGGCGGTGCCGGCCTTCTCCTTGCGCTCGAACTCGCTCTTGAGCGTCACGCCCACCACGAAGCGCTGCGCCCGGTCCGGCAGGTTGTGCAGGTCGACCACGGTGACCTGGGCGCTCTCCGCAGTGTTGATCGAGTGCGGGCGTCGGGTGGCCAGGTCGCCCCGGATCAGCCGGCCGAGGTCCTTCTTGCTGCCGATCAGCCGGCGGGCGAACGCGTTGACCGTGCCCAGGCCGACCGCGCTGCCCGCCCAGTCGCCCCGGGTCTCGTCGTCGTTGAGCTGCTCGACGATGTGGTCGACCAGGTCGGCGTACGACCCGAGCCGGACCCCGTCGATGCTCACCCCGCCGTCGGCGGGCTGGGCGTACCGGGCCAGGTGGGCGGCGACCGAGTGGACCACCATCGTGTACTGCTGGCGCTCGTCGTCGGCGTCGGCGAAGACGTAGGGCAGCAGCCGGTCGGCGCAGAACTCGCTCAGCGTCCAGTAGAAGCTGTCGACGCCGGTGAGCCGGCTGCTCACGTCCGGCGTGCCGGAGGAGTCACCGACCCGGGGCGGCGCGTGGACCCGCACGTCGGGGAAGGCGCCGGCGGCCAGCCCGAGCTTCGCGTACCCGGCCCGGGTGTCGTCGTCGAGCCGGGCGTTCGGGTGGTCGAGGAAGAGCAGGTCCTCGCCCTTGACGTTGAAGATCAGCGCCTTGGCGTTGACCGCGTCGCCGCCGAGCACGCCGGAGCGGAAGACCGAGTAGAGCAGGAAGGTGGCGAAGCTGGTCTTGGTGGCCACCCCGGAGATGCCGGAGATGGAGACGTGCGCGCCCCGCGTGCCGTCGAGGAAGTCGGCGTTGAGGTAGACCGGCACGCCGTCGCGGCCCATGCCCATCGGGATGCGCCGCTCCATCCGGTCGAAGTGCAGCGCCCGGGCCCGGGCGTCGCCCTCGGCCCGGTGCACCACGGCACCCGGGGTGGGCGGCACGTAGAACTCGGGGTCGACCCGGGTGGTGGTGACCTCGGCCGCCTCCTGCACCTGCGCGGGGAGCGTGCCGTCGGCGATGGCGAAGACGTCGGAGTCGAACTGCGCGCCCTCGTGTCGGGCCCGCACCTGGGTGACCACGCCGGCGATGGTCACCGGCTCCCGGTCGGGCAGCTCGCGGCGGGTGACCACCACGTCGTCGAGCTGCAGGTAGCTGCCGGGGGCGACGGCGGTCCAGAAGGTGAGCGGGGTGGCGTCGGCGGTGCCGAGCACCCGGCCGACCCCGTCGCCGGGGCCGTCGAGCAGGTCGTCGGTCATCGGCAGTCTCCGGTCGGCTGTTCGTCCCGTTCGCGGCGCACGAGGTGCATCCTGCCCGAGGGATGCGACAGGTTGCCACGCGACGCGGCGGAGGCCACGGCCCGCGTCCGCCGAGCTTGCCCAGCGGGGTCGGATGGCCACGGAGGGTACGCCTCTCCGCGCGATTCCCATCCCGCCGGCGACTGATCCGCGAGATCCTCAGGAGGCCGGGGGAGCGGGGAGTGGACGTGGGATCGACACGGCGCCGGGTGGTCGCGCTGCTCGTGCTCGCCGCGTTGCCGCCGATGCTCGAGGGCGGGCTGCTGATGGCGCTCGGCCTCCACGCCGCCCGGGGACTCGCGCCGCAGGCCACCGCCGTCTGGCCCTACGACTCGTACCACGACCTGCGCTGGCTGCTGGTGTACCACGACTCGTGGGGCACCTTCCTGCTCGGGCTGGTGACGGTCACGGTGGCCCGCGGGCTGCTCTCCGCCGGGCTGACCGCGCTGGCCTGGCCGGCCGGCGCGGCGCGTCCCGCCTGGAATTGGCTGGTCCGGCGCAACCTGTCGGTCGCGGTGCTGGCCGCGCTGGTCATCTCGCCGTGGGCCGCGCTGTCGGTCGCCTTCTCCGCGGTGTCGCTCTCCTGGTACCTGTTCGCCTCGCTGGTCCCGATGCTGGTGCTCGCCCCTTTCCTGGCCCGGGCCGGCGTGGCCGCCGGCTGGTGGCGCGGGCTGCCCACGATCGAGCTGTTCGGCTGGTCGTCGCTGAACTTCCTGCTGCTGACCCTGGCCGGCGCGCTGATCTCCAGCGTCCCGGGCTGGTGGGCGGTCGGGGTGGCCGCACTGACCGGGGTGGCCAACGGGCTGCTGTGGCGGCGGGCGGTGGCCGCCGCCGTGCTGCCGGCCCGGGTCCGGCTGCCCCGGCTCCCGGTCGCCCCGATCGCGATCGGGCTGGCCGTGGTGGGGGCGGTCTGGGCCGAGGCGCTGGTCGGGGTCGCCGGAGGTGGCCGGCACGGCCCGTGGATGCCCCCGATCCTCAGCGACCGGCTGTCCGACCGGGTGCCGTACGCGATCATCGTCCTCAGCGGGCACGATTCGCGCTGGGACGGCGAGCCGTCCGCCGATCCCCGGGTCGAGCGCTTCTCCTACCGGGGGCTGGACGCGCACGGCCGGCCGCTGCCGTACCCGCCGGAGGCGACCCACCGGTCGCTCGACTCCAGCAGCGCCCTGCTCGCCGCGCAGGTGGACGCGCTGCACCACCGCACCGGCCGACCGATCGCCCTGTTCGGCAACAGCGAGGGCGCCATGGTGGCGCGCACCTACCTGGAGCGGCTGCCCCGTGGCCCGGTCAGCGCCGTGGTGATGTTCAGCCCGCTGGTCCAGGCGGGGCGGACCTACTACCCGCCGCCGGGGCACGAGGGCTGGGGGGTCGCGGCGGGGTGGGAGCTGCGGGTGCTGTTCTGGCTCGCGAATCTCCCCCGGCCGGTCAAGGACCATCCCGACGAGCCGTTCGTCCGCTCGGTGCTGGTCGACGCGCCGTTCTATCGCAACCGGATCCTCTGCCCGGTGCCGGGGGTCCGGATGATCGCTTTCCTGCCCACGGTCAGCGCCGCCGAGGCGCCACCCGGTGAGTACAGCCGCATCCCGGTCTATCAGGAGCCGGCGTTCCACGGCGGCCTGATCGGGCGGCGGGCGGTGGAGGACCGGGTGGAGGCCTTCCTGGCCGGCGAGCCGGTGGCGCAGCCTCGCCGGGAGTACGCGCTGCTCCAGCAGTTGGGCGCCGCCTGGCAGGCGCCCCCGTTGGTCCTCGCGCTCAATCCCCTGTGGTCGGCGACCCGGGAAGGGGATCCGGCGCTGACCGGCCGGGTCTGCGAGCCGCGCTGACCGCACCAGGTCGGGCACCGGCCCGGGCGAGGCCGCCGGCGAGCAACGGGCGTCCGGACCCGGCGCGACCCGCTCCCGTGGAGTCCATCGTCCCAGGCTAGGGCCCCGATCCGGCCGGCGTGGCCGGTCGCCCGCACGAACCGGTGGTGAACGGGCCACGAATGTTCTGGGAAAAAATCTTGGCACCAGGTCGTGACAGACAAGGGTCGCGTGGCGCAAGAATGTGCAACAACGCATCGAGGATCTTTCCTCCGTCGATACCTCGTGCGTTGTCACGTCCGGTCACCACCGGGCGTGCCGATCCGTCGCCCACCGGCGGGTCGCCCTTCGGTCGGTACCCCCCCGACCGGCAGTCCTAGTGAAGGTAGGGACTTCATGCGTCGTAGCACTCTCCTCGGCAGCCTGGCCACAGCCGCGCTGCTGGCGGCCGGCCTGCCCGCCACGGCCTCCGCCGCCCCCGTCTCCACCGACGCGTTCACCCGCGCGGTGGCCCAGCTCCGGGCCCACTCGGGTGGCGCCCTGGTCACCGACGGCCAGGCGTTCACGCTCCGTAACGTCCAGACCGACGCCGACGGCACCGAGCACGTCCGGCTCAACCGCTACCAGGACGGCCTGCCGGTCCTCGGCGGCGACACCGTCGTCCACCTGGGCAAGGGCAACACCTGGCGGGGCGCCAACCACACGCTCGCCGCCGCCCCGACTCGGGGCGCGAAGGCCCGGGTCAGCGCCGCGGCGGCCGGCCGCACCGCACTCGCCGCCTCCACCGCCGCCACCCGCCGCGTCGACGGCAGCCAGCTGGTGTACGACGCCGACGCCGCCGGCACCGCGCTCGCCTACGAGGTCGTGGTGGGCGGCGCGTACGCCGACGGCACGCCGAGCGAGCTGCACGTGCTGGTCGACGCCACCACCGGCCGGGTCCGCGACTCGTGGGAGGGCGTGCAGCGCGACGGCACCGGCAACACCTTCCACTCCGGCACGGTGACCGTGGGCAGCACCCTCTCCGGCACCACCTACCAGCTCGCCGACGCCACCCGCGGCGGCCACCGGACGTACGACCTGAACGGCGGCACCACCGGCACCGGCACCCTGGTCACCAGCGCCTCGAACGTCTTCGGCGACGGCACCCTGGCCAACCGGCAGACCGCCGCGGCCGACGCCGCGTACGGGGCCCAGATGACCTGGGACTACTACAAGACCACGTTCGGCCGCAACGGGATCCGCAACGACGGCGTCGGCGCGTACAGCCGGGTGCACTACAGCGCCAACTACGCCAACGCGTTCTGGCAGGACTCCTGCTTCTGCATGACCTACGGCGACGGCGGCTCCGGTTGGTACCCGCTCACCTCGCTGGACGTGGCCGGTCACGAGATGAGCCACGGCGTCACCAGCAACACCGCCGGCCTGCGCTACAGCGGGGAGTCCGGCGGCCTCAACGAGGCCACCAGCGACATCTTCGGCACCCTGGTGGAGTTCTACGCGAACAACGCCAAGGACCCGGGCGACTACCTGATCGGCGAGAAGCTGCGCACCAGCGGCGCCCCGCTGCGCTACATGGACAAGCCGTCCAAGGACGGCGCGTCCGCCGACTGCTGGAGCCGGTCCGTCGGGCGGCTGGACGTGCACTACTCGTCCGGCGTGGCGAACCACTTCTTCTACCTGCTCGCCGTGGGCAGCGGCTCGTCGTCGTACGGCAACAGCCCGACCTGCAACGGCAGCACCGTGACCGGCATCGGCAACGCCAAGGCCGGGGCGATCTGGTACCGCGCGCTCACCACGTACATGACCTCGCGCACCGACTACGCCGGTGCCCGCACCGCCACCCTGTCGGCCGCGAAGGACCTGTACGGCACCGGCAGCGTCGAGTACAACACCGTGGCCGCCGCCTGGTCGGCCGTCTCCGTCAACTGACCCGCTGAACCGCGGCCGGCGGTCTCCTCCACCGCCGGCCCCGGTCCCACCGCGTCGCCAGGGGCGCGGGCTCGCCCTCCCGGGTGTGCCCGCGCCCTTCGCCGTGCCGGGCGGGCCTACCCGCCTCGCGGATCTGGCGGCATCCGCCCGCCGTGGACCCCACCACATCGCCGACCCCGGGTCGGCCGGGTCAGGCGGCGGGGGCGGACCCGGCGGGCGGCGGCTCGCCCGGGTCGCGGGCGTAGCGCAGCATCAGCACCCCGTCCTCGGCGGCCAGCACGTGGCGCAGCGGCAGGTGGCGTGCGGTGCTGCCGGCCCCGGCGGTGATCCGGCCCGGGCCGGCGCCGGCGAGCAGCGGCGCGACGGTGAGGCAGAGTTCGTCGACCAGGTCGGCCGCGGTGAGCGCGCCGAACAGGTACGGACCGCCTTCGCAGAGCAGTTGGCCGAGCCCTCGGCGGCGCAGCTCGGCCAGGCCGGCGGCGAGGTCGACCCGCTCCTGGCCGCACCGCACCAGCTCCGCCACGTCGGTGAGCCCGGGTGGCGGCTCGGCGGCGGCCCGGGTGAGCACCAGCGGCCGGACCGGCGCGTCGGCGAAGGCCGCCTGGGCCGGGTCCAGGTCGAGCGAGCCGGAGACCACCACCAGGGTCGGATATTCGGCCAGGCCGTGCTCCCGGCGCCAGGCCCGGCGCGCCTGGTCGAGCCGGACCGCCCGGTAGCCCTCGTGGCGCAGCGTGCCGGCGGCCACCACCAGCCCGTCGCAGAGCATCCGCAGCAGCCCGAAGACCCGCTTGTCCGGCTCTCCGGAGAGCCCGGCCGAGAACCCGTCGAGCGAAACCGCCCCGTCGGCGCTGGCCACGAAGTTCACCCGCAGGTGGGGTCGGGCGGCGCGGCCGTAGAGGGCGGTCAGTTCCGGGTCGGTCAGCGGCCCGGTCGCGGGTGCCGGCCAGACCCGCGAAATCGACATCCCGACGGTCATTCGCCGGCCGGACCGGTGACCGGAGGGGTGGGTTCGGGGGTACGGTGCTGGCAGTCGCACCACTTCCGGCCAGGACACTCGTCGTGCCGCCGCTCCCGGCAGGCTCGGCAGATCATGCTGGCAGCCTATGCCGAGGAAGGATGGGACAGCATGCCGCGTCAGATCTTCCAGCTGAAGGTCTCCCTCGCCGGGGTCCGGCCGCCGGTGTGGCGGCGGGTGCAGGTTCCCGGCGGTTACACCCTGGACCGGCTGCATCGGGTGGTGCAGCACGCGATGGGCTGGCGCGACTGCCACCTGCACTCGTTCGAGATCGACGGCTGCCAGTACGGCGAACCCGACCCGGACGGCGATCTGGCGTTCCGCGACGAGTTGGACGTCCGGCTGGACGAGGTGCTGGGCAAGGGCAGCCGGTTCCGCTACACCTACGACTTCGGTGACTGGTGGGAGCACGACCTGGTGGTGGAGGACTCCTGCACCGCCGACCCGGACGAGCGTTACCCGTCCTGCCTGGAGGGGGAGCGGGCCTGCCCGCCGGAGAACGTGGGCGGCCCGTCCGGGTACGCCGTCCTGCTGGCCGCGCTCGCCGACCCGGCCCACCCCGAGCACGAGGCGATGCGGGACTGGGTCGCCGACGGGTTCGACCCGGACTCGTTCGACGCCGCCCGGGCCACCACCCTGCTGCGCCGCTTCTGCTGACCCGCTGACCGCGCGGCGGCCAGGGGCCCGTCCCGGTTTGCCGCACCCTCGACCGGCTCGGTGGAGCCGTCGCCGGTAACAATCTGGGAACGCTCCCACAGCCCTGTTGACACCCCTGAAGCGCATCGGCAAGCTCATGGGAGCGCTCCCGGCGACGTGTCCCAAGCCACATCGCTCGTCGCGGCGGCGCCCCGGAACCGGAACAACCCCACCACCTGACCCGTCCTGCGGACGGGCGGCGCGGGTCAACAACCACCACACGAGATACCCACCTGAGAGGGGTCAGGGATGAGCGTCATCAGGCGCCGGCTCCGAACTGTCGCGGTCGCCGCGCTCGCCGCGGGCGTGGCTCTCGGCAGCACGGCGTGCAGCAAGAAGAGCGAGGACGAGGGGTCGACCGGCGGCCAGGTCAAGCTGGTCCTGCAGACCTTCCAGAACTTCGGCTATGACCAGGCCATCAAGGACTTCGAGGCGGCCAACCCGAACATCAAGGTCGAGCACCAGAAGATGGGCGAGTTGCGCGACTTCCAGCCGAAGCTGGTGCAGTGGCTCGCCGCGGGCAGCGGCGCCGGCGACGTGGTCGGTCTTGAGGAGGGCGTCCTGCTCGGGTACGTCCAGAACCACGACAAGTTCGCCAACCTGCTCGATCTGGGCGCCGGTGAGCTGAAGGCCAACTTCCCCGAGTGGAAGTGGAACAACGCCCTGACGCCGGACGGCAAGAAGCTGATCGGCCTCGGCACCGACGTCGGCGGCCTGGCCATGTGCTATCGCAAGGACCTGTTCCAGCAGGCCGGCCTGCCCACGGACCGGGACGAGGTCGCCAAGCGGATCAGCACCTGGCCGGACTACATCGCGCTGGGCAAGGAGTTCAAGGCCAGCGGCAAGGTCAAGGCGGCCTGGCTGGACAGCGCGACCAGCCTGATGCAGCCGTACGTCATGCAGAACTCGGAGACCTTCTTCTTCGACAAGGACAACAAGTTCATCGGCGACACCAACCCGGTGATCAAGCAGACCTGGGACCTGGGCCTGCAGATGGCCGCCGACGGGCTGACCGCCAAGGCGCAGCGGTGGAGCGCCGACTGGGACGCCGCTTTCAAGAACTCCGCGTTCGCCACCCTCCCCTGCCCGGCCTGGATGACCGAGGGCGTCATCGCCCAGCGCTCGGGCCCGGCGAACGCCGGCAAGTGGGACATCGCCACGATCCCCGGCGGGGGCGGTAACTGGGGTGGTTCCTACCTCGCCATCCCGGCCCAGACCAAGCACCCGAAGGAGGCGTACCTGCTGGCCAAGTACCTGACCAGCAAGGAGGGGCACCTGGCGGCGTTCAAGGAGGCGGGCGCCATGCCGTCCGACATCGCCGGCCTCGAGGACCCGGCGTTCAAGGACAAGACGAGCGACTACTTCAGCGGCGCGCCCACGGGCCAGATCTTCGGTGCGAGCGTCAAGAACATGAAGCCGATCTTCCTCGGCGCCAAGCACCAGCAGATCTGGGAGACCATCGTCGAGCCGCAGATGCAGGCGGCCGAGCGCGGCCAGCTCAGTTCGGAAGCCGCCTGGAAGAAGGCGATGGACGAGGCCAGGAAGGCGGCCAGCTGAGTCGCCGGTGACCCGCCGAGCCCGCGGGCGTCCAGGGCCCGCGGACCGGTGGCGGCCCACACCCGGCCCGGGTGTGGGCGCCGCCGCGAGGTCACCAACGCCCAACTCCCCGGAAGGACCCGCAATGCGTTCCACTGTCGGCGCGGTGCCACCGTCGCGTGCCGCCTCGCCACCCCCGCCCGCCCCGCCGCGCCGGCGCCCGTCGTACCGGCTCGGCCGTTGGGACATCACCTACTCGCCGTACCTCTACATCGCCCCGTTCTTCGTCCTCTTCGGGATCTTCGGCCTCTTCCCGGTCCTCTACACCGCCTACGTCTCGCTCTTCGACTACGAGTTGCTCAGCGGCACCAAGGAGTTCGCGGGGGAGAACTACCGGGTGCTGATGGCGGACGCCCAGTTCTGGAACGCGGCCTACAACACCGTCGGGATCTTCCTCCTCAGCACCGTGCCGCAGCTCATCGTGGCGCTGATCATCGCCAACCTGCTGAACCGGCAGATGCGGGCCCGCACGTTGCTGCGGATGGGCATTCTCATCCCCAACATCACCTCGGTGGCCGCGGTCGGGATCATCTTCGCGCTGATCTTCGCGGACCGGTACGGCCTGATCAACTGGCTGCTCGGCACCGTGGGCGTCGATCCGATCGCCTGGCGGGACAACCGCTACGCCTCCTGGTTCGCGGTCGCCTTCATGGTCGACTGGCGGTGGACCGGCTACAACGCGCTGATCTACCTCGGCGCCATGCAGGCCATCCCGAAGGACCTGTACGAGTCGGCCGCGTTGGACGGTGCCTCGGCCTGGCGGCAGTTCTGGGCGATCACCGTGCCGCTGATTCGGCCGACGATCCTCTTCACGGTCATCATCTCCACCATCGGTGGCTTCCAGATCTTCACCGAGCCCCTGATGTACGGGTTCGGCCTGGTCCGCGGTGGCGCCGACCACCAGTTCCAGACCCTGGCCATGTACATCTACGAGCGGACCTTCACCGGCAACGCCGAGTACGGGTACGGCTCGGCGATGTCCTGGTTGCTCTTCATGATGATCATCATCTTCGCGCTGATCAACTTTGCGCTCGTACGCCGGTCGGTGAAGGGGGAGCAGAAGTGACCACCGCACAGACCCTTCCCCGGTCGGTGGCCCCACCACCGCCGGCCCCGCGACGCCGCCGGCGCACCCCCGGCGTACAGCTCTGGCAGGCCAGCCCGCTGACCTACCTCGCGCTGATCATCGGCTGCGTGTTGTCGATCTTCCCGATCATCTGGTCGTTCATCATCGCCTCCCGGGACAACAGCGCGGTCTACGAGATGCCGCCGAGCCCCGGCGACCAGTTGTTCGCCAACATCGACCGGATGCTCGCCAACGAGGACGCTTCGTTCGTCTACGGTCTGGTCAACTCGGCCGTCGTGTCGAGCGTGGTCACCATCTCGGTGATCTTCTTCTCCAGCCTGGCCGGCTTCGCCTTCGCGAAGCTCAGGTTCCGGGGCAGCAACGCGCTGCTACTGGTCATCATCCTGACCATGATGGTGCCGACCCAGCTCGGCGTCATCCCGCTCTACCTGATGATGGTGGATCTCGGGTGGACGGGCACCCTGCAGGCGGTCATCGTGCCGTTCCTGGTGCAGGGCTTCGGGGTGTTCATGATGCGCCAGTACGCGATGTCCGCGATCAGCGACGAGCTGATCGAGGCGGCCCGGCTCGACGGCTGCTCCACCTGGCGGATCTACTGGAACGTGGTGCTGCCCGCGCTGCGGCCGGCGGCGGCGGTGCTCGGCCTGCTCACCTTCATGCAGACCTGGAACGAGTTCCTCTGGCCGTTCATCGTGCTCACCCCGGACACCCCGACGGTGCAATACTCCCTGAAGATCCTCTCGTCCGGGCCGTACCAGACGGACTACGTGGCCCTGTTCGCCGGCACCGCGCTGGCGACCCTGCCGCTGTTGGTCGTGTTCATCATCTTCGGCCGCCAGATCATCGGCGGAATCATGGAAGGCGCCGTCAAGTCGTGAGCAACCCAGCCAGCCCACCCGCCGTCGGGCTCCTCGACCAGGGTCCGGAACGCACCTTCCCGCCCGGCTTCCTGTGGGGTGCGGCGACCGCGGCGTACCAGATCGAGGGGGCGGCGGCCGAGGGCGGCCGGACCCCGTCGATCTGGGACACCTTCAGCCACACCGAGGGCCGGACGGTGGCCGGGCACACCGGTGACGTGGCCTGCGACCACTACCACCGGATGCCCGCGGACGTACGGCTGATGGCCGACCTGGGCCTGAAGTCGTACCGGTTCTCGATCTCCTGGCCGCGGGTCCAACCAGGCGGCGCCGGACCGGCCAACCAGGCGGGACTGGACTTCTACCGGCGGCTGGTCGACGAGTTGCTGGCCCACGGCATCGAGCCGTGGCTCACCCTCTACCACTGGGACCTGCCCCAGCCACTGGAGGACGCCGGCGGCTGGCCGGCCCGCGACACCGCCGGCCGGTTCGCCGACTACACCCGGCTCGTCGCCGACGCGCTCGGCGACCGGGTGCGATACTTCACCACCCTCAACGAGCCGTGGTGCTCGGCGTTCCTCGGCTACGGCTCCGGCGTGCACGCGCCCGGCCGCTCCGATGGGGCGGACGCGGTCCGGGCCGGGCACCACCTCATGCTCGGGCACGGGCTGGCCGTCCAGGCGGTGCGGGCGGCCCGGCCGGAGGCGCAGCTCGGCATCACGCTCAACCTCTACCCGGTGACCCCGGCCACCGACTCGCCCGCGGACGCCGACGCCGCCCGCCGCATCGACGGGCTGGCCAACCGGTTCTTCCTCGACCCGGTGCTGCGCGGGGCGTACCCGGCGGACCTGCAGGCCGACCTGCGCCAGGTCACCGACTTCGGGCACGTGCGCGACGGCGACCTGGGGATCATCTCGGCGCCGCTGGACGTGGTGGGCGTCAACTACTACAGCCGGTACGTGGTCGCCGCACCGGTCCCCGGGGCCGGGGCGGAGGCCTACTGGCGGGCGCCGTCCTGCTGGCCCGGCAGTGCGGACGTCCGGTTCGTCACCCGGGGGGTGCCGGTGACCGACATGGACTGGGAGATCGACGCCCCGGGCCTGGTGGAGACCCTGGAACGCGTCCACCGGGACTACACCGACCTGCCGCTGTACGTCACCGAGAACGGCTCCGCGTTCGTCGACGCGGTGATCGACGGCCGGGTGGACGACCCGGACCGGCTGGCGTACTTCGACGCGCACCTGCGCGCCGCGCACGCCGCGATCGGCGCCGGGGTGCCGCTGAAGGGGTATTTCGCCTGGTCGCTGCTGGACAACTTCGAGTGGGCCTGGGGCTACACCAAGCGCTTCGGGATGGTGTACGTCGACTACGACAGCCAGGCCCGGATCCCCAAGTCCAGCGCCAGGTGGTACGCCGAGGTGATCCGACGTAACGGCCTGGCCGCACAATAGGGCGGAAGGCCAGCCAGTAACGGGCGGCCCGGCACCGACGCCCAAGCAGGTGCCGGGTCCGTCCGACGTCGGAGGTGCAGACGATGACAACGCAGCGCACGCGGTCGCTCGGGCGCCCGACCCTGGACGCGGTCGCCGCCCGCGCCGGCGTGGGGCGCGGCACGGTCTCTCGCGTGGTCAACGGCTCGCCCCAGGTCAGCCCCGAGGCCCGGGCCGCCGTCCAAGCGGCGATCGCCGAGTTGGGGTACGTGCCCAACCGCGCCGCCCGGGCGCTGGTGACCCAGCGGACCGACTCGGTGGCTCTGGTGGTCTCCGAGTCGGGGGAGCGGGTCTTCACCGAGCCGTTCTTCGCCGGCATCGTCCGGGGCGTCAGCTCCGCGCTGCTGGAGACCCCGATGCAGCTCTGGCTGGCCATGGCGCAGTCCCAGATCGAGCGGGAACGGGTCGAGCACCACCTGACCAACCAGCACGTGGACGGCGTGCTGCTGCTCTCCCTGCACGACGCCGACCCGCTGCCCACCCTGCTGGAGGAGCGCGGCCTGCCCACCGTGCTCGGCGGCCGGCCGGCCCGGATGCTGCACCCGAACGCCCAGCCGGCCTGGTTCGTCGACGTGGACAACGTCGGCGGTGCCCGGCAGGCGGTGGAGCACCTGTTCGAACGAGGGCGGCGGCGGGTCGCCACCATCGCCGGCCCCCAGGACATGGGCGCCGGCCTGGCCCGGCTGACCGGCTACCGGGAGGCCGTCCAGGCCGCCGGCGGCGCGGTGAACCCGGACCTGATCGCGTACGGCGACTTCAGCGAGGGCAGCGGCACGGCCTGCATGCGCCGGCTGCTGGAGGTCTGCCCGGACCTGGACGCGGTCTTCGTCGCCTCCGACCTGATGGCCTTCGGCGCCCTGCGGGCGCTCCGTGAGGCCGGCCGCCGGGTGCCCGAGGACGTGGCGGTGATCGGCTTCGACGACGCCCCGATCGCCCGGCAGGCCGAGCCGCCGCTGACCACGGTCTTCCAGCCGGTGGAGGAGATGGGCCGGCAGATGGCCCGCCTGCTGGTCTCCCGCATCCGTGGCGAGGAGGTGTCCCCGCACGTCCTCCTCGACACCAAGCTCATCCACCGCGCCTCCGCCTGACCTCCAGCCTCGATCGGGCCGCCCGCCCCCGGCGCGTTGACCATGAGGTTAGCGGTGTGAATTGCCCCGGTTCGTCCCGGCCAACCTCATGATCAAGCCCGAGGTTGGCGGGGGTGGGGTCAGGACCAGCGGCGGAGTTCGCGTTTGGCCAGGGATGCCTTGTGGACCTCGTCGGGGCCGTCGGCCAGGCGGAGGGTGCGGGCCTGCGCCCACAGGGCGGCGAGCGGGGTGTCCTGGCTGACGCCGGCCCCGCCGTACGCCTGGACGGCCTTGTCGATCACCCACTCGGCCATCGCCGGCGTGGCGATCTTGATGGCCTGGATCTCGGTGTGCGCGCCCTTGTTGCCGACGGTGTCCATCAGCCAGGCGGTCTTGAGCACCAGCAGCCGGGCCTGCTCGATGCGCACCCGGGACTCGGCGATCCATTCCCGGACCACGCCCTGCTCGGCGAGGGGCCGGCCGAACGCGACCCGGTCCAGCGCCCGCCGGCAGAGCAACTCCAGGGCCCGCTCGGCCATCCCGATCAGCCGCATGCAGTGGTGGATCCGCCCCGGGCCGAGCCGGGCCTGGGCGATGGCGAAGCCGCCGCCCTCGGCGCCGACCAGGTTCTCCGCCGGCACCCGTACGTCGGAGAAGTCGATCTCGGCGTGGCCGCCGTGCGGGGCGTCGGTGTAGCCGAACACGGTCATGCCCCGGCGTACGGTCACGCCCGGGGTGTCCCGGGGGACCAGGATCATGCTCTGCTGGCGGTGCCGCTCGGCGCCCGGGTCGGTCTTGCCCATCACGATGAGGATCTCGCAGCGCGGGTTCATCGCCCCGGACGACCACCACTTGCGGCCGTTGACGACAAAGGTGTCACCGTCCCGGGTGATCCGGGTGGCGATGTTGGTGGCGTCGGAGGAGGCCACCTCCGGCTCGGTCATGCAGAACGCGGAGCGGATCTCCCCCGCCAGCAGGGGCTTCAGCCAGCGGTCCCGCTGGGCAGCGGAGCCGAACTCGGCGAGCAGCTCCATGTTGCCGGTGTCCGGGGCGGCGCAGTTCAGCGCCTCCGGGGCCAGGTGCGGGCTGCGCCCGGTCAGCTCGGCGAGCGGGGCGTACTGGAGGTTGGTCAGGCCGGCGCCGTACCGGGAATCGGGGAGGAAGAGGTTCCACAGGCCCCGCGAACGGGCCTCGGCCTTCAGCTCGGCCATGATTGGCGGGCGCGCCCACGGGTCGCCGGCGGCGGCGACCTGCTCGGCGTGCACCGGCTCGGCCGGGTACACGCACTCGGCGAGGAAGGCTGCCAGCCGGTCGCGCAGCTCGACCGTACGGGCGTCGTACGCGAAGTCCATCACTTGCCCCTGACCGCGTGCAGACCGTGCTCGACCAGCGGCGCCACCAGCTCGCCGATCCGGTCGAAGCCGCCGCCGAGCGTCTGCCCGAGGGTGTGCCGGTAGTGGATGCCCTCGCAGATCACCGCGAGCTTGAAGCAGCCGAGCGCCACGTGCCAGTGCAGCGGGCCGACGTCGATGTCGCCGCGGCCGGCGTACCGGTCGATCAGCTCGGCTCCGGTGGGAAAGCCGGCGCGCGGGCCGAGGCCGTCGGCGACCGGGTTGCCGTCGGCGGCGTCGCTGTCGCCGAGCACGTCCCAGTAGGTCAGCAGCAGCCCCAGGTCGGCCAGCGGGTCGCCGAGGGTGGCCATCTCCCAGTCGAGCACCGCCCGGACGGCGACCGGGTCGACCGCGGCGAGGAGATTGTCCAGCCGGTAGTCGCCGTGCACGATCCGGCCGGCGTTCGCGCCCTCCGGCACGCTGCCGGCGAGCGCGTCGCGCAGCTCGTCGATGCCGGGCAGCGGGCGGCTGCGGGACCGGTCGAGCTGGCCGGCCCAGCGGCGTACCTGCCGGGCCAGGTAGCCGTCGGGGCGGCCGAAGTCGGCCAACCCGACCGCGGCCGGCTCGACCGTGTGCAGCGCGGCGAGGGTGTCCATCATCGCCATGGCCAGGTCGCGCCGCTGCCCGGCGGTGAGCGGGTCGGTCTGCGACCGGCTCCGGTAGACCTCCCCGTCGACCTTCTCCATCAGGTAGAACGGCGCGCCGATCACCGTGTCGTCGGGGCAGAGCAGCAGCACGGCGGGGACCGGCACCTCGGTGGGGGCGAGCGCGGCGATCACCCGGTGCTCCCGGGCCATGTCGTGCGCGGTGGCCAGCACGTGCCCGAGCGGCGGGCGGCGCAGCACCAACTCCCGGTCGCCGCCGCGCAGCAGGTAGGTCAGGTTGGACTTGCCCCCGGCGATCAGCCGCGCGGTCAGCGGCCCGGCCACCAGCTCGGGCCGGTGCGCCGCCAGGTACGCGGCGAGTCGTTCGAGGTCGAGCCCCCCGGGGGCCGAACCGGTCGAGGGTGCGTCGACGGCCGGATCGGTCATCCGACCAGTTGATGGCAGCTCAGCTTTCTTGTCAAGGTCGGATTTTCCCGGCGGGACATGGCGCTGCAACCAGGGCGAAATGGTCAACCGGCAGGCTGGAGCCCAGCCTGCCGGCCGTCTCGGCCGGCCCGCCGAGCGGAGGGATCAGACATGCTGCTGAGAGTTCGGGTGACCCTGCCGGACCGGCCCGGCACGCTCGGCCAGGTGGCCCGCACACTCGGCGTGTCCGGGGCCGACATCGTGCAGGTGGTGGTGCTGGAACGGCTCGGCGGCCGGGCGGTGGACGACTTCACCGTGGTGTGGCCGGGCGCGGCGCGGGTGGAACGCCTCCTGGCTGGGCTGGCCGCCATCCCCGGCGTGCACGTGGACGGGGTGTGGCGGGCGATCGGCGCGCCGACCACCAGCGGCCAGGACGCCGAGTTGCTCGCCCAGATCGCGGCGAACCCGACCGACGGGATCGCCACCCTGGTCGACGCGGTGCCGGGGCTGCTCGCCGCGGACTGGGCGGTGGCCGCGGTCGTACCGCTGGACTGGGCCTCCCGCGGCGGCGCGGGTGAGGCCACCGTCGGGCACGCGAGCTGGCGGACGCCGACCCCGCCCCGGCTGCCGGAGGTGACCCCGCTGCGGGCCCGGGCGATGTCCGGCCCGGACGGCCGGCACCACGCGGTCGCCCCGTTCGGGCGCGCCGGCCTGGTGCTGGTGGTGGCGCGGGACCACACCGAGCCGCTCACCGCCCCGGCGTTCCACGCCACCGAGGTGGACCGGCTCGCCCAACTGGTCCGCGCCAGCGCGGTGATCCTCGGCGACCGGCTCGATCTGGTCGGCGCGCCGTCGGTGACCAGCGTCACGTGACGGGTGCCCGCCGCGTCACCGCCGGGCAACGGACCCGCAACAGCGGCGCGGCAGGGTCTGGTGGTGGGGAAAGGAGCAGACATGGCGCTGTGGCGGATCCGAGCCACCGTCGAGGACCGGCCGGGATACCTGTCGGTGCTCACGGCGAGCCTCGCGTTGCGCGGGGTCAACATCCTCACCGTGCAGGTGCACACCACCGAGGTGGGCGCGGTCGACGACTTCCTGGTCGACGCGCCCGACCAGCTCACCGAGGCCGACCTGCGGGCGGCCGTCGAGCGGGGACGCGGCCGGGACTGCTGGGTGGCGCGCAGCGAGGCGCGCGGGCTGGCCGACCAGCCCACCCGGGTGCTCGGCCTGGCCACCCGGCTGGCCCGCGACCCGGAGGCGGCCGGCGAGGCGCTGCGTGCCCTGCTCGGCGCCGACTCGGTGGCCTGGCGGCCGACGCCGACCGGCCCGCCCGGCGGGGTGGGCGCGGCGACGATGCTGCTGGCCGACCCGTCGGGCGGGTCGTACGAGCTGCGCCGCCGCGAGCCGAGCTTCACCCCGGCCGAGTACGCCCGGGCCCAGGCGCTGGTGGAGCTCGCCGCCACGGTCGCCCGGCGCGACGCCGACCGGGTGACCCTGGTGCTGCCCGACTCGGCCGAGGTGCTGGTCCGGCCGGCCACCGCGGACGACCTGCCAGGGGTGCTGGAGCTGCACGAGACCTGCTCGGCGCGGAGCCGGCAGCGGCGCTACCTGAGCGGTGCCGCACGGCCGTCACCGGCCCGGTTGCGGCGGCTGCTGGAGCCGGCCGGCGGGCTCACCCTGGTCGCCACGGCCGACTCCGACGGGGAGGCGGAGCCGGTCGTGGCGCTGGCCAACCTGCTCGGCGAGGGGGACGAGGCGGAGGTGGCGCTGCTGGTCCGGGACGACTGGCAGCGGCGCGGCCTGGGCTCGGCCCTACTGCGGCGGCTGCTCGGGCACGCCGAGCGCGTCGGCTACGCCGCCGTGCTGCTGCACGTGCACGCCGCGAACACCCCGATGCTGCGCGCCGTACGCCGGCTGGAGCGGCCGACCTCGGTGGACCGGGACGGCAGCGTACTGACCGTGACGGTGCCGCTGCGGGCGCGCCGGGCCGAGGTGCCCCGGCCGGCCGACGCGGCCGTACGACGGTCGCCCTGACTGGACGGTCGCCCGCCGCGCCAGGTGCCGCAACGGCGCGGTACGCCGACGTCGGGCGGGTGACCGGTACCGGCGCCGACCTGGCGCCACCTGGCCGACCTCCGGTGCGGGGGACGGTGACCCGGGCAGGGCCCCCGGTTCGGGGGCCCTGCCCGGGTCGTCAGGTCGTCGGGTAGCTGCTGTAGTCGGGGAAGTTGCCGTAGAGCCGGCCGTCGCCGCCCACGGTGACCGCCTGTACGAGCAGGTCCCCGCCGACGAACGCGCCCTTCCAGGACGCGCCCCGGCCGCCGAACGGCTCCTCCCGGTCGCCGCGCGAGCGGGGCTTGTTGATGCCCACCTTGAACGCCTGCAGGTCGACGGCGAGCTTGCCGGCCAGCTCCTCGTCGTCGCAGGCGAGGGAGGCGACCAGCGCGCCGTTGGAGGCGTTCATCTGGGCCAGCAGCTCGTCGGTGGTGTCCACCACGACGATGGTGTCGACCGGGCCGAAGGGCTCGGCGTGCATCAGCCGGGACCGCCCCGGCGGGGCGAGCAGCACGGCCGGCGCCACGTACGCGGAGGTGTCCTGCCCGTCGAGGAAGGGCGCCCCGTCGAGCTTGCCCCGGTGCAGCGGCACGGCGCCGCCGCGTACCGCCTCGTCGACCTTGCGGCGCAGCTCCTCCGCCTTGGCGGCGCTGATCAGCGGGCCGAAGTCCAGCTCGGGCAGCGGGTCGCCGGCCGACCAGTCGGCACCGACGGCGAGCGGGTGTCCGAAGCGTACGGAGCGGACGACCGGCAGGTACATGTCGAGGAACTCGTCGACCAGGTCCCGCTGGACCACGAACCGCGGGTACGCGGTGCAGCGCTGCTTGCCGTATTCGAAGCCCTTCTTCAGGTGCGCGGCGAGCAGGTCCCACTGGGAGAAGTTCCAGATGCCCCAGGCGTTGAGGCCCTCCTGCTCGATGAAGTGCCGCTTGTCGGAGTCCAGCAGCGCCGCGGCCACCTTGCCGCCGTTGGACCGGCCGCCGACGAACGCCACCGCGCCGATCTCCGGGGCGCGCACCAGGACCTCGGAGAGTTCCTCGCCGCTGCCGGAGACCAGGGTGGCGGGCAGCCCGGCGCGGCGCATCAGGGCGTGCGCCACGGTGAGGCAGACCGCGCCGCCCTGGGACGGCGTCTTGGCGATCACCGCGTTGCCGGCGAGCAGCTGCACCAGTTCGGCGTGCACCAGCACGCTCATCGGGTAGTTCCAGGAGGCGATGTTGCTGACCGGGCCGGGCAGCGGTTCGCGGCCGTCGGCGAGCATCCGGTCGATCTCCTGCACGTACCAGCGCACGCCGTCCAGGGCGCGGTCGACGTCGGCGCAGGCCAGCCGCCACGGCTTGCCGATCTCCCAGACCAGCAGCATGGCGAGCAGGTCACGGTGGGCGGTGAGCGCGTCGAGGGCCTCGGTGACCCGGGCCTTGCGGTCGGCGAGCGGGGTCCGGGCCCAGCCCCGGTGGGCGGTGGCGGCGTGCGCGACGGCCCGGCGCGCCGCGTCGGCGTCGAGCCGGGCCAGGTTCACCAGGACGGTGTTGTCGACGGGGGTGCGCACCGGAGTCGGCGCGCCGACCGCCTGCCATCCGCCTTCGATCAGGTTGTGCAGGGTGGCGCTGCCGTCCGGCGTGGTGCCGAAGGCTTCCGGCGCGGCGGCCACCGCGCGGGCGAGGGTGTCGGACCAGGAGGTGCCGTCGGCGAGTCTGAGAGCCATCGCGATCTCCTCAGGGTTGTCCAGGGAGCGGCGGCGTCGATGGCACCGCTGGTGAGGCGTACTGTCCCGCGCGGTCGAGCGCGCGGGCAACCGTACGCTCGTATGCCAGGACGCCGGGTCCACCGGTTGGCGCCGGCTGCGGCCGCCACGCACTGGCGCCCACCTGGGAATACGTGGACATTCCATCAATGGCGATCGATTATGTGATCCACGTCGGGCGGCTGTCGGCCGGGTGTCCGTCAATGCCCGCCAGGGTTCAGCCGCGCAGCGCCACGATCGCGCCGGTCCCACAATGACGGAACCGGCCGCCGGACGGAGGTCCGACGGCCGGTTCCCAGGTGGCGCGGAGGTCAGCTGGTGAAGGTGACCTTGTCCCGGCGACGACGCATGGTCATCAGCACGACGCCGCCGCCGATGAGCAGAACGCCGGTGAGCGCGATGCTGGTCGCGGCCACGCCGGTGAGCGGCAGACCACCCTCGCTGCCACCGCCGGCACCGCCACCCACCGAGGTGCTCGGCGACGGGGTCTCCGAGGGAGCACCCGATTCACCCGGCGGGGTCGGGGTCGGGGTCTCGCCGACCGGCGGGGTCGGGGTCGGGGTCTCCTCGACCGGCGGGGTGGGGGTCGGGGTCTCCTCGACCGGCGGGGTCGGGGTCGGGGTCTCCTCGACCGGCGGCGTGGTGGGCGGCGTCTCGCCACCGGTGCCGGCGCAGGTGTGGGTCAGGTTGAACTTGTCCTGCGGTACCTGCCCGTGGATGGTCGACTCGCCGCTCTCCAGCTTCCAGCCGGCCGGCGTGGCGAACCAGACCTTCTTGGCGCCGTTGTCGGTCGTGAAGTGACCCTCGGCGAGCGTCTTGAAGGTGTCGGCGGTGCCGTCGTTGTCGGTGTCCCAGCCGATGTTCACCGCGTCGACGCTCTCGACGCCGTTGCCGGGCCAGATGAAGACCCAGATGTCCTCGCCGGCTGCCTGCTGCTCCGCGCCGGCGCACTCGCCGAAGCCCTGGTTGAAGCCCCCGGCTGAGGCCAGGATGTGCTGGCCGGCCTGACGCAGGGTGGGGTTGGTGACGGTGGCCGACGCCCAAGCCGGGGTGGCCAGTGCGAGGCAGGCCGCGGCCGCGGACGCGGTCACAGCCGCGCGCGCCACGTGCCGACGCTGTGGCATGAGGAATCCTCCGAGATGGGGAGAGGTGACGGCACATGATCGCACGCCGGCCCGGAACCGGCGACATCGGACGTTCGGCCTGAGCTGCAAGACCACTTCGGGCGCGTGTCGAGGTAACGCGGATCGAGGCTCCGGCGCAGGACCAGCCACCGCTCCCAGCCACCGATTTCGGACACCTGCCGTTCGTGTTCGAACGGTAAGCGCCCAAGATTCGGGGCAACCTGGGGTACGTGTTGCTGACGGTGGGGCACGGGGCGGCCGACCGGGAGCGGTTGGGGGAACTGCTGACCGGCGCGGGGATCGCCCTCGTGGTGGACGTCCGGCGGTACCCGGCCAGCCGGACCAACCCGGACGTCCGACGGGAGGCGCTCGAGCGCTGGCTGCCGGAGCGGGGCATCGCCTACCGCTGGGAGCCCCGCCTCGGCGGTCGCCGGCACGTGCGCGCCGGGGAACCGGAGCCGGACACCTGGTGGACGGTCGCCGCGTTCCGGGCGTACGCCGCCTACACCCGGACGCCGGAGTTCGACGCGGCGCTGGACGAGGTGCTGGCCGACGCGGCCCGGCGGACGACGGCGGTGATGTGCAGCGAGAGCGTCTGGTGGCGCTGCCACCGGCGGCTCATCGCCGACGTGGCGGCACTCGGTCGGGGGGTGCCGGTGCGGCACCTCATGCCGGACGGCCGGCTCAGTCCGCACCGCCCCGCGGCGGGTGCCCGCCGCCTACCCGACGGCCACCTGGTCTGGGACGGCTGACTCAGTCGGGCAGTTCGTGGGCGAGGAGGTCCATGAGGAGACCGTCGTGCCAGCGCCCGTCCGCGCCGCGCTCGTACCGCCGCATGATGCCCACCGGGCGGAAGCCCACCTTCGCGTACGCGCGGATCGCCGCCGTGTTCGCCGCCGCCGGGTCGATGGTGAACCGATGATGGCCGTATTCGTCGACCAGGTGCCGGGTCAGGGTGCGGATGGCGTCCCCGCCGAGGCCGGCACCGCGTACCGCCGGGTCGAGGAAGATGTCCAGGCTGGCGTGGCGGTAGTCGGGGTCCGTCTCGGCGTACCACTGGATGGCGCCGACCACCCGGCCGTCGTGCTCGATGGCATACACGGTCAGGTCGTCGTCGGCCAGGTCGGCGCGGACCGCCTCGGCGAGGTCGTCGCCGCCGCGCCACCAGCGCCTCACCTCGGGGGTGGCGCGGATCGCGGCGAGGGCGGGCACGTCGGCGTCCGTCGCCGGTCGTAACGTCACCGCCCGCCCCTGCAGCACGTCAGCCCCGGCTCTCGCCGTGTTCGACGCAGACCGCCGACCAGCCGGTCGGCACGACCTGCACCTTCATCCGGCGGCGGCAGTGGGCGCAGTAGCGCGGCGGCTCCAGCTCGCGCGCCGCCTGGCAGGCCGCGTGCGCGCCGGCGTCGGCCGGCTCACCACAGCGGTCGCACCAGCGCCGCGCCGTCGCGGGCTCGACAAGCTCGGTCACGTCGTCCTCACCGGGTGGGTCTCTACAGGGTCGCCGACAGCGCCTTGACCGGCATCTTCAGCTCGTCCAGCAGCTTCAGGTCGTCGGTCGCCGACCGGCCCAGCGTGGTCAGGTAGTTGCCGACGATGACCGCGTTGATGCCGCCGAGCAGGCCGTCCCGGGTGCCCAGGTCGCCGAGGGTGAGCTCCCGGCCGCCCGCGTACCGGAGGATGGTGCGCGGCATGGCCAGCCGGAACGCGGCGATGGCCCGCAGTGCGTCCTTGCCCTCCACCACCGGACGGTCGCCGAGCGGGGTGCCGGGGCGGGGGTTGAGGAAGTTGAGCGGGACCTCGTGCGGGTCCAGCTCGGCGAGCTGCGCGGCGAACTCGGCCCGCTGCTCCACCGACTCGCCGAGGCCGAGGATGCCGCCGCAGCAGACCTCCATGCCGGACTCGCGGACCATCTTCAAGGTCTCCCAGCGCTCCTCCCAGGAGTGCGTGGTGACCACGTTCGGGAAGTAGGAGCGGCAGGTCTCCAGGTTGTGGTTGTAGCGGTGCACGCCCATCTCGACCAGCTCGTCGACCTGCTCCTGGGTGAGCATGCCCAGCGAGGCGGCGACCTGGATGTCCACCTCCGCCTTGATGGCGGCCACGCCCTCGCGCATCTGCTTCATCAACCGGGCGTCCGGGCCGCGCACCGCGGCCACGATGCAGAACTCGGTCGCCCCGGTCGCCGCGGTCTGCTTCGCCGCCTCGACCAGCGCCGGGATGTCCAGCCAGACCGAGCGGACCGGCGAGGTGAACAGTCCGGACTGGGAGCAGAAGTGGCAGTCCTCGGGGCAGCCGCCGGTCTTCAGCGAGACGATGCCCTCGACCTCGACCTCCGGGCCGCACCAGCGCATCCGTACCTCGTGGGCGAGTTGGAGCGCGGCGGGCAGGTGCTCGTCGGGCAGGTTCAGCACGGCGAGGACACCGGCCTCGTCGAGGCCGACGCCGTTCTCCAGCACCCGGGTGCGGGCCTGGTCGAGGATCTCTGGCATGGCTCGTACCCTACAAGGCCGGTGGTCGGGGAGAAATCGGCTCCGCGTCCGGGCTGACCAGCGCGTCAACCAGCAGCGCCCGGGCCGGCGGTGGCAGGCTCGGGTCGGCGGCGGCCAGCGACAGAGCAACTTCGACCCCGCGGCGCAGCAGTGCGGCCATCCGGCGCGTCGGATTTCTCATCCGAGGAGCATCGAAGCTGAAGCGAGGTTGAAGTCAACCGCGGAGCGGATCCGCCGGGGCCGCCGAGCCGGGTGGTAATTTCGCCCGGCGGAAGCGCCCGAGGGGCGACGAACGGCGGGAAGGGGCGGGACGGTGGCGGACTGGCTGGCGGCGCTCGACCGCCGCGCCGAGCTGCGGGCCAAGGCGGGGCTCACCCGTACGCTGCGCCCGCGCGCGGCCGACGACGCGGTGGTCGACCTGGCCGGCAACGACTACCTCGGCCTGGCCACCCACCCGGAGGTCACCGCCGCCGCCGCGGCGGCGCTGACCGCGTACGGGCTGGGGGCCACCGGGTCCCGGCTGGTGCGCGGCTCCACCGACCTGCACCACGCGCTGGAGGACGCGCTGGCCGACTGGCTCGGCGCCGACCGGGCGCTGGTCTTCTCCTCCGGCTACCTGGCCAACCTCGCCGCCGTCCGGGGCCTGGTGCAGCCGCGTACGCTGCTCGTCTCCGACGCCCACAACCACGCCTCGCTGATCGACGGGTGCCGGATCTCCGGCGCAGAGACCGTGGTGACCCCGCACGCTGACGTCGACGCGGTGGCCGCTGCGCTGGCCGCCGCCCCGGGCCGGCCCGCAGTGGTGGTCACCGAGTCGGTCTTCTCGGTCGACGGCGACCTCGCCCCACTGGCCGCGCTGCACACCGTCGCCCGCCGGTACGGTGCCCTGCTGCTGGTCGACGACGCGCACGCGCTCGGCGTCACCGGTCCGGCCGGGGCCGGCGGGGTGGTCGCGGCGGGGCTGGCCGGCGAGCCCGATGTGGTGGTGACCGCCACCCTCTCCAAGGCGCTCGGGGGCGCGGGCGGCGTGGTGGCCGGGCCGGCGGAGTTCGTCCGGCACCTAGTGGAGACCGGCCGCACCTTCATCTTCGACACCGCGCTGCCCCCGGCGGTCGCGGCCGGCGTGCTGGCCGCGGTGCGGCTGGCCCGGGCCGGCGACGAACTGCGCGCCGAGCTCGCCGAGCGGGCCGCCCTCGCGGTACGCCGGCTGGGCGGGGCCGGGCTGGAGGTCTCCGCGCCCGACGCGGCGGTGGTGTCGGTGACCGCGCCCGGCCCGGAGGCGGCGACCGCGTGGGCGGCCGACTGCCGGGACCGGGGCGTGGCGGTGGGCTGCTTCCGGCCGCCGTCCACGCCGGACAGCCGCTCCCGGCTCCGCCTGACCATCGGCGCCGGGGTGGCGCGGGCGGACTTCGGCCGGGCCCTGGACGTCATCGTGGAGTGTGCACCGTGAGCGCGAGGAGTGAGCCGGTTTTGCGAGCCCCGCAGTCGCGAACGAAGAGTGGCACCGTGAGCGCGAGGAGTGAGCCGGGCTTGCGAGCCCCGCAGTCGCGAACGAAGAGTGGCACCGTGAGCGCGAGGAGTGAGCCGGTCTTGCGAGCCCCGCAGTCGCGAACAGAGGTGGCCTCATGACGAATGGTTGGACCGGGCCGGTGCTGGTGACCGGGACGGACACCGAGGTGGGCAAGACGGTGGTGACCGCGGCGATCGCGACCGCCGCGCAGGCCGCCGGGCTGCGGGTGGCGGTGGTCAAGCCCGGCCAGACCGGCACGGCCACCGGTGAGCCCGGCGACGTGGACTCGGTGACCCGGCTGGCCGCCCCGCTCACCGGCCGGACCCTGGCCAGCTATCCGGACCCGCTCGCCCCGCTGGCCGCGGCCCGGGTCGCCGAGCTGCCGCCGCTGGAGCTCTACACCGCCGTCGACGCGATCCGCGAGGAGACCGACAAGCACGATCTGGTGCTCGTGGAGGGGGCCGGCGGGCTGCTCGTACCGATGGGGCTGCGGCCGTCGGGTGAGCCCTGGACGGTGGCCGACCTGGCGGTTTCGCTGGGCGCGCCGGCCGTGGTGGTGGCCCGCGCCGGGCTCGGCACGCTGAACCACACCGCACTCACCCTGGAGGCGCTGGACCGCCGGGCGGTCCCCGCCGGAGTGGTCATCGGGGCCTGGCCGGCCGAGCCGGAGCTGGTGCACTGGCTCAACCTGTCCGACGTGGTGCCTAACCTGCTGGGGGCGGTGCCGATGGGCGCCGGCGCAATGGACCCGGGGGTGTTCCGCCGGTCCGCCCCGGGCTGGCTCACCCCCGCCCTGTACGGGGTGCTCGACGACTGGCGGGCCTGGGCCGAGGACGCGAGCTGACCACCTGACTTTCGTCGGTGCCCGGCCCGGCCGGCCGTCGGTACCGTGGCCGCCGTGGAACTGCGCTGGTGGTGGGCGGGACGCCCGGACCCCGACCGCGGGCCGACCGGCCGGCGGTGGCTCGGCGACCTGCTGCTGTGGGCCGCGGTGTCGGCGCCGGTGGCGTACGCCGGGGTCACCCCGCCCTATCCCCGGTACGCGGTGCCGCTGCTGGTCGGGTCGCTGGCGCTGCTCGCCCTCGCGGTGGCGCTCGGCCGGCGGCTGCCCCTGGCGGCGTTGGTGGCGGTGGTGTTCGGCTCGCTGCTCGACGGCAACTTCGTCTTCGCCATCCCGGTGTTCAGCTTTCTCGCGGGGCGGCGCAGCACCGGCACGGGGCGGCCGGCAGCGGTCTTCGGCGCCATCGCGGTCGGCGGGAGCGCGCTCAACCTCGGGCTGCTCGGCACCGAGCCGGAGACCTGGTTCCTGCTGGCCTCGGTGCTGCTCTTCGCCGGGGTGTTCCCCTGGCTGATCGGGCGGCACCGGCGGCAGCAGCGGGCGCTGGCGCAGGCGCAGCGGCGGCATGCCGAGGCGGAGGAGCGTGAGCGGCGCAGCGCGGTCGACCGGATCCGGCTGCGGGAACGGGCCCGGATCGCCCAGGAGATGCACGACTCGCTGGGCCACGACCTGAGCCTGATCGCGTTGCGCGCCGCCGGGCTGGAGGTGGCATCCGACCTGCCCCCCGCGCACCGGGCCGCGGCCGGGGAACTGCGCGTCAGCGTGGCCGCGGCCACCGAGCGGCTGCGCGAGATCATCGGCGTGCTCCGGGAGGATCGGCCGGGCTCGCTGCGACCGGCCGGCGAGACCGTGGCGGAGCTGGTGGACGGGGCCCGCGACGCCGGGATGACGGTCGCGCTGCGGGCCGCCGGGGAGGTCGGCGCGCTGCCTCCGCTGGCCGCGCACACCGTCCATCGGGTGGTGCGCGAGGCGCTGACCAACGCCGCCCGGTACGCGCCCCGCGCCGCGGTGGCCGTCACCGTCGAGCGGACCGGCGACGAGGTGGTGGTCGGCGTGGTGAACGCGGCACCGCCGGCCGGCCCGCTGCCGGGGCCGGCGTCCGACGGCAGCGGTCTGCTCGCCCTGCGCGAGCGGGTCCGCCTCGCCGGCGGGGCGCTCGACGCGGGCCCCCGGGACGGCGGCTTCCAGGTGTCCGCACGGCTGCCGCTGACCGCCGACGCGACGGCCGGCGCGGACACCCGGCCCCCGGCCGCGGAGCCCGACGATGCGGCGCCCGGAGCAGGCGGTGTGGCGTGCCGGACCGACGGCGGGCCGGACGCGAGCGGCCCCGGCCGAGCGTCGGGCGAGCAATCCGGGGAGGCGGCACGGCGGCTGCGGGACGCCCGCCGCCGGGTGCGGCGCAGCCTGCTGATGGCGTTCGGCGCGCCGGCCGTTCTCGGGCTCGTGCTCGCCCTGGTCTACTACCCGCTCGCCACGGCGGGTGCCGTGCTCGATCGGGCCGGGTACGAGCGACTGCGGGTCGGCGATCCACGGGACGGACTCGGGTTGCCCCGCCGGCAGGCGGCCCCGCCGACGGCGGACGACGACCCCGGGGCATGTGAGTACTACACCGACGGCAACTTCCCCTTCGCGGAGCCGACCTGGCGGCTCTGCTTCTCCGACGGCCGGCTGGTCAGCAAGGAGCGGATCGCGCAGTGACCGACGACCACGGGCACCCCCTGCGGGTGGTGCTCGCCGACGACGAGGCGATGGTCCGCGCCGGGGTGCGCGCCATCCTGGCCGCCGACCCGGCGATCGAGGTGGTCGGCGAGGCCGGCGACGGCCACGCGGCCGTGGAGCTGGTCCGCGCCCGCCGGCCCCGGGTGGCGCTGCTGGACATCCGGATGCCCAGGTGGGACGGGATCAGCGCGGCGGCGGAGATCCGCCGGCTGGTGCCGGAGACCGCCACGCTCATGCTGACCACCTTCGGTGAGGACGACCTGATCGCCCGGGCGCTCGGCCAGGGGGCGAGCGGGTTCCTGCTCAAGTCGGGTGATCCCCGGGAGTTGCTCGCCGCGATCCGGGCGGTGGCCGACGGTGGGGCGTATCTGTCGCCCCGGGTGGCGCGCCGGGTGATCGAGCTGAGCGGCGGGCGGATGGCGCGGGGGCCGCAGGCCCGGGACCGCCTCGCCGGGCTGACCGACCGGGAGCGGGAGGTGTTGGCCCTGGTCGGGGCGGGACTGTCCAACGCCGAGATCGGCCGCCGGCTGCACCTCGTCGAGGGCACCGTGAAGAGCTACCTGACCAGCATCTTCACCAGACTGGACGTACGCAACCGGGTGCAGGCGGCGATCCTCGCGTACGAGGCGGGGCTGGTGCCGCCGGCCGGTTGACCAGCCCCGCCCTCGCTCACGCGTCCCGGCGGCCCAGCGCGTACCGGCCGAGCAGCAGCGCGGCCACCGCCCAGCCGGCGAGCAGCAGCAGCCCCACCGCGGCCGGGTACGGCTCGGTGTCCCCGGCCAGGAAGTGGCTGCCGGCGACGCCCGGGAAGCCGTCGGCGATCCGGGTCAGCACGGTGATCCCCGGTTCCTGCAGCGACAGCGGCACGATCATCAGCAGGGCGAAGAGCACGGTCAGGGTGAGCACCGCGCCGCGCAGCGCCGCCGCCAGCCCGAGCGCCAGCACGCCGACCAGCGCGAGGTACGCGGCCGAGGCGGCCACGTCGCCGAGGGTTCCGCCGAGCGGGGCGCGACCCCACTCGCCCAGCACCGGCCGGGCGACCGCCGCGCCGACGCCGCCGAGCAGCAGCCCGACCAGGAACGTCACGACGCCGACCACGACCGCCTTGGCCAGCAGCATCCGGCTGCGGGACGGGGTGCAGCGCAGTGTCGTGCGGATGGTGCCGGTGGCGTACTCGCTGGTGACGGCGAACAGCCCGAGGGCGAGGACGACGTACTGGGTGAGTTCCAGCGAGCCGGTCACGATGTCGCCGACCGGCAGGATGCCCGGGTTGACTGTCGGGTCGTCGTCGGTGTTGGCGTTGACGGCGTAGATGGCCAGCTGGGCAGCGGTGGCCGCCATGGTCAGCGCCGCCGCCAGCAGCGTCCACCAGGTGGACCGGACGGACCACAGCTTGGTCCACTCGGCGGCGACGGCACCGGCGAACGGGCCGGTCGTCGGGGCGGTCCGGGACGCCGGCCGGGCGGTCGGCGGGACGGTGGGCAGGGTGGTCATCGGGCCTCGTTTCCGGCCGGGCCGGCGGCGTACTCGACGCTGTCGGCGGTGAGTTCCAGGAACGCCTCCTCCAGCGAGGCGGCCACCGGGGTCAGCTCGTGCAGCCGCACCCCCAGCTCGTACGCCAGGTCACCGACCCGGTCGACGGAGGCGCCGGTGACGGTCAGGCCGTCCGTGTCGTACGCGGTCACGGTCGCCCGCTCGGCGGTCAGCCGGGCGCCCAGCGCCGCCAGGCCGGCCGGTTCGGGGCCGCGTACCCGGACCGACGCGGCCGGGCCGGCGGCGATCAGCTCGGCCAGCGGCGCGTCGGCGACGAGTCGACCCTTGCCGAGCACGATGACCCGGTCGGCGGTCTGCTGCATCTCGCTCATCAGGTGGCTGGAGAGCAGGACGGTCCGTCCCTCGTCGGCGAGGGTCCGGGTGAGCCGGCGGATCCACCGCACCCCGTCCGGATCGAGGCCGTTGACCGGCTCGTCGAGCAGCAGCACGGGCGGGTCGCCGAGCAGTGCGCCGGCGATCCCGAGCCGTTGGCCCATGCCCAGCGACAGTGCCCGCCCCGGCTTGTCGGCGGCGCGCCCGTCCAGCCCGACCAGGTCGAGCACCTCGGCCACCCGGCGGGCCGGGATGCCGTTACTGCGGGCCATCGCCCGCAGGTGGGACCGGCCGGAGCGGGTCGGGTGGATGCCGGTGGCGTCCAGCAGCGCGCCCACCTCGTGCAGTGGGTGCCGCAGTTCCCGGTACGGCCGGCCGTTGACCAGGGCCGCACCGGCGGTCGGCCGGTCCAGCCCGAGGACCATCCGCATGGTGGTGGACTTGCCCGCGCCGTTGGGGCCGAGGAAGCCGGTCACCTGCCCCGGTCCGATGTCGACGGTCAGGCCGTCGACCACGGTCGCCGTCCCGAACCGTTTCGTCAACCCACGTAGTGTGATCATGCTCCGACGCTAGGCAACGGGCGGGTGGCGGCACCGCTGCCGATCGGCGTCGACCTACCCTGACTTTCGTCAGGTCCGGACCCGCTGCCTCGGGCGGCTCAGGCCCGGGCTCGCACCCTCGGGCGGCTCAGGCCCGGCGCACCACGAACGCGTCCGGTATCCGGAAGGTGAGGTTGTCGGGGCACCACGGCGGGCGGACCACGGTCACCCCGTCGAGCAGCGGCGCCGCCTCGGCGACCACCACCGCCGCCTCCATCCGGGCCAGCTGCGCCCCCACGCAGCGGTGCGCCCCGGCCCCGAAGGCGAGGTGCCGCCGGGAGCCGCGCTGCCCCGGCCGGAACTCGTCCGGCGCGGCGACCACCTCCGGGTCCCGGCCGGCCCGGGCCAGCCAGGCGACGATGCTGGTGCCGGCCGCGACGGGCGTGGCGCCCAGCGTGGTGTCCACCGCCGCCACCCGTCGCCAGGTGACGATCGGCGGCTCCAGGCGGAGCGCCTCCTCGACCACGTCGGCGACCGGGATCTCACCGGCGCGCAGCCCGGCGCGGACCGACGGTTCGTCGGTCAGCCGGTGCAGCAGCAGGGTGAGGAACTGCGAGGTGGTCTCCTGGCCGGCGACCAGCAGGAAGAAGAGCGCGCCGACGACCACGTCGGGGGAGTGCCCGGCGTCGCGTAGCCGGGCGGCCAGCCCGCCACCGGTCGCGGCGAACGCCCGCAGCACGGTGTGGAACCGGCCGACCTCGGCGGCGAGCGCGAGCTGCCGGTCCTCAGCCAGCGGGGCCCAGAACAGCTCCAGGGCGGCCCGGGCGAAGTCCTTGACCGCGCCGACCGGGGCGTCCGGCAGCTCCACCAGGCGGGCCAGCACCAGCAGCGGCAGGTCGGCGGCGAGTTCCGCGTACAGGTCGACCTGCTCGCCCGCGGCGAGGGCGGTGGCGAGCCGGGCCACCCGCCGCCGGACCAGGTCGGTCAGCCAGGGCTGCTGCGCGGCCACCCGGGTGGGGTGCAGCGCGTCGGCGACGATGCCGCGAATCTCCGGGTGGCTGGCCCCCGAGTTGTTGGCCAGGGTCGGGGGGAGCCGGAACCGGTGGCCGGCGAGGACCCGCAGGGCGGCCACCGGGATCGGGGTCACCGCGTCGAGGGCGTTGTCCGGCCGGAACGTCGCCGGGTCGGTGAGCAGCTGCCGGACCAGGGCGTGCCGGGTCACCACCAGATGCGGCACGCCGACGTGGTCGAGAACCGTGGCCACGTCGGGCCACCGGCCCTCGACGGACTCCCAGCCCCGGAACAGCACGGGCGTCACGCTAGTGGGCGGCTCCCGGCGGAGCCGGGTTCAGCTCCCACACCGTGGTGTGCTTCACCCGTACGCTCTCCAGCGCCTCCGGCACCGGCACGTCGTAGGCGGCCAGCTGGTGGAAGCGTTCGCGGGGCAGGAACGCCCGGCCGGGGTCGCCGACCAGCACCCGGGCCCCGGACCGGGCGGCCCGGAGCAGGAAGCGCAGCATCCGCCGCGCCATCGCCTCGCTGTAGAAGACGTCCCCGGCGAGCACCACCTCGGCGCCGTCGGCATCGTCGTCGAGGATGTCGCCGAGTTCGGCGTCGACGCGTACCCCGTTGGCCTCGGCGTTGAGCGCGACGGCCGCGACCGCCCGCTCGTCCACCTCGACGGCCCGCACGGACGCCGCGCCGGCGCGGGCGGCGGCGATGGCGACCAGGCCGGATCCGGTGGCGAGATCGAGCACCCGCCGCCCGGCGACCAGGTCGGGGTGGTCGGTGACGTGCCGGGCGAGCGCCTGCCCGCCGGCCCAGGCGAAGGCCCAGAACGGTGGGGGTTGGGCGCTGTGGAACTCGCCCTCGGTCAGCTCCCAGAGCCCGATGGGCTCGTCGGCCTGGTGCAGCCGCACCTCGGGGACGAAGGCGACCGGGGCGAGCCGGGCGTGCAGCCGGACGAAGGCCGCGGACAGGTCGGACACCGGCTGATTCTGTCGTACGCCTCGGCGCCGCCCGCCGGCGCTCCCGGGCGGGTCGCGGCGCGGCGTGACCGGTTCACCATGGTCCGTGAGAGCTGCCCCCGCGATTGGCGATCCGTGCGAACCCGCCCGTCCTCCGCCTGATCGCGGACCGGATGGTCGAGTCAGTCGAGCTGGGCCGGCTCCAGGCCCAGCTCACGGGCGGCCACCAGCCGGACCCACTCGGCGATCTGCCGCCGGGTGATCACGCGCTCGTGCACGGACAGCTGCACGGCGAGGCCGTCCATCACGGCGCTGATCCGCCACGCCGCGCCCGCCGGGTCGGGGCAGTCGAAGGTGCCGTCGGCGACCCCGTCGGAGATCACCGCGGCGAGGTCCTGCCGCCACCGCAGGTCGAGCCGGCGGGAGAGCTTCTCCAACTCGGGGGTGCGCAGCGATTCCGCCCAGCCGTCGATCCAGATGGACCAGGAGGTCGACCGGCCGGTCGGGGCGTAGAGGCGCAGCATCCGGCGCAGCTTGGTCAGCGGCGGGGCGGAGGAGCGGAGCACCGCGTCGAGCCGGGCCAGGTCCTGCTCGACGGCGTACGCGAACGCCTGCGCGAGCAGCCGGTCCTTGGTGGCGAAGTGGTAGAAGACCAGCGCCTGGCTGACGCCGGCGGCCTCCGCCACGTCGGCCGTGCGGGTGTTGGCGATTCCACGTTCCGCGATCACGTCACAGGCCGTGCGGAGCAGGGCATCCAGGCGGATCTCGGCGGCGCGTCTCGTCACGATCGCTACCGTAGCCCATCGATATGACCACGGGGAGTTACCGACGCGGCCGGTCGTGCGGCCAACAGTCGGAAGCCGGACAGTCCCGGCCGGCGTGTCGCCGGGGCGATCCTTCCGCCCGGCCCCGACGCGGGCACCTGCCTCCTAGGAAGCTTTGCGGGCGGGGTGGGTCGTCACCCGGACGCGCCCGGAAAACGGACCCGATTTGGCAACCGTTCCCCGGCTCGGCTAAAGTTCTCATCCGTCGCCGGTTAACACCGGGGGCACGCGGACGTAGCGCAGCTGGTAGCGCATCACCTTGCCAAGGTGAGGGTCGCGGGTTCGAATCCCGTCGTCCGCTCGGAGCTGCCGCCACGCATGATCGGGGGCAACCTCGGTGGAGTGGCCGAGAGGCGAGGCAACGGCCTGCAAAGCCGTGTACACGGGTTCAAATCCCGTCTCCACCTCGGCAGTAGACGAGGGCGATTGGCGCAGTGGGAGCGCGCTTCCTTGACACGGAAGAGGTCACTGGTTCAAACCCAGTATCGCCCACTTCGATGAGCAGATGGTTCGTCACCGGACACCGGTGACGAGCCTTCCTGTTTCTCCGGCCCGTCGGCCACCGCTCATGCCGACGCGGTCAGCAGCGCCTCCGCCACCGCCGTCCGGCTGCTCAGCAGGGACCGGCCCTGCCGGTGCGTCACCACCAGGCCGGCCGCGCGCAGCGCGGTGAGGTGCTGCGACACGCCGGCCGGGGAGAGGCCCGTGTGTCGGGCCAGTTCGGTGGTCGACCGCGGCGCGTCCAGCGCCGCGAGCAATCGGGCCCGCCCCCGCCCGAGCACGGCGCCCAGCGCGTCCGGCGCCGTCGGCGGGCAGGCCCACAGCGCGCCGAGGCCCCGGGCCGGGTACGCCAGCTGCGGCACGTCCCCGGCGGCGATGCTGAGCACGGACGGCCAGACGAAGACCGACGGCACCAGGACCAGCCCGTTGCCGTCGGGCACGTCCGGAGCGGTGCAGTGCCGCTGGCTGATCAGCAGGGCGTCGCCCTCCCAACGGACCCGCTCGTGCAGGTCGTTGAGGAGCCCGGCCGCGCCGTCCTCGGCCAGCCGGCGGGCCCGCCGGAACACCTCCGCCTCGAGCAGGGCCCGGACCCGGGGCCAGTCGCCAGCCAGGGCCAGCCACCAGTACGCCTCGATCTCGTCGGCGAGCCGGTGCAGCCCGTCCTCCGGGTCGGCGTAGAGGGCGGACAGCGCCGCTGGCCGGGGGCCGGGGTACAGGTCCAGGTGGGCGCGGACGGTCCCGGGCGGGGTGCCGCGCAGCGCGGCCAACTCCTGCCCGAGGTCGGGGGTCAGGCCGGCGGGCGGCGGGGTGAGGAAGTCGGCCAGGTAGCCGGGCGCGGGCGGGATGAGGTGCCAGAGCAGGCCGCGGTCCGGGCCGATCAGGTGCGCCTCGGCCAGGCGCGGCCGGACCCGGTTCACCCAGGGCAGGTGGATCGCGTGCTGGCCGGGGTCGCGGAGCACCCGCACACTGGCGACGGCCTCCCAGAGGCAGGAGAGCGCGAACCGGACCCGCGCCACGGCGCCCGCCGACAGGCCGATCGCGACCATGCCGCCTCCTTCGTTTCAGCTGGGACTGAAACATTACGGCGGCCGGCGGCCTGGCCCCAGACTGGTCGGGTGAACGATCACCACAGTCAAGCGCTGCACTTCCGTACCCTGCATGTCCCCGGCGAGCCGCTGGTCCTGGTCAACGCCTGGGACGCCGCCAGCGCCCGGATCGTCGCCGCCGCCGGCGCCCGGGCGGTCGCCACCACCAGCGCCGGCGTCGCCTGGAGCCTCGGCGCCCCGGACGGCGACGCGCTCGGCCGCGCGGCCGCCGTCGACCTGGTCCGCCGGGTCGTCGCGGCGGTGCCGCTGCCGGTCACCGCCGACATCGAATCCGGGTACGGCGACACCGCCGACGAGGTCGCCGTGACCGTCGAGGCGGTGATCGCGGCGGGCGCGGTCGGGGTGAACGTCGAGGACGCCCGGCACGACGGGGAGACGCCGCTGCGCGCGGTCGACGAGCAGTGTGCCCGGCTGGCCGCCGTCCGGGCCGCCGCGGACCGGACCGGGATCCCGTTGTACGTCAACGCGCGCGTCGACACGTTCCTGCGGGGCGCCGGTGGCGTCCCGGAGACGGTGGCGCGGGCCAAGGCCTACCTGGCCGCCGGCGCCGACGGGGTGTTCGTGCCGGGCACGGTGGACCCGGCGACGGTGGCCGCCCTGGTCGAGGCGATCCCGGCCCCGCTGAACGTGCTGGCCGGGCCGGGAGCCCCGGCGGTGCCGGAGCTGGCGAAGCTGGGGGTGGCCCGGGTCAGCCTCGGCTCCTCGGTCGCCGAGGCCGCGTACGGGGTGGCCCGCCGGGCCGCCGTCGAGGCGTTGGCCACCGGGACGTACGGCGCGCTGGCCGACGCCCTCGACTACGGCACGCTGAACGAGCTGATGCGCGGCTGACCGGGCCGGGAAGGGGTGCCGGCCGCGCTGGCCGGCACCCCTGTACGCGTACCTCATGTCCCGGGACCGACCGGTTCCCTCGGCCCCTCGACGGTCACAGCGGCGGGGCGACGTCCCGGCGCTCCTCGACCCGCCGGTACTCCGCCGGCTCGGCCGTGGTGACCACCTCGCGGCGGCGACCCCAGACCAGCGTGGTCATGATCAGGCCGAGTACGCCGGCCGCCATCAGGATCCAGCCCACGATGTCCAGGCTGACCCCGCCGATGTGGGCGTTCAGCGCGAAGGTGAGGATCGCGCCGACGGCGATCAGGAAGATGCTGGTACCGATTCCCACGACAGCCTCCTTCGGGGGGACGGGTTGTGCTGTCGAGTGCAGTCAGTACCCCGACGGCGACCAGCGCAATCACCAGGCGTGGCGACCCGGCCGCGCGGGTGGGTGGGGCCTCCCGCGCGGCGATCTTGTCATCGGGTACAGTTCTACTCGTCGCCGACGCGAGCCGGTGACAACGCGGACGTAGCGCAGCTGGTAGCGCATCACCTTGCCAAGGTGAGGGTCGCGGGTTCGAATCCCGTCGTCCGCTCGCGATCCACCCCTCGCGGGGTTGGCCGCCGCCGGTGTGTGAACCCCGGCGAGCGCTCGGGCGATTGGCGCAGTGGGAGCGCGCTTCCTTGACACGGAAGAGGTCACTGGTTCAAACCCAGTATCGCCCACCAACGGTTGTCAGCGGACCCGGCGTCAGTCGGCGCCAAGCACGATGATGCTGCCCTCGCCCGCCCGGTAGCTGTCCAACAGCTCCGGCAGGGTGGCCGGGCCCGCGTGGTCCAGGCACAAGACCGGGCGTAGCCCACCGGCCTCGCCGTCCTCAGTCATCGCGGGGCGATGATCCGGCCCGGGGAGAAGCCCCGGGTAGGCGGCGAGGGCGTCGACATCGATGTCGATCTCGCGGTAGAGGACGGTCACCTGGCCCCCGTCGATCGTCTCGTTGGCGACGTCCGCGGCAGACCGCCGGAACTCCACACCGTGTTCGGCGAGGCTCTCGGCCATCCTTTGTGGTCGGGTCACCAGTCGGACACCCAGGCGCGAGCCGGTCAGCTCGACCGTGGCCCGCAGGTCGTCGGGCAGCAGGTAGAAGACTCCCTCCTCGCCCTCGTGCCCGTAGCCGAACAGGTCACACGCCACCCGTTCGTCGGGGCCGCCACGGGTGTCGAGGCCGAGGACGATGTTCAGCTCGTCGGGCCCCGCGGGCGGGACCGCGGCGATCCACATCCGCGCCGAGTCGTCACCGCAGACAATGTTCATGCCGGAAGTTAACCACCGGCCCACCCGGTGACAGTCGGCACCGCGGCGGACCCGCGCCGCGACGCCGTGGCGCGGGTCCGCCGCCACCCTCTAGCTCACCGGGACCGCCTCGCGGGCGGGCGCCGGCTGCTCCTCCTTCTCCTCGGCCACCTGGCCGTGCGACAGCGTGGGCAGCCAGTTGAGCCAACTCGGCAGATACCACGCCCGGTCGCCGAGCAGCTTCATGGTGGCCGGCAACAGGACGGCGCGCACGATGGTGGCGTCGATCAGGATGGCCACCGCCAGGCCCACCCCCATCTGCTTGAAGCTGAGCAGCGACATGGTGCCGAACACCGCGAACACCGCCACCATGATCAGCGCGGCGTTGGTGACCACGCCCGCCGATGCCTTGATGCCGTGGGTGACCGCGCGCTCCGTGGACATCCCGCTGTCGTACGCCTCGCGGATCCGGCTGAGGATGAAGACCTGATAGTCCATCGACAGTCCGAACAGGATGACGAAGAGGAACAGCGGCAGCCAGTTGACGATCGCCCCCGGCGTGAAGCCGAGCAGGTCCGCGCCGTGCCCGTGCTGGAACACGAGGACCAGCACGCCGTAGGCGACGGCCACCGACAGCAGGTTGAGCACGATCGCCTGGATCGCCACCATGATCGACCGGAAGCTGCTCAGCAGCAGGAAGAACGCCAACAGCAGCACGAACACGAGGACCAGCGGAGCGGTGCGGGACATCTGCCGGTTGAAGTCCACGGTGGCGGCCATGGCGCCGGTGACGTACGCCTGCGTGTCCGGCTGCGCGCCGACGGTCTCGGGCACGATCGTGTCCCGCAGCGCCGCCACCGACTTCCGGCCCTGCTCGCCGTAGCCGATGCTCAGCGAGACGGTGGCCACCGTCTTCGCCGGATTCACCTGCACGCTCACCGGTTCGTGCGCCACGCCCGTGGCCAGCGCCCGATCCTTCAGCCGTCCGATCGCCTCCTGCATCGCGGGGCTGGACACGTCCGGCGCCTGGACCGCCACGGTGGCCGGCTCGTTGCCGCCCGGGAAGGCCCGGTCGATCGCCTTGAACGTGGCCGCGATCGGATAGTCGCCCTGCAGGTCGTCGATGCCGGGCTGGCCGAGCCGCATCCCGACGGCGGGCACCGCCAGCGCGACGAGCACGCCCACGGTCAGCACGGTGGACAGCCATGGACGGCGCAGCACGCCGGTGAGGATGACGTTCCACGCCCGGCCGCCGCCGGCCCGGCCGCCCAGCCGCCGCGCCCAGGTGACCCGGCCTCGGGTGACCACCCGGACGATCCCGTGGATCACCCGGGCGTCGACGGCGTCGCCGAACACCGCCAGCGTCGCCGGGAGCACGGTCACCGAGGCCACCATGGCGGTCAGGACGACCAGGATCGTGCCCTGCGCGAAGCCCATGAACACGCCGTGGTCGGTGAGGAACATGCCGGCCATCGCCACGATCACGGTGACGCCGGAGATCAGCACCGCCCGGCCGGAGGTGGCCGCGGCGATCTCCAGCGCCCGCTCCTTCGACCGTCCCTTCGCCCGCTCCTCCCGCTCCCGCCGTACGTAGAACAGGGAGTAGTCCACGCCCACGGCCAGCCCGATCAGCAGCATCAGGTTGGTCGTCGTGTCGGCCACGTGCAGCACCTTGCTGGCCAGGGCGAGCAGGCCGGTGGCGGCGAAGAACGCGGTCATCGACACCCCGAGCGGGATGAGCATGGGCAGCAGGGTGCCGAAGGCGATCAGCAGGATGATCGCGGTGATCGGCAGCGACAGCGCCTCGGCCCGCTGGAAGTCCTCGTTGACCGCCACGCCGGCCAGCCGCTGCATGCTGGCCGCGCCCGCCTGCTCCACCCGCAGGTCGGCGTGCCGGGCCTGGACGCCGGCGACCGCGTCGAGGACCGGCTGGACCCGCTCGTCCGCGGTGTCCCCGGCGCCGGTCATGTCGAACAGCACCAGCGCCGTGATCCCGTCGGCGGTCCGCGGCGCCGGCGCGGCCGGGTCGTACGGCGTGCGCAGGTGCTCCACCTGGCCGGTGGCCTGGACCGCGCTCGCGACGTCCCGCACCGCTTGGCGGAACTCGGGGCTGTCCACGGTGATCCGCCCGTCGCGGGCCTGGACCAGCACCATCTCACCCGCCACGTCCGGGAAGCCGGCCTCGTCGATGATCTGCTGGGCCCGCCGCGAGTCGCCGTTCTGGCCCTCGTAACTCTTCATCGGGGTGGTGCCCACCGCGTTGCCGACGACCGTGGCGAGCACCACGAACGCCAGCCAGAGCAGAATCGCCCACCACCGGTGACGTGCGCTCCACCCGCCGACACGGGCAGCCACGCTCTTCGTTTCCCTGGCCCGTTCCCTGGTCAATGTCGGCCTCCGCCGTCTTTGATGAACGCCTGTTGTGGTCCGCGCGCCCCACCACGCGCCTCGTCGCCAGTTCGACCGCCGCTCGTCCTCGTGGCGTACGCCGTCGAGCTCCGGCGATCGACTGAAGCAACCGGTCCTCGAGGCCGCCTCGACGCCGTCCACAGCAGCCGCCGTCCCGGGACGCACGGAGGCCTGCGCCGGTCAGCCCCGCCGTGCGCCCGGCCCGCCCCCGTTGATCCACTCCAGATCCCGCAACCGGCGGCTCCATCGCCCACGGCACAACCACACGCCGCACACGAAGTCGATCACCGCACCCCGCGCACCAACGACGCGACACCGCACCTCCTGCATCAACGAGGCGACACTTTCGGGGAAGGTGGCCGCTCAGAGCGCCGCGAGGGCGCACTTTCGGCCAAAGTGCGCCCTGAGCACCCACCCGGCGGACCGAAGGCAGGCCCGCCAGCAATCCACCCACTCCGCCGGACATCGCGGCGTTGGAGGAGAGCCAGTGGCAGTTGCGCTTGGAATGACGGCCCAGCTTGTTGATCCACTCCAGGTCGCGTACCCGGCGGTATCCCACATCGTCGATACCGCCACGTCGCGTAAACGGAGTCGAATAGGGCCCAGCCGCAGCTTGGGAGGTCGGGCGGGGCTGGGCAGTCGATCAGTGCAAGGGGCCGCCGGGAGGCCGGAAGCGCCCGGCCAGAGCCCAAGGGGCCAGGCCACAGGGGCCGGGCAACGGGGGCGAGGCAGGGATCTCCAGGAGCGCCGGCTTCGGCCGGCCGGCGGAGGGTTTCTGCCGTGGGCAGATCCGCTCACCGTGAACGTTGCTCACTGACGGGTCGAGCAGGGGGCAGGGTGGGGCGTATGAGACTGCTGGTGTTGGGCGGGACGGGATTCGTGGGTGGGGCCGTGGTGGCCGAGGCGGCACGTCGGGGCTGGTCGGTGACGGTGTTCAACCGGGGGCTGCACGGTGACGTGCCGGTGGGCGTACGCCGGTTGCGGGGGGACCGGACGGCGCCGGACGGGTTGGCGGCGCTCGCCGGCGGTGAGTGGGACCTGGTCGTGGACACCTGGGACGGCGCGCCCCGGGCTGTGCGGGACGCGGCCCGGGCGCTGGCCGACGCGGCGCCGCACTACGCCTACGTCTCCAGCGGGTCGGTCTACGCCGAGCCGGTGCCGCCCGGCGTGGGCGAGGAGGCGCCGACCGTCGACGCTGCGGCCGACGCGGTCGACGGCGACTATCCGCAGCTCAAGGCGGGTGGGGAGCGGGCCGCGGTCGAGGTGTACGGCGAGCGGGCGTTGCTGGCCCGGGCCGGGTTGATCCTCGGGCCGGGCGAGGACATCGGGCGGCTGCCGTGGTGGTTGCAGCGGATCGCCCGGGGCGGGCCGGTCCTGGCTCCGGGGCCACGCGACCTGCCGCTGCAGTACGTCGACGCGCGGGACCTTGCGATCTGGCTGCTGGATCGAGGTGCCGAGGGCGTCGGTGGGGCGTACAACGTGGTGAGCCGGACCGGGCACGCGACGATGGGTGAGCTGCTCGACGCGGCCGTCGTGGCGACCGGCGCGGACGCCAGCCTGCACTGGACGGACCCGGCGCCGATCCTGGCCGCGGGCGTGGAGCCCTGGAACGACCTGCCGATCTGGATTCCGTCGGGCCACCCGTACCGATGGTTGCAGGAGCGGGGCGTGGAGCGGGCGTACGCGGCGGGGCTGGTCTGCCGGCCGGTGGCCGAGACGGTCGCCGACACCTGGCGCTGGCTGCGGGCGGTGGGCCAGGTGCCGCCCCGCGCCGGGCGGCCGGCCCGGGCGGCGGTCGGGCTCGACCCGGAGCGGGAGGCGAAGCTGCTGGCCGGGTTCACCCCGACGGCCTGACCAGCGCCGGACTTGCTGGCCGCCGCGCTGCGCAGGCCAGAACCCGGACCGGGCGCGGCGGGGTCAGGCCGGCACCACCGGCAGGTCGAGCACTTCGTCGACGGGGCGGCGCGGGGTGGCGGTGCCGGGCTGGCCGTAGCCGATCCGCATCACCATCTGCGGGGTGCCGAACCGGCCCAGGGACAGCCGCAGCGCCTCCCGCGCCCCGGGCACCTCGATCGGCTGGGAGATCAGCGACACGCTGAGCCCGGCGTCGGTGGCGGTGAGCAGCACCCGTTGCAGGGCCTGGCCGGCGATGACCTGGTCGGCGGCGGTGTTCCCGGTCGAGCCGAGCACGGCGACCAGCGGCTCCGGTTCGAAGTCCCGGCCGGGTGCCCGGTTGCGGCCGCCGAAGCCGCGCTGCGGCAGCAGGTCCTGCGGCTCGCTCGGCGGCCCGCCCGCGGCGGTCGGTACGCCGTCGGGCGAGGGCTCGGCGCGCATCCACTCGGCCCGCTCGGCCGCGTACGCCGGATCGCGTTCCAGGACCCGGTGGGCGCTGCGGGCGACCTCGGCGAGCGCGTTGACCGCGCCGGTGCCGATCACCAGCTCCAGCCAGCACTGCTCGGCCCGGGCGGCCTCACCGAGCCGCCAGCGGGCCTCGGCGGGGACCGGATCGGGCCAGAACGGAGCCCGGTTGCTGAACCGGCGGTGGATGGCCGCGGACAGGCTCTGCTCGGCGGGAGTCGGGCGGCGCGGCAGGTCCGGGACCAGCCGGGCGACCACGTCCGGGTCGGCGGGGTACGGGCGGAGCCGGACCGTGGCCGGCGTGCCCGCCACGGCGAGCGCCAGCCGCAGGTTGAACAGGGCCGCCCCGCAGGCGATCCGGGTGCCCCAGCCGCTCGGGTCGGTGACGGGCAGCCGGCGCAGCGGGTCGACGGAGAGTTCGATCCCGCCGTCGCGCAGCCGGAACCGCCACGGCTGGGTGTTGTGCAGGGAGGGCGCCCGGACGGCGTCGGTGGCGGCGGCCCGCAGCTGCTCGACGGTGAACCCCGTGGTCATGGTGGTGCTCCTTCCGTGGCAGGTCGTGCCCACCTTCCGGTTGGTTCCCTCCCACTGTGCGGCAACCAGCAGCCTCGCGAGCAGGGCCGGAGGTCCCCACCTGGGCGGGCCCGTCCGCCTGCGGCGACGCGGCACGGTAGGGACCTTCGGCCCGTGCCGAGCCGGGGCCGGCGGGGTAGAAAGGACGGATGATCCGGGTGTTCCTGCTCGACGACCACGAGGTCGTCCGTCGTGGCCTTGCCGACCTGCTCACCAGCAGCGGCGACATCGAGGTGGTCGGCGAGTCCGGCTCCGCCCAGGAGGCCGCCCGCCGGATCCCGGCGCTCCACCCCGACGTGGCGATCCTCGACGCCCGGCTGCCCGACGGCAACGGCATCGACGTGTGCCGGGACATCCGGGCCGTGGACTCCTCGATCAAGGGGCTGATCCTCACCTCGTACGAGGACGACGAGGCGCTCTTCGCGGCGATCATGGCGGGTGCCGCCGGCTACGTGCTGAAGCAGATCCGGGGTACCGACCTGGTGGACGCCGTCCGCCGGGTGGCGGCCGGGCAGTCGCTGCTCGACCCGGCGATCACCACTCGGGTGTTGGAGCGGATCCGCAGCGGTGTCGAGCAGCCGCGCGAGCTGAAGTCCCTCACCGAGCAGGAGCGGCGGATCCTGGAGTACGTGGCGGAGGGGCTCACCAACCGGGAGATCGCCGGCAAGATGTTCCTCGCCGAGAAGACGGTGAAGAACTACGTCTCCAGCGTGCTGGCCAAGCTCGGCCTGGAGCGGCGTACCCAGGCGGCGGTGCTGGCCACCCGGCTGCTCGGCCAGCGGCACTGACGGCGCCGGCCGCCCGGCCCGCGCGCCGCGGTTGAGCTGCCCCGCGGCTCAGTCGAGCAGCGGGACGCTCCAGCGCACCTCGGTGCCGTGCGGGACCACCCGGCTGAGCTGGAAGTCGCCGCCGAGCCGATCGGCCCGCTCGCGCAGGTTCACCAGGCCGCTGCGGGCCGCCTCCGGGTCGCAGCCGACGCCGTCGTCGGTGACGGTGACGGTCACCCAGCCGGCGTCGACCCGTACCGTCACCGACACCCGGTCGGCCTGCGCGTGGCGTACCGCGTTGGACAGCGCCTCCCGCAGCACGGCGGTGAGCTCGGGTCGCAGCTCGTCCGGGACGGCGCTGTCGATCGGGCCGCTGAGTTCCAGGTGCGGGCGGTGGCCCAGCGACTCGGCGGCCACCTCGATCGCCTCGCGGATCTCGGTGCGCAGCGCGGCGCTCATCGGCGTGCGCAGCTCGAAGATCGTGCGGCGGATGTCCCGGATGGTGGCGTCCAGGTCGTCGACCGCCTGGTTGATCCGCTTGGCCACCTCGGGCCGCATCGCCACGGGGGCGGTGCTCTGCAACTGCAGGCCGGTGGCGAACAGCCGCTGGATCACCACGTCGTGCAGGTCGCGGGCGATCCGTTCGCGGTCCTCCAGCACCACCAGCAGTTCCCGTTCCTCCTGGCCCCGGGCCCGTTCCATGGCCAGTGCGGCCTGCCCGGCGAAGCTGTTCAGCAGCGCGGCGTCGTCCTCGCCGACGGGACCGTGGTCCGGCCGGTGGGCGATCACCAGCACGCCGTGCAGGGCGTCCGCCGCGGCGAGCGGGGAGACCACCGCCGGCCCGGCGACCACCGGCCGCGGCCAGGGAGCGGCCTCGGCGAGGCTCGCCAGCAGCTCGTGGCGGCGCTCGGTGACCGAGCCGGCGAAGCTGGTCTCGGCGGCGGGCAGCACCACACCGACCAGGTCCCGGGCGGCCCCGTCGGTGCCGTCGACCACCTCGACGGTGAACTGGCCCTCGTCCTCGTCGTAGAGCAGCACCAGGGCCAGTTCCGCCTCGGCGACCTCCCGGGCCCGCCGGGCCACCAGGGTCAGCGCGTCGGTGCGCCGGACCTCGCCCAGCAGCACCGAGGTGATCTCGGCGGTCGCGGCCAGCCAGCGTTCCCGCCGGTGGGCCAGCGCGTAGAGGCGGGCGTTCTCGATCGCGACGCCGGCCGCGGCGGCCAGCGCGACCACGATCTCCTCGTCGTCCTCGGTGAACTCGGCCGCGCCCTGCTTCTCGGCGAGATAGAGGTTGCCGAAGACGTGGTCGCGGATGCGCACCGGCACGCCGAGGAAGCTGTGCATCGGCGGGTGGTGCGGTGGGAAGCCGTACGACAGGGGGTGCTGGGTGATGTCCGGCATGCGTACCGGGCGGGGGTCGTCGATGAGCAGGCCGAGCACCCCGCGGCCGTGCGGCAGCTCGCCGATCTTCGCGTGCAGCTCCTCGCTGATGCCGTGGATGATGAAGTCGTGCAGCAGCCGGTCCGGGCCGATCACGCCGAGCGCGCCGTACTTCGCGCCGACCAGCTCGCACGCCGACTGCACGATCCGCTGCAGGGTGCTGCGCAGGTCGAGGTCGGTGCCGATGCCGACCACCGCATCGAGCAGGGCGCGCAGCCGTTCCCGGCTGGTCACCACCTCGCCGACCCGGTCGAGCATCTCCTGCAGCAGCTCGTCGAGCCGGACCCGGGACAGCGGGGTCAGCCCCAGGGACGGGGTGACGTGCTCGTTCCGGGGAGCCGGTGCGCTGGCCACCGGGCGATGTTATCGCCGGGACGAGATCGCTAGGCGCCGGCGCGTACCGCGGAGGTGTCGACGATCTCCTCGGTGGGCAGGCGCGGGGTGTGCGGCGGCCCCGCGTGCGCCGGGTCCGCGAGCCCCAGCCGCAGCGCCAGGTACGGGAAGCCGAGTCCGGCCAGCAGCCGGCGCACGGTCTGCCGGGTGCCCGCCACCTCCACCACGCCGCTGAGCGGCACCATCGACGCGCCGAGCCGGGTGGCGGTCAGCCAGGCGGCGGAGAGCCCCTCACCGGCGCGCAGCCAGTTGTCCGGCTCGTCCTCGGTGTTCCAGAGGATCCCGTAGACGGCCGCCCGGTCGTGCCCGCGGCCGATCGGCAGCGTGCCGGGACGGCCGAAGTCCCGGGCCGGCACGGTGGTCTGCGGGGCCTGCTCGGGCAGCACCTCGGGCGGTAGCCCGGTGCCGGTGCCGGCCCGGCTGGTCCAGTACTCCAGCTCCTCGCGGGTTTCCGGGTCCTCCGCCGTCACCGTGGCGGCCTGCCCGGCCGCGGCGGCCAGCTCCATCACCTGGTCGGAGTCCAGCACCTCGAGCCGTACGCCCTCCGCGAGGGCCGCCCGCACGATCTCGTCGAGGGCCGGGCCGGGCAGTGGCTCCTCGCGCACCGGCCGGCGGTCGGTGTGCCGGACCTGCATGCACTGCACGAGGCGCATCGCGTCCGGATCCGCCCCGGTGTGCCGGAACCCGGTGAGCCGGGCGAGCAGTTCCGGCTGCGCCGGGTCGGGCAGCCGATCCACCAGCGCCGTCCAGCCCTCGGCGGCCAGCGCCACGCGTGCGTGGTGCAGCGCCGCGCCGCAGCTCAGGGTCACCAGCCGGCCCTCGGGGTCGGTGGCGGTGAGCCGGGCTTCCCGCACCATCCGCAGCTCCAGCGCGTCGGGGAGCACCTTCCAGCGCCATGGCTGGGTGTTGTGCACCGAGGGGGCGCGACCGGACGTTGCGGCGGCCTCGGTCAGCGCGGTGGTCAGCGCCCGGTCGGTGGTCGGCGTCTCGTGGCTCATCGTCACGACCTTTCCGTTTCCCTCATCGTGCCCCACCCCGCCCGGGTCCGGGCGGCCTTGCCGCCCCATCCTCTGGCCTCCGGCGGGCGGTCGCACGGGCCGCACGACCCGCCTACCCGGGCCCTTCGACCGACGCCGAGCAGCCTCGTTGCCCGGTCCGGCCACCCGCGTCGCCGCTCAGCGTTCCCGGACCACCGCCACCGGGCAGCTCGCATGGTGGATGAGCTGCTGGCTGACCGAGCCGAGGAGCATCCCCCGCAGCCCGCCCCGGCCCCGGCTGCCGACCACCACCAACTGCGCCGCACGGCTCGCCTCGACCAGCAGCGCGGCCGCGTTGCCCGGGCTCGACTGGATCTCGACCGGGACGTCCGGGAAGGTCTTCCGCCACGGGGCCAGGCTCTCCTCGGCCGCTGCCCGTTCGGTGGCCCCGGTCTCCTCCGGCCCGGAGCCGGGATCCACCCACCGCTCGGCCGGTGGCGCCCAGGCCCGCAGCAGCCGCAGCGGCACGTCCCGCTGGGCGGCCCGCTCGACGGCGAAGCCGAGCGCCCGCAGGGAGGACTCGGAGCCGTCCACGCCGACCACGACCGGCCCGGAGATGGCCACCTGCCCCTGCCGGACCACCACCACCGGGCAGTGCGCGTGGGCGGTGACGGAGACCGCGGTGGAGCCGACGAGCAGGCCGCCGAAGCCGCCGTGGCCCCGGCTGCCGAGCACCAGTAGCCCCGCGTCGGCGGAGCGTTCCTGCAGCACCAGGGCGGGCGGGCCGTCGAAGACCTCGCCGGTCACGGTGAGGCCGGGCCGTTCGGCGACGGCGTCCGCCGCCGCCTTGCGGACCAGCTCCTCGACCTTGCGCCGGGCGGTCTCGTCCGGCCAGATCCCCGGGGCCACCCCGGGTCCGATCCAGCCGGTCACCGTCAGCCATTCGAAGACGTACGCCAGCCGGACCGGCCGGCCGGAGCGGCCCGCCTCGTCCAGTGCCCAGTTCAGGGCCACCGTCGAGTCGGCGGAGCCGTCGTAGCCGACCAGGATCTCGTCGCGGCTGACGTCGACCGGGTTCACTGCCCGCCTCGCAGGCCGAGCTCGGTCTCCCGGATCCAGCGCCACTCGGCGACCTTGGGGTCGTCCTCGCCGTACTCGCGGGTGTAGTCGCGAGCGGCCTGCCGGGCGTCGACCATGTCCTGGCGCAGGTGGGCGGCGCGCGAAGCGAGCCCGGGAACCCGGTCGATGACGTCGATGACCAGGTGGAAGCGGTCCAGGTCGTTGAGCATCACCATGTCGAACGGCGTGGTGGTGGTGCCCTCCTCCTTGTAGCCGCGCACGTGCAGGTTGTCGTGGTTGGTCCGGCGGTAGGTGAGCCGGTGGATCAGCCACGGGTAGCCGTGGTACGCGAAGATGATCGGCTTGTCGCGGGTGAAGATGGTGTCGAACTCGAAGTCCGGCAGGCCGTGCGGGTGCTCGGAGGGCGGCTGCAGCCGCATCAGGTCGACCACGTTGACCACCCGCACCTTCAGCTCGGGCAGGTGCCGCCGGAGCAGGTCGGCCGCGGCCAGCGTCTCCAGCGTCGGCACGTCACCGGCGCAGGCGAGCACCACGTCCGGCTCGGTGCCCTGGTCGGTGCTGGCCCAGTCCCAGATGCCCAGGCCGCGCCGGGCGTGCTGGATGGCCTCGTCCATGCTCAGCCAGTTCGGCGCCGGCTGCTTGCCGGCCACCACCACATTGATGTAGTGCCGGCTGCGCAGGCAGTGGTCCATGGTGGAGAGCAGGGTGTTGGCGTCCGGCGGCAGGTAGACCCGGACGACCTCCGCCTTCTTGTTGACCACGTGGTCGATGAAGCCCGGGTCCTGGTGCGAGAAGCCGTTGTGGTCCTGCCGCCAGACGTGGCTGGAGAGCAGGTAGTTCAGCGAGGCGAGCTGCTCCCGCCAGGGGATGCCCCGGGTCACCTTCAGCCACTTGGCGTGCTGGTTGACCATCGAGTCGACGATGTGGATGAACGCCTCGTAGCTGGTGAAGATGCCGTGCCGGCCGGTGAGCAGGTAGCCCTCCAGCCAGCCCTGGCAGAGGTGCTCGGAGAGCACCTCCATCACCCGACCGTCGGGCGAGAGGTGGTCGTCGCCGGGCACCGTCGCACCGACGAACGCCCGATCGGTGACCTCGAAGGCGGCGCCGAGCCGGTTGGAGGCGACCTCGTCGGGCCCGAACAGGCGGAAGTTCTGCGGGTTGGCGGTGATCACGTCGCGGATCCACGGGCCGAGGACGCCGGTGGAGCCGGCCACCGGCTCGCCCGGATGCTCGACGTCGACCCCGTAGGCGCGGAAGTCCGGCAGGTTCAGGTCGCGCAGCACCACGCCACCGTTGGTGACCGGGTTGGCGCTCATCCGCCGGTCCCCCTTCGGGGGCAGGTCGAGCAGTTCGGCGACCGGGGCGCCGGTGGCGTCGAAGAGTTCCTCCGGCCGGTAGCTGCGCAGCCAGCGCGCCAGCTCGGCCAGGGCCTCCGGGCTCTTGCGTACGCCGTCGATGGGCACCTGGTGGGCGCGGAAGGTCCCCTCGACCGGTTTGCCCTTGACCTCCCGCGGGCCGGTCCAGCCCTTCGGCGTACGGAGGATGATCATCGGCCAGCGGGGGCGTTCGACCCGGCCGCCGGAGCGGGCCCGGCGCTGGATCTCGGCGATCTCGTCGAGCGTGCGGTCCAGCGTCGCGGCCAGGCTCTGGTGCACCCGGGCGGGGTCGTCGCCGGCGACCACGTAGGGCTGGTAGCCGTAGCCGCGCATCAGGCCGAGCAGGTCGTCCTCGGGGATCCGGTCCAGCACACTCGGGTTGGCGATCTTGTAGCCGTTCAGATGCAGGATGGGCAGCACCGCCCCGTCGCGGGCCGGGTTGAGGAAGACGTTGGACAGCCAACTGCCGGCCAGCGGACCGGTCTCCGCCTCGCCGTCCCCGATCACGCAGGCCACCAGCAGCTCCGGATTGTCGAAGGCGGCGCCGTAGGCGTGGCTCAGCGCGTATCCCAGCTCGCCGCCCTCGTGGATCGAACCCGGCACCTCCGCGGCGACGTGGCTGGGGATGCCGCCGGGGAAGGAGAACTGGCGGAACAGCCGGGCCATCCCCGTCTCGTCCCGGGTCACCGAGTGGTAGAGCTGGCTGTAGGTGCCCTCCAGCCAGGTGTTCGCCACGATCGCCGGCCCGCCGTGGCCGGGACCGGTGAGGTAGATGACGTTCAGGTCGCGGTTGACGATGACCCGGTTGAGGTGGGCGTAGATCAGGTTCAATCCGGGGCTGGTGCCCCAGTGCCCGAGCAGCCGGGGCTTGACGTGCTCGGGCTTGAGCGGCTCGCGGAGCAGCGGGTTGGCGAGCAGGTAGATCTGCCCGACGGTGAGGTAGTTCGCCGCCCGCCAGTAGGCGTCAAGCCGGCGCAGCTCGTCTTCGGTCAGTGGGCTGTGCAGGTCGAGAGCGGTGTCCATGCTGCAATAGCCTCTCGCGGCTCGGGGACTTCTGCAGCCCGTAGGCGGATATCCCGCCTGGGCGGGTCCAGCTTGGCCCCGTGGAGGTCGGGCGGTCAGGGCCGGAGGTCCCGGGCCGGGCGGGCGTCATGGCCCGTAGGCGTCCGGGGGGAGTCCACGGACGACGATCACCGGGGCCGGCGAGTGGTAGAGCAGCGACTGGCTGACCTCGCCCAGCATGCCCCGCCAGGCTTCGTCGCCGCGCGCGGCGACCAGCGCGACCTGCGCCGAGCGGGACTGTTCGACCAGGACGGTGCCGGGGTCGCCGCGGACGGTGTGGCATTCGGCGGCCACCGTGGGGTGCCGGGTGGCGTACCGGGCCACCGTCTCGACGAGCAGGTCGTCGCCGTCGCCGGCGCGGCCGGACTCGACGACCCGGATCGCCAGCAGCCGGGCCCCGCGGCGCTCCGCGCAGTCGAAGGCGTAACCGAGGGCGGTGTGGGAGGACGTCGACCCGTCCACGCCGACCAGCACCGGTCCGGGCGGCGGCGGCTCGGCCCGGCCGACCAGGACCGGGCAGCCGGCCCGGGCGGCGAGCTGCACGGCCGGCGCGTCGGTCGGTACGCAGTCCGTGCAGCCGGCCATCCCGCCGTCGCCGAGCGCCACCAGGAAGGCCGACTCGGAGGCCCGGATCAGCGCCTCGACCGGGGAGCCCTCGACGATCGCACCGCTCACCGGCACCGCCGGTTCCGCCTCGGCGACCACCTGTCCGGCCTGTTCCAGCAGGTCCTCGGCGGCGGCGCGGGGCCCGCCCGGCGCGGACGTCGCGGCCTCCGCCGCCCAGTTGAAGGCGTGCAGCAGGTGCAGCGGGCGGTCGTGGGCGGCGGCCTCCACGGCGGCCGTCCGGACCACCTGGAGGTCCTCGTCCGACCGGCCGACACCGACCACCACCGCGTCCTCGGTGGGTGCGGCCATCCCGCCTCACCTCCCGACCGCGCACTCCTCACCCACGGTAGTCGTGGCGGGTGCCCGCCCGGACCGGGTCGGCGGAACTGGCCCGGTCACCGCGCCGGGGGAGGCGCGGGTGCGGCCGGCGGTCAGCGCGGGGTGGGCACGGTGGGCAGGACGCGGACCACCACGGCGGTGGCGTTGTCGTCGCCGCCCTCCTCCAGGCTGGCCGAGAGCAGGGCGCGGGCCGCCCGGGCCGGGTCCCGCTCGGCCAGCAGGTCCCGCAGCCGGTGGTAGCCGAGCTGGTCGCTGACCCCGTCGGTGCAGAGCAGCCAGGTGTCCCCGGTGCGCAGCGGGACGGCCAGCACGTCCGGCTCCGGCCGGTCCGGGTGGCCGACGTAGCGCAGCAGCTGGTAGCGGGCCCGGGCCGCCTCGGGCGAGGTGGCCGGCCACCATCCGTGCACCACGCCCAGCCAGGCCATGGTGTGGTCGACCGTCACCAGCTCCAGCAGCCCGTCGCGCAGCCGGTAGGCCCGCGAGTCGCCGAGCTGGACGAGCCAGCCCTGCCCGCCGTCGGGCTCGACGGCCAGCGCGGTCAGCGTGCAGCCGGTGAGCCCGGCCAGTCCCGCCCCGGCCTGGCGTACCCGCAGCTGGGTCTCCGCGGTCGCGGCGCGCAGCTCGCGCGCGCCGACGGCGGGCCAGGTGGCGCGGACCCGCTCGACGAAGGTGCTCGTCGCGGTGGCGCCGGCGATCCGGCTGCCGTCACCGTCGCCCATCCCGTCGGCCACCGCGAACAGTGGCAGCTCCGGGTCGACGTGCAGCACGTCGAAGTTCTCCGGGTAGTGGTGCCCGACCACGCTGCCGCCGGCCATCTCCAGCGTGAGCCGCCCGACCGTCAGCCGGCGGGCGGCCTCGACCGGTCGGTCCAGCGAGCGGCGGCGGAACACCAGCGGACCGTAGCACCAGGTGGGGCTGCGCCCGGCGCGTCGCGGTCGTGTCGGCCCGTCGAGTGTCAACCAGGGTTGACAAGGAGCATGCTGTCAACCTATGTTGACAGCATGAGTCAGGCGACGGAACTCGCGGCGGCCGCCGGCAGCACCGACCCGAAGGTCGGGCTCCGCGCGGTCCTCGCCCTGCGCCGACTGCTCGAGCGGCTCGAGGTGGTCCAGGTGGACAACGCCCGACGACAAGGCTGGTCCTGGCAGGAGATCGCCGACGCGCTCGAGGTCAGCCGGCAGGCGGTCCACAAGAAGCACGCCGGGCGACCGGCGGTGCCCGGAAGCTGGGAGGCGTGATGTTCGAACGGTTCACCGACCGGGCCCGGACGGTGGTGCGGCACGCGGTCGACGAGGCCCGCGCCGAGGGCCGGCGCCCCGTCGGCACCGAGCACCTGCTGCTCGGCGTGCTCGCCGACGGCGACAACCTGGCCGTCCGGGTGCTGGCCCAGGCCGGCGTCCGGGCCGAGGACCTGCGCGCCGCGGTGGCCCGGCACACGGCCGGCGGCGTCGACGGCCTCGGCGAGGCCGACGCGGCGGCGCTGCGGGAGATCGGCATCGACCTGGCGGCGATCGTCGCGCGGATCGAGGAGTCCTTCGGACCCGACGCGCTGCGCGAGGCGGCGCCCCCACCCCGCCGGCGCTGGGGCCGGCGCCGGCCCGACGACGGCCGGTTCTCGCCCCGGGCGAAGAAGGTGCTGGAACTCGGCCTGCGCGAGGCGATCCGGCTGCGCCACCACCACATCGGCACCGAGCACATCCTGCTCGGCCTGCTCCGCGAGGGCAACGGCCTGGCCGCGCTGGTGCTCACCGAGGCCGGCGCCGACCTCGACGACCTGCGCCGGCGGGTGGAGGCGGCGCTGCGGACGGCGGCCTGACGCCCGACGACGCGGACCATCGGCGGCGCCGACCGGCCACTGCGGTCCTGAAACCTGTTTGCGGTCCATGCAACGTCCGTCTCCGTCGACTCGCTGACCCGTCGGAGTTGCTGCACACTGACGCCGTGAACGGTGGAGCGGACCAGCGGCTGGTGACCGCCGGCAACGCCGCGCCGCGCTCAGCGGTGGTGGTCAACCCGGTGAAGGTGACCGATCTCGACCAGTTCCGCCGCACGGTGGACGGCGCCCTCGACGCCGCCGGTTGGCCCCCGCCGACCTGGTACGAGACCACCGTCGAGGACCCGGGCCGCGGCCAGACCGAGGCAGCCGTCAAGGCCGGCGCGGAGGTCGTCCTCGCCTGCGGCGGCGACGGCACCGTACGCGCCTGCGTGACCGCGCTGGCCGGCACCGACGTGGCGCTCGCCGTGCTGCCCCAGGGCACCGGCAACCTGCTCGCCGCCAACCTCGGTCTCTCCGGCGACCTGGCCGCCGGGCTGGAGGTCGCCGTCGAGCGGGGCAGGCGGCGGCTGGACGTCGGGGTCGTCGGCGACCAGTGCTTCGCCGTGATGGCCGGGATGGGCTTCGACGCGCAGATGCTCGACGCCACCTCGGAGACCACCAAGGCACGGATCGGCTGGCCGGCGTACGTCGTGGGCGCCGTGAAGCACCTGCGGGACCGGCCGATGCGGGTCTGGATCCGGATCGACGACCACCCGCCGCTGCGCCGCCGGGCCCGCTCGGTCCTGGTCGCCAACGTCGGCCGCCTCCAGGGCGGCGTACGCCTGCTCACCGACGCCGAGCCCGACGACGGCTGGCTCGACGTCGCGGTGCTCACCCCCCGGACGCTGGGCCACTGGCTGGCCATGGGCTGGGCGCTCGTCCGCCGGCGTGGCCAGGTGCCCCGGATGGAGATCCTCCGGGGCCGGAAGGTCGAGATCACCAGCAACCGGGCCCAGCCACGGGAGCTCGACGGTGACCTGATCGAGCCCGGCCGCTCGCTCACGGCCGAGATCCGGCCCGCGGCGCTCTGGCTCTGCGTGGCCCGGCCGGAGCGCCACCCCGACCTGTCGGTGGACGCCGACGCCGCCGGTCAGCGCGGTGAACGCCTGGTCGAGGACGCCCGCCGTGAGTAGCACCAAGCTGGTCCCCGAGACCCGGCTGATGTCGGCGGACGAACTCTCCGCCGACGACGCCTGGCACACCCTGCGCCGGCACGGCGGCTGGTGCCTGCTGCGGGACGCCTTCGTCCGGTTCCGCTACGGCGACGGGTTCAGCCACTCCCGGGCCCTCGCCCTGCAGCTCTGCCTGGCCGTGGTGCCGTTCCTCATCGCGCTCACCGGCCTGATCACCGACCTCGGCGCCGACGAGGGCGGCAAGGTGGTCGCCGACACCGTGCTCGCGCTCACCCCCGGCCAGAGCGAGTCGGTGGTGCAGCAGCTGCTGGCCGACGGCGAGCACAGCGAACACGCCGGTGAACTGGCGTTGACCCTCGGCCTGCTCACCGGCCTCGTCGCGCTCGCCACCACCATGGCGCAGATCGAACGGGGCGCGAACCGGATCTACGGCGTCGAGCGGGACCGCCCGGCCCTGGCCAAGTACGTCCGCGCCGCCGCCCTCGCGGTGACCGCCGGCGTGCCCGCGCTGGCCGGGTTCCTCATCCTGGTCGGCGGACGGGCGATGGGCGAGTCGGTGCAGCGGCACTACGCCTGGGGCAGCGTCGCCAACGCCGCCTGGGACGTGATCCGCTGGCCGCTCAGCCTCGGGCTGACCGTGCTGGCCGTGGCGGTGCTGTTCCGGCACGCGCCCCGGCGCCGGCAGCCCGGCCTGTCCTGGCTGTTCTTCGGTGCCGGCATCGCCACCGCGCTCTGGTGGCTGGCGAGCCTGCTGCTGGCCGCGTACGTCAAATACAGCGACGGATTCGGGCAGACCTACGGCGCGCTGACCGGGATGATGGCCCTGCTGCTGTGGGCCAACCTGACCGGGATGGCGCTCTTCGGCGGGCTGGCCTTCGCCGCACAGCTGGAGGCGATGCGGATCGGCGTGGCGGAGCCCGCCCAGCCCGACCTCTGGGAGCCGGCGGCCGAACCCGCGGCGGTCCTCGACACCGGCGGATGACCGCGCTCTGACCGGCGGCCGCGTGTACGCGGAGCGCGAACCGGGTACAGCGCGCCTCGGCAGAACACAAGGGAGGTGCGGGTGACCGCGGTCAAGGAGACCCACCGCCGGCCCCTCGGCCGGTTCGCCGAGCGCAGCGTCGTAGGGCTGCTCGCGGTCGCCGGGGCGGGGGTCGCGTTCGGGGTGCTGCTCATGCTCGTCCGGTTCCACTGGGACCCGCTGTACCGCGCGGACCACGAGGCTGCCGAGTGGTTCAACCACCTCGTGGCGCCGCACCACCCCCTGGTCACCGCGCTCCAGGCGGTCACCGACCTGGGCGGCCGGCCGGTGCTGATCTGGCTGGTCACCATCGCGGTGGTCGGCCTGCTGATCCGCCGCCAGCCCCGACTGGCGGTCTACCTGATCATCAGCGGGGTGGGCGGGCTGATCCTCGACCCGTCGCTGAAGGCGCTGGTCGGGCGGCTGCGCCCGGTGGTCGACGTGCCGATCACCCACGCGCCCGGCAACAGCTTCCCGAGCGGGCACGCGCTCGGCTCGTTTGTCGCGTACGGGGCGCTGCTGCTGGTCTTCCTGCCGGCCATGCCGCCCCGGTGGCGCAGACCGGCCATCGTCCTGGTCGCCGGGCTGGTCCTCCTGATCGGGCTGACCCGGATCGCGCTCGGCGTGCACTTCGTCTCCGACGTGCTCGGCGGCTGGCTGCTCGGCGCGACCTGGCTCGGCGTCACCGCGTACGCCTTCCGGCTGTGGCGGCGCGACCGCGGCCGCCCGGTGCCGCCGATCAGCGAGGGCCTGGAGCCGGAGGCGGGGGAGGAGATCACCCCCGCGCCGGACGAGAAGCACGTGCTGGAGCATCCCCGTTCGGCCGTCGCCGAACTGCTGGTCGGCTGGGTGCTCGTCTTCGGCGCCCTCTACGCGTTCGGCATGGTGGTCAGCTACCACGCCAAGGGCACGTTCCTGGACACCCTCGACAGCGAGGTGCCGCAGTGGCTCGCGGCCCGGCGTACCGACTCGCTGAACAACCTGAGCTGGTGGTGGAGCAAGTTCGGCGACACCCACGCCATCCTGCTGATCTCGCTGGTCTTCTGCCCGCTGGTGCTGGCGATCTGGAAGCGCTGGCGGCCGGTGCTCTTCGTGGCGCTGGCGATGTTCGGCGAGCTGAGCCTCTTCCTCGCCTCCTCCGGAGCGGTCGACCGTCCCCGCCCGCCGGTCGACAACCTGGACGGGCACCTGCCCACCTCGTCCTTCCCGTCCGGGCACATCGCGGCCACCATCTGCCTCTGGACCGCGATCGCCGTCATCGTGCTCGCCCGCACCGACCACTGGTGGCGGTGGCTGTTCGTGGCCATGGCGGTGATCATGCCGGTCGGGGTGGCCGTCTCCCGGATGTACCGGGGCATGCACCACCCGACCGACGTCATGGGCGCGATCCTGCTCAGCGGGCTGTGGATCGGGCTGCTCTGGTGGGTGGTCCGCCCCAACGCCGACGTCCGGCGGGGCAACCGTCCGGCCATCGAGTCGGAGCAGGTGCCCGAACTGCCCGACGAGTTGGCCAGGGCCGGCCGGGAGGAGTGACCGGGCGCCGATGCTACGGGTGATGACCTGGAACATCCGGACCGGCGGGCGGGACCGCGACGGGCCCGACCGGAGCGACGGGATCGTCGCGGTCGTCAGCGGCCAGCGGCCCGACGTGCTGGCCCTACAGGAACTGCGCGGCCTCGACCGGGGCGGGCGGATGGCGGACCTGGCCGGCCGGCTGGGGATGGTGCCCCACCTGGCCCGGTCCTGCTTCGGGCAGCCGGTGGCGGTGCTGGTCCGCGCGCCGCTGCGGGTGCTGCGCTCCGCTCGGGTACGCCGACCCTTCCACCACGCCGCCGCCCGGGTCCAGGTGTCCACCGGGGCCGGGCCGCTCACCGTGTTCAGCACCCACCTTGATCCGTACTCCGGCGGCCGGCGGCGGATGGAGGCGGAGTGGCTCGCGGCGGCGGTCCGGCGTACCGGGGGCGAGTTGGCCCTGCTCGCGGGGGACCTGAACACCCTCGAGCCGACCGCCGACCACACCGCCCGGCTGGCCGGCCTGTCCGACCGGTACCGGCGCCGGCACCTGCGCCGCGACGGCCGTACCGTCGACACCCGCGCCGTGTCCCGCCTGCTCGCCGCCGGCCTGGTCGACCTGTGGCCGGACCGGGGCGGGAGCGAGCCAGGCGGGCTGACCGTGCCGACCCGGCACGGCGGGGCGGAGTTCGCCGGGATGCGCCTGGACTACCTGCTCGCCACGCCCGCGTTGGCCGCGCTGGCCCGCCAGGTGCGGGTGGTCCGGGGCGGCGACGCGGACACCGCCTCCGACCACTATCCGGTGGTGGCGGACCTGGTGCTGGACCCGGCCTGACCGGGGCGGCGGTCGTTGCCGCGGCTGACTACCGTGACGCCGTGACCGGCCCGCCGCCCCCGCGTCCGTCCGACCCGTACCGGCCGCCCACGCCGCCCCGGCCGGACGCCGCCGCGTCGACCGGCCCGCGCGCCCCAGCCCCGGCCGAGCCGCCGCCCCGGCTGGTCGCGGCCGTCGCCCGCGCCGTCGCCCTGGTCGTGGTCCTGCCGGTACGCCTCGCCTGGGAGTTGGCCGTCGCCGCCGGCCGCCTGCTGGACCGGTATCTGGTCAGGCCCAGCGGCCGGTTCCTGCGCCGCTGGCTGCTGCGCCCGCTGGCCTGGGCCGCGCGCACCCTGCTGTGGCTGCCGCTGGTCTGGCTGGCGCGTGGGGCGGCCTGGGTCGCCGTGCATCTGCTGTGGCGTCCGTTGGCCTGGGCCGTGCGCACGCTGGTGTGGCTGCCGCTGGGGTGGCTGGCCCGGGGCCTCGCCTGGGTCGCGGTGCACCTGATCTGGCAGCCGTTGGTGTGGTTGGCGAGAGGCGCCGCCTGGGTGGGGGTGCGGGTGCTCTGGCGTCCGCTGGCCTGGGCGGCCCGGCACCTGGTGTGGGTGCCGCTGGCCTGGCTGGTCCGGGAGTTGGTGGTCCGGCCGCTGCGCTGGCTGGCCCGGGTGCTCGCCCCGGTGGGACGGTCGCTGTGCGCCGGGCTGGCGCTGCTCGGCCGTGGGCTGGCTGCCGTCGGTCGGGTAATCGCCGCCGGGGTCGTCGCGGTCGGCCGGGTGCTGGCCGCCGTGGCCCGGGTCATCGCCGGGGTGCTGGCGGACGCGGTCGTCGGCGCCTGGCGGCTCGCCGGACGGATGCTCGGCTTCCTCTACCGGGTGCTGCTGCGACCGCTGGGTCGGGTCCTGCGCTGGCTCTGGCGGCACACCGTCGTACCGCTGGGCCGGGCCGTCCGGGCCGGCTGGCGGGCCACCGTCGTCCCGGCGGTGCGGGGCATGCGTACGGCGTGGCGGGCCATGGTCGGGCCGACCCGCCGCTGGCTGCGCCGGGCGGTGCTGGACCCGGTCCGGGTCACCAGCCGGGAGTTGCTCACCGCCCTGGGCCTGCGCCGCTGACCCGCCCGGCCCGGCGGTCAGATCAGCAGGTTCAGCACCACGGTCAGCACCACCGAGACGAGGATCGAGAAGAGGATCATCAGCAGGCAGCCGACCCCGCCCCCGAGGGGTCGGATCTCGGTGTTCCCGATACGCATGGACCCACCATCGCAGGTCGGGTGGTCACAGCGTGCGGAGCCGGGGCAACAGCTCCTCCTGCGCCCAGTTCAGGAACATCGGCTGGCTGTCCGCGCCCACCTGGACCAGCGCCACGTGGGTGAAGCCCGCGTCGACGAACTGCTTGAACGCCGCCACGTGCCGGTCCACGTCCGGGCCGCACGGGATCGACCCGGCCACGTCCTCCTCGCGCACGAACTGCGTCGCCGCGGCGAACGACTCGGGCCCCGGCAGGTTCGCGTTGACCTTCCAGCCCAGGCCGAACCAGCGGAACTGGTCGTGCACGATCTTGCGGCACTCGGCCTCGTCCGGGCCGTAGCAGATCGCCACCTGGCCGTAGCGCGGCCTGCCGACGCCGCCGGCGTCGTCGTACATCTGGATCAGGTGCGCGTCGGGTTCGGTGGCGATCATGCCGTAGCCGTACTCGGCGGCGAGGGTGGCGGACTGCCGGCCGGAGGCGGCGACCGCCATCGGCACCGGGCGCTCGGGCCGGTCCCAGACGTACGCGTCGGGGACGTCGAAATGGTTGCCGGAAAAGGTCAACGTCTCGCCGTTGAGCAGGGGCCGGATGATCTGCAACGCCTCCTCGAACATCTCGTGGCGCTGCTCCACGTGCGGCCAGCCGCCGACCACGTGCTCGTTGAGGTTCTCCCCGGCGCCCAGCCCGAGGGTGAACCGGCCGTCCGAGAGCACCCCGACCGTGCTGGCCTTCTGCGCCACCACCGCCGGGTGGTAGCGGCGGATCGGGCAGGTCACGAAGGACATCAGCCCGACCCGGCTGGTCGCGTGCGCGACCGCGCCGAGCACCGACCAGGCGTACGGGGAGTGGCCCTGCGCGTCGAGCCACGGGTAGTAGTGGTCGGACATGACCAGGTGGTCGAAGCCGGCGGCCTCGGCGCGGACGGCGTGGTCGACCAGGTGCTTCGGGCCGGCCTGCTCGCACAGGAGGGTGTAGCCGACGTTGACCATGGCGCATCTCCTTCCGGCGGATCCTCACCAGATACCCCGCGCTGCGCCGGTCAACCGTGCCCGTCCGCTTGCCGTCCAGGCACTTGCTGCCGGCGGCGGCGCTGCTGCCCACCGTCCGGTCGCCACCCTTGTCCATCGATCAGCTTCACCGGTTGCCTCCGGTGTTCCATCGTCCTACGCTGATGCCTGCGTCCGCCGGGAGTCGGGCGGCGGCTGTCGGGCTCAGCCGCCCTTGTCACCACCACCGCACCCCCACCAGGGCACGGGGGAGACCTCCCTGAGGACAGCCATGAAGAAGTTGCTCTCCGTCGCGGGTGCCGCCCTGCTGACGGTTCTCGCCGCCGTCTTCGCCGTCGGGCAGCCGGCACACGCCGCCGCCGGCTTCTCCGTCTCGAACGGGCGGCTGTACGACGCCAACGGCACCGAGTTCGTCATGCGTGGGGTCAACCACGCGCACACCTGGTACCCGCAGCAGACCGGCTCGTTCGCCAACCTCAAGGCGCTCGGCGCGAACAGCGTACGGGTGGTGCTGGCCAGCGGTGACCGCTGGGCGAGGAACAGCGCCGCCGACGTCACCAACGTCATCTCCCTGTGCAAGGCCAACAAGCTGATCTGCGTCCTGGAGGTGCACGACACCACCGGCTACGGCGAGCAGAGCGGCGCCATCACTCTGAGCCGGGCGGTCGACTACTGGCTCAGCATCGCCGGGGCCCTGGTCGGGCAGGAGAAGTACGTCATCGTCAACATCGGCAACGAGCCGTACGGCAACCAGGGCTACGCCACCTGGGCGACGGACACCGCCAACGCGATCAAGCGGCTGCGCGCCGGCGGCATCAACCACACGATCATGGTGGACGCCCCGAACTGGGGTCAGGACTGGTCGTTCACCATGCGCGACAACGCCGGCACGGTCTTCACCGCCGACCCGGCGAAGAACACCGTCTTCTCGATCCACATGTACGGCGTCTTCGACACCGCCGCCGAGATCACCGACTACCTGGGCCGGTTCCGCACCGCCAAGCTGCCCATCGTGGTCGGCGAGTTCGGCTTCAACCACTCGGACGGCAACCCGGACGAGGAGACCATCATGGCGTACAGCCAGGCCAACGGGATCGGCTACCTGGGCTGGTCGTGGAGCGGCAACGGCGGCGGCGTCGAATACCTGGACATGGCCACCAACTTCGACCCGAACAACCTGACCAGCTGGGGCCAGCGGATCTTCAACGGCGCCAACGGCATCCGGGCCACCGCCAGGGAGGCCTCGGTCTACTCCGGCACCACCCCGCCGACCACGACCCCGCCCACGACGACCCCGCCGAGCAGCCCGCCGCCGACCACCCCACCGGCCGGCGGCTGCACGGCCGGCTACACGATCGTCAACTCCTGGCAGGGCGGCTTCCAGGGCGAGGTCAAGGTGACCGCCGGCCCCTCGGCGATCACCGGCTGGACCGTGCGCTGGACCTTCGCCAACGGCCAGACGGTCAGCCAGACCTGGAACGCCACGATCAGCAACAGCGGCGCGGAATACGCCGCGCGCAACGTCGACTACAACGGCCGGCTGGGCGCCGGTGCCAGCACCAGCTTCGGATTCCTCGCCAGCTGGAACGGCACCAACACCACCCCATCCATGACCTGCACGGCGAGCTGACCCACCCGGCGGGCGGGCCCGCCCCGGATCGGCGACGTGGCGATATTCCTGCCGCCCGATAACGCCACCTCCCCGATCTGAAGTGGGTCAACAGCAGGTCGGCGACTTGGCGGTGTTGCGCCGCCCGGACACCGCCACCTCGCCGATCTAGTGTGGATCTTGGAGCCGTCGACAGCCGATCGGGAATGGATCAACGATCAGCGCTGGGCCAGCCGGGCGGCCCGCATCTGCAGGTAGCGCTGCTCGGGGAGGCTGGTGGTCTGCCCGGCGGCGGCCCGGTAGTGGGTTACCGCGGCGTCCCGGTCGCCGGCCATCTCGTACAGGTGCGCCCGGGCCGCGTCGAGGCGGTGGTGCCCGACCATCCGGGGGTCGGCGTCCAGGGCGGCGAGCGCGTCCAGCCCGGCGGCCGGGCCGTGCACCATGGCGGCCGCCACCGCGCGGTTGAGCGACACCACCGGGTTCCCGGAGAGGCGTTCCAGCACCTGGTAGAGCGCGAGGATCTGCGGCCAGTCGGTCTGCGCGGCGGTGGGCGCCTCGTCGTGCAGCGCGGCGATGGCGGCCTGGAGTTGGTACGGCCCGACCGGCCCGCGGGCCATCGCCCGGGTGACGAGCGTGGTCCCCTCGGCGATCGCGGCGGCGTCCCACCGGCTGCGGTCCTGGTCGGCCAGGGAGATCAGCTCACCCGACGGACCGGTCCGGGCGGCGGCGCGGGCCTCGGTGAGCAGCATCAGGGCGAGCAGCGCGGCCACCTCGCTGTCGTCCGGCAGCAGCGCGTGCATGGCCCGGGTCAGCCGGATCGCCTCCTCGGACAGGTCCACCCGGCGCAGGTCCGTGCCGAGGCTGGCGGTGTGCCCCTCGGTGAAGATCAGGTACAGCACGTGCAGCACCGCCGCGAGGCGAGACTCGCGCTCGCCCTCGTCCGGCATCCGGAACGGCAGCCCGGAGGTCCGGATGCGCTGCTTGGCCCGGCTGATCCGCTGCGCCATGGTGGGTTCCGGGACGAGGAACGCGCGGGCGATCTCGGTGGTGGTGAGCCCGCCCACCGCGCGCAGCGTCAGCGCGATCGCCGAGGCGGTCGACAGCGTCGGGTGGCAGCAGAGGAAGAGCAGGACCAGGGTGTCGTCCCGGTCCGAGATCAGCGGCTCGTCGGCGGCCGGCGCGGTCTGCCGGTGGTCGCCCTCCCGCCGGGCGGCGCGGTCCTCCCGGTCCCGCCGGGCGGCCTCGGCCCGGACCAGCTCGATCATCCGGCGGTACGCGACCTGGACGAGCCAGCCGCGCGGATTGTCCGGCAGCCCCTGGGCCGGCCACTGGGTGGCCGCGTCCAGCAGCGCCTCCTGCACCGCGTCCTCGGCGGTGGCGAAGTCACCGAACCGGCGGGCGAGCACGCCGAGGACCTGCGGCGCCAGCTCGCGCAGCAGGTCCTCGACGGTCCGGTCCAGGGTGCCCAGCGGTCAGATCTCCTGTGGCGGCGCGGACATGATCGGGTGCACCTCGATCGGCATGTTCAGCGGTCGCCCGCCGGGCCCGGGCGCGGTGGAGATGTGCGCGGCGATCTCGACCGCCCGCTCCGGCGTCTCGCAGTCGACGATCCACCAGCCGGCGAGGAACTCCTTGGTCTCGGCGAACGGCCCTTCGGTGACGACCGGGGCGCCGCCCTCGCCCGCCCGGACGATCCGCGCCTGCTGCGGCCCGCCCAGGCCCTCCGCCTGGACCCATTCCCCGTCGGCGGTGAGCTTCGCGTTGACCTCTCCCATGAACCCGATGTGCGCCCGGATCTCCTCCGGCGTCCAGGTGTCGATCGACGGGAAGTCGGCCCCGGCGGCGCTGAACTGCATCAGCAGCATGTATTTCACGGTTCGCTCCTCACCCCTGTGCACCGATTCTCGGTGCTTCCACCCTCAGGTAGAAGCTGCCACTCCGGTTCTCGACATCCGGGCGGAGAAATTCCAGGAAATCTCAGCCGACGGCGGTGACCTCCAGCAGCAGCGCCTGCTCGGGGTGCAGGGCCGGCAGTTGGAGCCCCACCGAGGCGAGCACCGACCCGCCGAGGGTCACCCCGTCGGCCGAGGCCAACCAGGCCGGCGGGGCCAGCTCCAGCAGCGCCGGCTCCGGCACCCCGGCGGGCGGGCGCACGGCGTAGCGCCGCGCCGGGTCCAGCCCGGGCAGGCGTACCGGGCCCGGCACCTGCGCGACCGAGGTGGTCAGCCGGGATATCGCGTACACCGCGTGGGACCGGTCGTGGGCGACCACGCCGTGCGCCTGGACGGCCGGGTCGGGGTGGTCGACCCGGACCACCCGGCCGCCGTGCAGCAGCGGACGCAGCCGCTTGTGCAGGGCGACCCAGGCGGCGAGCTCCGCCCGCTCGGCGGCGGTGATCCCGCTGATGTCCCACTCGATGCCGTGGTGGCCGAAGAGCGCGGTGACCGCCCGGAAGCCGAGGTCGTGCACGCGGTGGGTGGTGTGCGAGCGTTCCGGCCCGATGTGGGTGCCGACCAGTTCGGGTGGGAGCAGCAGGCCGGTCCAGCGCTGGATCGACAGCCGTTCCAGGGCGTCGTTGCAGTCGCTGGCCCACACCCGGTCCGTGCGGCGCAGGATCTCCAGGTCGACCCGCGCCCCGCCGGACGAGCAGCTCTCGATCTCCACTGCGGGGTGGCGGCCCCGCAGCTCGTCGAGGAGGCGGTAGACCGCCACGGTCTGCGCGTGCACCCCCGGCCGGCCGCCGTGCCCGGCCTCGGTGAGGTCCCGGTTGTGGTCCCACTTCAGGTACACGATCCCGTCGTGCTCCGTCAGCACCGCGTCCAGCCGACCCAGCAGGTGGGCGTACGCGTCCGGGTGGGCGAGGTCGAGCACCTGCTGGTGGCGCCACTCCGGCGGCAGCCGGCCGGGCGCCTGGAGCAGCCAGTCCGGGTGGGCCCGGAACAGGTCCGAGTCCGGGTTGACCATCTCCGGCTCGACCCAGAGCCCGAACTGCATCCCGTGCCCGCGGACGTGGTCGATGAGCGGTTGCAGCCCGTCCGGCCAGACGTCGTCGTCGACCCACCAGTCGCCGAGCCCGGCCCGGTCGTGCCGGCGGCCCCGGAACCAGCCGTCGTCCAGCACGTACCGTTCCACGCCCACCTCGGCGGCCCGGTCGGCGAGGTCCCTGAGCCGGTTCAGGTCGTGGTCGAAGTAGACCGCCTCCCACACGTTGAGGGTCACCGGGCGGGGTGCGCGCGGGTGCTGCGGGCGGGCCCGCAGGTGGGTGTGCAGCACGTCGCTGAGCCCGTCCAGCCCGTCGGTCGAGTGGACCGCGTAGAGCAGGGGAGTGGCGTACTCCGCGCCGGGGGCGAGCACGATCTCGCCGGGGGTGAGCAGTTCGCCGCCGCCCAGGGTGGCCTCCCCGGTGGGGCGGCGCTCGGCCACCGTGACGTGATCGCCGCTCCACGCGGTGTGCACCGCCCACACCTCGCCGTGCCCGAAGCCGAAGCCCGGCGTGCCGGCGACGAGCAGCAGCGTGGCGTCGTGGCCGGTGCGGCCGTGCCGGCCCTCGCGTACCCAGGTGCCCATCGGCCACGGGTGCCGCTGCGGGGCGCGTTCCCGGCACCAGCGCCCGGTCAGGTCGAGCAGTTCGGTGGCGACCGCGGGCACCGGCAGCACCGGGGTCAGCTCCCGCACCTCGTAGGGCCGGTCGCCGTCGTTGCGCAGCCGGTGCCGCAGTGTCAGCAGTCCGGTCGGGTCGAGCGTGAGCTCGACGGTGAGCGACAACCCCGCGCCCGGGTCCGCCGCCCGCACGGTCACCCGCGCGGCACCGGCCCCGTCGGGCTCCCGCTCATCCCCGGATACGCGCACCGCCGCCCCGCCCCCCGCCACCCGGCTCGGCTCTGGGGCGACGTCGGCGACGTCGGCGACGTCGAGCCCGTCGAGGCGGAAGGCGGTGGACCAGTCCCGGCCGTCACGGTGGCCGGCCAGGCCGGGCCGGCCGCTCCAGCCGGCGCTGGGTTCCGGCAGCAGTGACAGCACCGTCGGCGCGTCGAAGCTGCTCGGCACCACCGGCGCGATGGTGGCGTCGACCAGGGCGGGCAGGTCGTCGGCGGGGAGCGGGCCGAGGTCGGTGCCCCAGTGCACGATCCGGGGCAGGCCCGGGCCGCGCGCGTCGAGCACCAGGCTGGTCCGGGCGCGGCGCAGGTGGAGGATCATCCCTTACTTGCTCCCAGCGTCAGGCCCCGGACGAACTGCTTCTGCAACAGGAAGAAGATCACCAGGGTGGGGATCGCGACCAGCACCGAGCCGGCCGAGACCAGGTTGTTGTCGGTGAAGAACTCGCCACGCAGGTTGTTCAGCGAGCTGGTAACCGGGAACTTGTCGCCGGTGCGCATCAGCACGGTGGCCCAGAAGAACTCGTTGTAGATCCAGGTCACCTCGAGGGTGGCCAGCGCGGCCAGGGCCGGCCGGCACAGCGGCATGGTGACCTGCCAGTACTGCCGCCACACGCTGGCCCCGTCCACCATCGCCGCCTCGTACAGGTCGTGCGGCAGGGCCTTCATGTAGTTGCTCAGCACGAAGACGCAGAAGCCGCACTGGAAGGCGACGTTGACCAGGATCAGCCCCCAGTAGCTGTCGTAGAGCAGCTCCGAGTCGCTCATCCAGGCCGGCAGCGGGATCTCGGTGAACATCCGGAACAGCGGGATCAGCAGGGCCTGCTGCGGCAGCAGGTTCGCCGCGGTGAACAGCCCGAGCAGCACGAGGTTGAGCTTCCAGCTGAACCGGGCGATCACGAACGCCACGCAGGAGGCGAGGAAGAGCGTCAGCAGCACCGCCGGCAGCGTGATGTAGACGGAGTTGAGGAAGTGCTTGCCGAATTCCGCGGTCCGCCAGGCGGTGACGTAGTTGTCGATGGTCCAGCCGCCGAGGGAGACGTAGCCGTGGGTGGCGGTGTACTCGTAGGACCGCAGCGAGGTCAGCGTCGCCCAGAGGATCGGGAAGAGCCAGCCGACGGCGACCGTACCCAGGAAGAGGTGCAGGACCACCCGGGCGGGCCGCAGTGGCCGGCGGCGCCCGGCCGGTGCGGTGGCCGTGGTCTCGCGGGTCAGCACTGTGGTCATCGCCGGCCCTCCCGCATCACGGTGGCCAGATAGAGGGTGATGAAGACCAGGGAGACGACCAGCATGATGGTCGCCAGGGCGGAGCCGAAGCCGATCCGGCTGGCCTCGCCCACCACGTTCGCGGTGACCAGCGCGGAGATCAACTCCAGCCCGTTGCGGCCCTTGTTGATGACCCACACGAGGTCGAACGCGCGCAGCGACTCGATCACCGTCACCACCAGCACGATGATGTTGATCGGCCGCATGACCGGGAAGACCACCCGGAAGAAGGTGCTGGCCTCGGAGGAGCCGTCCACGGCGGCCGCCTCGCGCAGCGACGGGTCGACGCCCTTGAGGCCGGCCAGATAGAGCAGCATGATGTAGCCGACGTGCCGCCAGCCGGCGGCGACGAGCACCGCCCAGATGTTCACGTGCGGGTCGCCGTACCAGTCGGTCTGGGTGCCCAGCAGTGCGTTGAGCAGGCCCTGGTCGCGGCTGTAGATGAGCTGCCAGACGAAGCCGATCAGCGCCAGGGAGAGCACCACGGGCAGGTAGAGCGCGGTCTGGTAGAACCGGCTGCCGCGCAGTTCCTTGTCGAGCAGCACGGCGAGGAACATCCCGAACGGGGTGGCCACCACGAAGAGCGCGGCCAGCCAGAGCAGGTTGTTCTGGATCGCCGGCACGAACGGCGGGTAGATGTTCACCACGTCGTCGTAGTTCTTCAGGCCGACCCAGTCGATCTCGCTGAGCGGGCCGATGCCGTCCCAGTTGGTGCCGGAGAGCAGCACGGTGGCCACCGCCGGCAACCAGACTAGGCCGACGACGAGGAGCATGGGTACCAGCACCATCAGCGTGATCACCACGCGGTCGGTGCGGGACAGGAGCCGTAGCCGCCGGCCGCGACCACGCGTGGTGGTGGTCGCGGCCGGCGGTGGTACGGCGCGATCCGCTTGGATCAGGGGCAGGTCGGACATGGTGTCCTCCTCCCTTCCGCCGTCAGCTGGTGAAGATCGACTTCTTCTGGTTCTCGATGCTGGTGAGCAGCCCGCTGATGTCCTTCGGGTTCTTGATGAACTGCTGGAACGCCGGGATGATCACCGTGGAGGCGAAGTCCGGCCGGGTGTCCCGGTCGAGGAACTGGGCGATCTCCGTGGCCGCGCCGACCAGTTCGGCGGCCTTCTTCTTCAGCGCGGTGTAGCCGCTGGTGTCCCCGCCGCTGTTGGCCACCAGGGTGCCGGGGTCGCCCTTCACCATGATGTTCGCGGCGTCGACGCCGCCGATGTATTCCAGCAGCTTCTTGGCGTTGGCCTCGGACTTCGGCTTGCGGGCCATCATGTAGCCGTCGATCGGCGCGTCCAGGGCCTTGGCCCCGATGGTCGAGTCGATCTCGGGGAAGGTGAAGAAGTCGATGTCGTCCTGCTCGTTGTCGTTGAACTGCTGGGCGACGAAGAGGCCGAGCAGGTACATGCCGCTCTTCTTCTGCTGCAGCGATTGGGCGGCCTCCTGCCAGGTCCGGCCCAGGGCGTCCGGCTGGTGCAGCGGCAGCAGCCCGGCCCAGGTGTCGAAGACCTTCTTCACCTTGTCGGAGGTCCACGCCTCCTTGCCGGCCATCAGGTCGACGTGGAACTGGTAGCCGTTGATCCGCAGGTTGAGGATGTCGAAGGTCCCCATCGCCGGCCAGCCGTCCTTGTCGGCGAAGGCGATCGGGATGAGGCCATCCTTCTTCATCTGCCCGGCGAGTGTGGTGAAGTCGTCGAGCGTCGTCGGCACCTGGTAGCCGTGCTGCTGCCACACCGACTTCCGGTAGAAGACCGCCCACGGGTAGTACGACGCGGGCACGAAGTACTGCTTGCCGTCGTCGCCGGTGGACGCCTTCTTGAACGCGTCCGAGAAGCCGGAGAGCTTGCCCCAGACGTCGCTGACGTCGCCGGCCAGACCCTTTGCGGCGAAGAACCGCATCCGGTAGCCGGCGAACCAGGTGAACACGTCGTCCGGCTTGCCCTGCAGGTAGTTGTTGATGTTCTCCTGGAACGTGTTGTGGTCAACCGTGTTGATGTTGACCTGGACCCCCGACGAGCTCTGGAAGCCGGCCGCCAGCTTGGCGAGGACGTCCTTCGGCGTCGGGTCCGAGGCGTTCGAGCCGACGGAGACGGTCTTCGAGCCTGCGCCCGAGTCGGAGCCGGAGCCGCAGCCGGCGAGCAGTCCCGTGCCGAGCAGCGCGCCCGCGCCGGCCGCGCCGGCGAGCAGCGAGCGGCGGTTCAGGCCGGCGACGGACGGGGGCACGAGTCGGGCGAGGTATTCGGCTTGTGATCGGGGACGGGACATGGTGCCTCCTGCGTGGAAGAGGTGCGCTGCGTCCAAAAGCCGTGGTGGTGGGATCGGTGTTCGCGCCGGCGGCGGTGGATCCACCGCGAATCCACATGTCCGAACACAAACAGCCGGTGGCGGTTGAAGCTACCCCCTGGTTCCGCGCTGTCAAGGGGGGAAGCGGACAGCGATAACCCAGTTGTGACATGGCCGAGGCCGGCCAACGGTGGTAATCCCTGTCGATGTTGGAAAGTGTTGACTTGATGGCCGTTCGGGGGCACCCTCTGCACTCATGCGGACCTGGCACGGTGAGCGGATCTGGTACGGCGCCGACTACAACCCGGAGCAGTGGCCCGAGGAGACCTGGGTCGAGGACGTCGCGCTGATGCGCCGGGCCGGGGTCAATCTGGTCTCCGTCGGGATCTTCTCCTGGGCCCTGCTGGAGCCCGCCCCCGGGCGCTACGAGTTCGGCTGGCTCGACCGGGCGCTCGACCTGCTGCACGACGGCGGGATCAGCGTCGACCTGGCCACCGCCACCGCCAGTCCGCCACCCTGGCTGGCCCACCGGCACCCGGAGACGCTGCCCCGACGCGCCGACGGCACGGTCCTCTGGCCGGGCGGGCGGCAGGCGTACTGCCCCAGCTCACCGGTCTTCCGGCGGCGGTCCCTCACGCTGGTCGAGGCCGTCGCCGGCCGGTACGCGGACCACCCGGCCGTGGTGATGTGGCACGTCTCCAACGAGCTGGGCTGCCACAACGTGCACTGCTACTGCGACGTCAGCGCCGAGGCGTTCCGCCGCTGGCTGCGCGAGCGCTACGGCGACCTGGACGCACTCAACGCCGCCTGGGGCACCGCGTTCTGGAGCCAGCGCTACCACGACTGGGCCGAGATCAACCCGCCACGGACCGCCCCGACCTTCGCCAACCCCACCCAGCAGCTGGACTTCCTGCGTTTCTCCTCCGACGAGCAGCGCGCCCAGCTGCGTGCGGAGCGGGAGGTGCTGACCCGGCTCACCCGGCAGCCGGTCACCACCAACTTCATGATCGGCACCGGCGTCAAGCACCTGGACTACCACTCCTGGGCGTCCGACGTGGACCTGGTCGCCAACGACCACTACCTGATCGCCGCCGACCCGCGGCCGCAAGTCGACCTGGCGCTCGCCGCCGACCACACCCGGGGCGTCGCCGGTGGCGGGCCGTGGCTGCTGATGGAGCACTCCACCAGCGCGGTCAACTGGCAGCCGCGCAACGTCGCCAAGACCCCGGGCCAGCTGCGGCGCAACAGCCTCGCCCACGTGGCGCGCGGCGCCGACGGAGTGCTCTTCTTCCAGTGGCGGGCCTCCCGGGCGGGCGCGGAGAAGTTCCACTCCGCGCTGGTCCCGCACGCCGGGCCGGACACGAAGGTGTTCCGCGAGGTGTGCCGGCTCGGCGCCGACCTGAAGGCCCTGGCCGAGGTACGCGGCAGCCGGGTCGAGTCCGAGGTGGCGATCCTGTTCGACTACGCGGCCTGGTGGGGCGTCGAGCTCGATTCCCACCCCAGCACCGACGTCACCTACCTGGACCGGCTCGCCGCCCTGCACGGCGCGCTCTGGCGGGCCGGGGTCACCGCCGACGTGGTGCACCCGTCGGCCGACCTGTCCCGCTACCGGCTGGTCCTGGTGCCCACCCTCTACCTGGTCCGCGACGCCGACGCCGAGGCCCTGCGCGCGTTCGTGGCCTCGGGTGGCACCGCCCTGGTGACCTACTTCAGCGGCATCGTCGACGAGCACGACCACATCCGGCTCGGCGGCTACCCGGGCGCGTTCCGCGAGCTGCTCGGCGTCCGTACCGAGGAGTTCTTCCCGCTCCGCGAGGGCGAGCGGGTACGCCTCGACGACGGCGCCACCGCCGCCGTGTGGACCGAGTGGCTGCACGCCGAGGGGGCGGAGGTGCTCGCCTCGTACGCCGACGGGCCGCTGCCCGGGGTGCCCGCGCTGACCCGGCACGCGGTCGGCGCCGGTGCCGCCTGGTACGTCGCCACCCGGCTGGACGCGGACGCCACCGACCGGCTCGTCGCCCGGCTGCTCGCCGAATCCGGCGCCCGCCCGCCGGTGGCCGCCCCGGCGGGGGTGGAGGTGGTCCGCCGCCGGTCCGCCGACCGGAGCTGGCTGTTCGTCATCAACCACACCGACGCCGAGGCCCGGCTGGCGGTCACCGGCGTCGAGTTGCTCGGCGGCGGCCGCTGCGACGGTGAGCTGGTGGTCCCGGCCGGCGAGGTGGCGGTGGTCCGCGAAACGCCGGCCCGCGCCGCCGAGGTGCCGGCCAGGGTGGGGGCCGGCGATCCGGCGACGGACCGGACGGCCGAGGCCGCCTGACCGTGGCCCCTGCACCCGAAGGAGGATCCATGCTCGCCCAGCAGCGGCAGAGCGCCATCCTGGAGCTGATCCGCCAGCGTGGTGGTGTCCGGGTCAGTCACCTGGTCAGCCGCTTCGGGGTGTCGGACATGACGATCCGGCGGGACCTGGAGGTGCTCGCCGAGCGGGGGCTGGTCGACAAGGTCCACGGTGGCGCGACGCTGGCCGGTCCCGGCTCGGCCGAGGAGCCGGGCTTCGCCGCGAAGTCGATCCGGCAGCAGGCCGAGAAGCGGGCCATCGCCGAGCGGGCCGCCGGCCTGGTCGAGCCCGGGATGGCGATCGCGCTCTCCGCCGGCACGACCACCGCCGCCCTGGCCGCCCGGCTCGCCGACGTCCGCGGGCTCACCGTGGTCACCAACTCGGTGCCGGTCGCCGACGCCCTCTACCAGAACCCCCGCCCCGACCAGACCGTCGTGCTCACCGGTGGCATCCGTACGCCCTCGGACGCGCTGACCGGGCCGGTGGCCGAGGCGGCCATCGCCGCCCTCAACGTCGACCTGCTCTTCCTCGGCGTGCACGGGATGAGCCCGCGGACCGGGTTCACCACGCCGAACCTGCTGGAGGGGGCGGTCAACCGGGGGCTGATCGCGGCCGCCCGGCGGCTCGTCGTGCTCGCCGACCACACCAAGTGGGAGACCATCGGGATCGCCACCATCGCCCCGCTCGCGGCGGCCGACGTGCTCATCACCGACGGCGGGCTGCCCGCGGAGGGACGGCAGCAGATCGGCGAGCAGGTCGGCGAGCTGATCGTCGTGCGGGTCGACTGACACCGCGACGAGCGCCGTGCCGGCGGAGGCCTCGTGCTCACAGCCACTTCACAGCGCTGCAGGTTAACGTGCCTTTGGTGGTCCCGTGCGCGCTCTGTCGTGGAGCGTGCCGAAGGTGGAAGCGGAGTGGCGATGGTCTTCAAGAAGATGCTGAGCGCGTTCGGCGTCGGCGGCCCGAGCGTCGACACGGTGCTGACCAACCCGAACACCCGGCCCGGCCTGGCCCTGGACGGGCACGTCAACCTGGTTGGCGGTGACGTGCCGGCCAGCATCGAGCAGATCAGCGTCGGCCTGGTCACCCGGGTGGAGGTCGAGAGCGGCGACTCCGAGTACGCCGGCATCATGGAGTTCCACCGGATGTCGGTCAGCGGCCGGCTGGAGCTGGCGCCGAAGCAGCAGCTCTCCCTCCCGTTCCAGCTCCCGGTGCCGTGGGAGACCCCGGTCACCGACGTGTACGGGCAGCGGCTGCGCGGTATGACCATGGGGCTGCGTACCGAGGTCGCGGTGGCCCGCGCGGTGGACAAGAGCGACCTGGACCAGGTGGCGGTGCACCCGCTGCCGATCCACGAGCGGATTCTCGAGGCGTTCCAGACGCTCGGCTTCCGGTTCAAGCACGCCGACCTGGAGCGCGGCCACATCTACGGCGTGCAGCAGACGCTGCCGTTCTACCAGGAGATCGAGTTCTTCGCCGCGCCGCAGTACGCGCAGGCCGTCAACGAGGTCGAGCTGACCTTTGTGACCAGCCAGCGTGGCGTCGAGGTGATCCTGGAGTGCGACAAGCGGGGTGGGTTCTTCACCGCCGGGCACGACGTCTTCGGCCGGTACACCGTCCCGCACAGCGACGCGGGCCGCACCGACTGGGCCCAGGTGGTGGACGGCTGGCTGCGGGAGACCACCTCGCGCTACGGCAACCTGCGGGCCCAGGGCTTCGGACCGCACGGGCACCACGGCCATCACGGGCGCCGTGGGCCGGGGGTCGGCGGCATGGTGGCGGGCGCCGCCCTGGGGGTGGCCGGTGGCCTGGTCGCCGGTGAGCTGATCGAGGACGCCTTCGAGGGCGACTTCGGGGACTTCGGCGGGGACTTCGAGTAGTCCACGCACGACGGTGGCCCCGGGAAAACTCCCGGGGCCACCGCCGCTCTCAGGTGTTGCTCACTGGCGCCGGGCCGCCCGGCGCTCCGCGATCGAGTGGCGTTCGCTACCAGCCTTGGCCAGACCACGGCTGAACAGGTAGGCGCCGGTCAGGACCGTCAGGAACCACCACGACAGGTTCGGGTTGGCGAGGTTCAAGCCATTGCCGCTCCCGCCGGGCCAGTACGCGGCGACGATGACGCCCGCGACGGCGATCGCGTACACCCAGAACTCTGTGGTGAGAAGGGCGTGCTTGGTCTCGGTGCCCGGAGTCGGCTGCCGGCGACCATCCTGGATCATCGGCATCTGACGGGTCTGGACGTCCTGCATGGCCATCCGGTTGGGCGCCTCCTGCGCCGGCCGGTTCATCGGCCTGGTGGACGCAGCCTGCGTGCTCATCTTGTCCTCCTCGGATGCGATGAGTTGCACACCCGCCCCGCTACCGCGTTTCGGCCACGGCACGGTTCGCGTTTCGTGGCGGGGGCACCCCGCGTCTACCCGAGGGCCCCGGAGAGGTAACACCCGATCGGCGGTGGATGTGGTCTCCCCGGGGCTCCTGCCGGTCGGTCAGCGCAGGCCGTTGCGCACCGCCACCGTGACCAGCAGGTCCGGGTCGTCGGTGATGAGGCCGTCCACGCCGAGGTCGATGACCCGCTGCATCACCGCCGCGTCGTTGACGGTGTAGGGGACCACGGTGAGCCCGTACCGCCGCTGCAGGGTCGGGACGTCCGGTCCGTGGAAGTATGCCGGGTTCTGCCGCAGGTAACAGTCGGCCGCGGCCACCGTGCCCTGCCCCAGGCCGCCGCGGTGGGCCTGGAGGTCGAAGGTCCGGCCGGGCCGCGGGGCCGCCTCGGCGGCCGCCGGGAGACCGGCGGTCACGGTCGCCGCCAGGAGCGCGGCGAGGGTGGTACGGCGTACGGTGCGCCCGCTGTCTTCCCTTCGGGGCGGGCGGGTCCCGCCAACCCCGCGGCTCAGCATGGGCAGCCCGGGCGGCGGCAGGCGAGCAGCGGGAGACGCGCCGGTGAACCCGGGCGGACGACCAGCGTGGGTTTGGACCGCCGGTCGTCGGGCACGCAACAAAGATCCGAGAACGCTGCGAGGTGGTTGACGTGCGTGAGGACGACATGCGGCAGGAGGCCGCCCGGCGGGCCGAGGACCGGATCGCCGGCGGCGTGTACGGCAAGGGCGCGGTGGAAGAGGTCACCGTGCCGCAGACCGATGTGCTGCGGGTGATCCAGGAGGAGGATCCGGACGACCCGGCGCACGTGCCGGTCGACCCGAACGTGCTGCGCGACGGCGGCCCGACGCGCGGTCAGGGCGCGGTCACCACGACCGGGGGCACGGCCGGCCCGGCCAGCGCCCGCAGGCTGGCCCGCCAGCCGGAGCGGCACCGCGGGAAGGTGGCCCCGACCACCACGGGTGACGCCACCACTGGTGGCCTGAGCACCCCGGCCGGCGGCTCCACGAGTGACGCGTCGTCGAGCGGCAGCCAGGTCGGCAACTTCACCGACGAGCGGCCCCACCCGGGCTGACCGGCGGGATCCCCGCCCATCGATCATGAGGTTGGCGGCACTCGTGGAGATCGAGATCGCCGTCAACCTCATGATCAGCCGGGGTTAGGGGGCGCGGAGGATGCCTAGGCGTTGGGTGGCGCGGGTGAGGGCGACGTAGAGGTCGCTGTGGCCGCGCGGGGACTCGGCGACGATGCGGTCCGGGTCCACCACCAGGACCGAGTCGAACTCCAGGCCCTTGGCCTGCTCGGTGGTGAGCACCACCACCCGGCTCGCCAGCTCCGGCTGCTCCCCGACGGCGGCCTCGGGCAGGGCGGCGGTGACCGCCCCGCCCAGCTCCGGCATCCGGCCGGCCGGCACGATCACGCCGAGCCGCCCGTCGGTCAGCCCGGCCGCCTCCCGCGTTGTCGTGGCGACCAGCTCCGCGGCGAGCCGGTCCGCGTCGACGGTCCGGTCCCACGGCGGCACGCCGCTGGCGCGTACGGAGCGGGGCGGGCGCAGCGCCGGGTCGATCTCGGCGAGCACGTCGGCGGCGACCGCCATGATCTCGGCCGGGGTGCGGTAGCTGACGGTCAGCTCCTCCAGCCGCCACCGGTCCGCCACGTACGGCGCCAGCGCCTCGGACCAGGACGGCGTGCCGGCGAGGGCGCCGGTCTGCGCCACGTCCCCGACGATGGTCATCGACCGGCTCGGGCACCGGCGCATCAGCAGCCGCCACGCCATCGGCGACAGCTCCTGCGCCTCGTCGACGATCACGTGCCCGAACGCCCAGCTCCGATCGGCGGCGGCGCGCTGTGCGGTGGTCAGCCGGTCGGACTCCTCCTGCCGTTCCAACAGCCGGTCGGCGTCGATGAGGTCGGTGACGCCGAGGATCTCGCCGCCGTCCGCCTCGTCCTCGACGTCGATCGACCGGGAACCGCGGGCGATCTCCAGCACGCCCTCGGCGTACTCGCGTTGCAGCGAGCGGATCCGCTCCCGGCGGGCCGCGGCGGCGCGCTCGTCCTCGCCCAGCAGCTCGGCCGCCTCGTCCAGCAGCGGCACGTCGGCCGGCGTCCAGCCGCCCGGCTCGCGGTGCAGCATGGTCCGCTCGGCGTCGGCGAGCATCGGCGCGGCGGCGGCGATCCGTTCCGGCGCGCCGTACAGGTCGGCGAGCAGCCGCTGCGGGGTGAGCACCGGCCACAGCTCGTCCAGTGCGGCCCGGACCTCGGGCTCGTCGCGCAGTTCCCGGCGGATCTCGGCGCGGTCGGCTTCGGACAGCAGGTTCTCCCCGCCGAGCGGGTCGGCGCCGATCCGTTCGGCGACCTGGTCGGCGAGCGCGTGCACGATCTCGATGTCGAACAGCGCCCGGGCCAGGTTGTGCGGGCGGTCGGCGCGGCGGACCCGCTCCCGGGCCTCCCGGACCACGGCCGGGTCGAGGGTGAGGATCTCCCGCTGCGGCAGCTCGATCTCCAGCGGCTCCTCGGGCACCCACTGCCGGTCCCGTACCGCGTTGGCCAGCACCTCGGCCATCACCGCGCGTCCCTTCAGCGCGGCGGTCTCCGCCGGCTCGGTGCGCCGGGCCTGCACCCCGGGAAAGAGGTCGGCCTGGGTACGCAGCAGCACACCCGTCTCGGCCAGCGCGGGCAGCACCTGGGAGATGTAGCGCAGGAAGGTGGCGTTCGGGCCGACCAGCAGCACGCCCCGGGTGGAGAGCTGCTGCCGGTGCGTGTAGAGCAGGTAGGCGGCCCGGTGCAGCGCCACCGCCGTCTTGCCGGTCCCGGGGCCGCCCTGCACCACCAGCACGCCCGGCAGGTCGGCCCGGATGATCCGGTCCTGCTCGGCCTGGATGGTCTCGACGATGTCGCGCATCCGGCCGGTGCGGCCGGCGTTCAGGGCGGCGAGCAGCGACGCCTCGCCGGTCAGTTCCTCGTGCGCGGTGGGGGAGGCGGCGGCGATGTCCAGCACCTCGTCGTTGATCCCGGTGACCTTCCGCTCCCGGGTGCGCAGGTGCCGGCGCCGGCGTACGCCCTGCGGGTTGGCGGCGGTGGCGAGGTAGAACGCCCGGGCCGCCGGGGCCCTCCAGTCCATGAGCAGCGGGTCGTAGTCGCCGCTGGTGTCGAAGATCCCGATCCGGCCGATGTAGCGGCGGGAGTCGTCGTCGCCGTCGAGGCGGCCGAAGCAGAGGCCGGTCTCCACCGCGGAGAACTGCTCGACCTGGTCGGCGTACATCCGGACCGTGGAGTCGCGCTGGGAGCGGGCCTGCTGCGTGCCGCCGGTGTTCCGCAGCTCCTCGGTGAGCCGCCGGCCGGCCTGCTCGCGCATGCCGTCCAGCCGGTCGTAGAGCATCGAGACGTACTCCTGCTCGCGCCCGATCTCGTCGTCCTGGTGCAGCTCTACGTCGGAGTGCGTTGACAAGCCGGCTCCTCATTGGCTAAAATCGCTGCAGGAATGGCTTTTATGAGCCGTTCCTTTTTGTGTTTGAATTGAGAAAGATACCGCCTGGCCCGCTTCCGGGCCAAGTGAACCAGGCCGTCCGTGGCCACCTCACACCGCCGCGCCGCGCTTCCTCCGCATACGCATCAGGGGCCCGGCCGGCTTCCGCCGTCCGGGCCCCTGATGAGGCTCGCTCTCCGGGTCAGCCCTTGGCCGCCTGGTAGAGCCGCTCCGGCGTGACCAGGCCGGCCAGCACCCGGCCGTCGTCGGTGAGCAGCACGCTGAACAGCTTCCCGGTCAGCAGCCGGCCGCTGCCCCAGTCACCGCTCACCTTCGGCAGCCCACCCAGCAGCCCGGCCACCGCGTCCGCGCCGGCCCGGCCCGGGTCGCCGGCCGGCCCCGCCGACTCGCCCGGCCTGGCACCCCGGGCACTCGGGGCGCCGCCACCGGTCAGGCCGGCCGCGTCCAACTTCGCCACCAGCACCGTCGTCCAGCCGGTCCCGACCGTACGCACGTCCGGCCGCTGCTCGGCGTCCGGCCGGTGCTGCCGGGTCGGCCCGGGCGCGCTCGCCTTCTCCTCGGTGACCGTCACCCCCGGCGGCGGGTTGAACCGGAACTGGTCCGCGTCCGGCGTGCGGAAGTCGACCTGGGTGAAGGCCACCTCGAACGCCGGCTGGTCGGCGCCGTCGGCGAGCACCTCGAACCGCAGCGGCACGTGCTCCTTCGCGTCCAGCGCGACCCGCACCTGATGCACCAGCGAGTCCTTGTCGCGCGGCGTCAGCACCAGCTCGTACACGTCCCGGCCGGCGACCTTCGCGGTGCGCCCCACGGTGACCGCGGTGCTCGGGTCGATCGCCGCGAGCGCCTTGTCGGCGGCCTCGACCGGGGTGGCCGGCGCGGACGGCATCGTCTTGTCGGTGGCCGACAGCGTCCGGTGCGACGCGGTGTTGGTCCGGCTGCTCCACGTCCACACGTCGCGGCCGTTGCGCAGCATGTCCCGCTCACCGAGCGTGTCGACCAGGGCGATCCGCTGCCGGTCCGGGCCGCCGTACCAGACCCGCACGGTGTGCGTTCCGGTGACCAGGCTGGCCAGCTCGTTGCCGCCGGCCGCGCCGGCCAGGTCGGCGATCGGCGGCAGCCCGAGATCGGCGCGCTGCACCACGGTGCCGGAGAGCCCGTCCAGGCGGGACGAGCGCAGATCCTCGAGCAGTTGCGCCGCGGTGCGCGGCGGCAGGGCCGGGTCGGCCCCGGCGGCCAACGTGCCGATCGCGGCGCCGCCGCCGACCACGGCGACCCCCGCGGTCACCGGGACAAGCCAGCGCAGCACGGCACGGTTCTTCAGTACGGACATCATGGGCACCTCCTGACCGTAATGGTGCAGGAGGGTCGCTGTGAGGCCGCTGAGGAGATTCCCTAGGGGTGTCACCCGGGTGGCACCCTGGACGGGTGCGGTTGCTGGTGGTGGAGGACGAGACGCGGCTCGCGTCCGCGCTGCGGCGCGGCCTGGCGGCGGAGGGGTTCGCGGTGGACGTCGAGTCGACCGGCCCGGCCGGGCTGGACGCCGCCCGGCACGGCGGCTACGACGCGATGATCCTCGACGTGATGCTGCCCGGCCTGTCCGGGTACGAGGTGGTGCGCCGGCTGCGAGCCGAGGAGCACTGGCTGCCGGTGCTCATGCTCTCGGCCAAGGACGGCGAGTACGACCAGGCCGACGGGCTGGACTGCGGGGCGGACGACTACCTCACCAAGCCCTTCTCGTACGTGGTGCTGCTGGCCCGGCTGCGGGCGCTGCTGCGCCGGGGCGCGCCGGAACGCCCGACCGTGCTCACCGTCGGTGACCTGCGGCTGGATCCGGCCCGTCGGCGGGTGACCCGGGCCGACGCCGAGGTGGCCCTGACCACCCGCGAGTACGCCCTGCTCGACTACCTGATGCGCCGGGCCGGCCAGGTGGTGTCCAAGACCGAGCTGCTGGACCACGTCTGGGACGCCAGCCTCGACACCGCCCCCAACGCCGTCGAGGTCTACGTCGGCTACCTGCGCCGCAAGATCGGCCGGGAACGTCTGGAGACCGTCCGGGGCGCCGGCTACCGGCTTGCCACATGACCGGCCCGCGCCGCTTGCTGCCCAGCCTCGGCCTGCGGGCCCGGCTGCTGATGATCGGGGTGGCCGGGCTGAGCGTGGGGCTCGCGCTCGGCGGGGTGCTGCTGCTGGGCGCGCTCGGCTGGACGCTGCAGCGCACGGTCGACGCCGAGGCGTTCCGGACCGCGGACGCCGTGGCACTGCTCGGCGCCTCCGACGCCCTGCCCGACCCGCTGCCGGTCGCCGGCGGGCAGCTCCGGGTGCAGGTGGTGGACGGGCAGGGCCGGATCCGGGCCGCGTCCATCGACGCCGACCGGCTGGTGCCGATGCTCCGCTCCGACCAGCTCCGCGCCGGGCAGCGCCAGCGTCTCGTCGTCGACGGCCGGCGGGTCGGGCTCACCGGTCCGGTACGGGTGGTGACCGTGCCGGCGGGCACCCCGGCCGAGCCGCTCACCGTGCTGGTCGCCAAGTCGATGAGCGACGTCCGGCACAGCCTGCACATGGTCCGGACCCTGCTGCTGGTGGGCTTCCCGCTGCTCGTCGCCGGGCTCGCCGTGGTCGCCTGGCGGGTGATCGGCGCGACGCTGCGCCCGGTGGAGTCGTTGCGCCGCGGCGCCGCCGAGATCACTGGCCGGGCCGGGCCGGGGCGGCTGCCCGTACCGGCCGCGGCGGACGAGATCCAGCGGTTGGCGATCACTCTCAACGACATGCTCGACCGGCTGGAGGCGGCCCGGGCCCGGCAGCGGGCGTTCGTCGCCGACGCCGCGCACGAGCTGCGCAGCCCGCTGACCAACATGCGTACCGAGCTGGAGGTGGCCCGCCGGCTGGGCGACGGGACGGACTGGCCGGCGGTGACGGAGAACCTGCTCGCCGACACCGACCGGCTGAGCCGGCTCGTCGACGACCTGCTGCTGCTGGCCCGGGTCGACGAGCAGGCCACCCGGCCGGACGGGTTCCCGGCGCGGATCGTGGGCCCGGTGGAGCTGGGCGAGCTGCTCCGCGCGGTCGCCGACCGCTACCCGTCCCCGCCGGTCCGCCTCGCGCCGCCGTCCGGGCCGCTGTGGACCGAGGGTGACCCGGCCGAGCTGCGCCGGGTGCTGGCCAACCTGGTGGACAACGCGCTGCGGCACGCTCGCGGCGAGGTGCGGCTCGAGGTCACCGGCCCGTACCCCGACCCGCCGGTGCCCGGGCAGCGCGGGGCGGGCCCGGGGCAGGCGTACCACCTGGTGACGGTCACCGACGACGGGCCGGGCATCCCGGCGGCCGACCGGGAGCGGGTCTTCGCGCGGTTCACCCGGCTGGACGACGCGCGGGCACGCGACGCCGGCGGCGCCGGCCTGGGTCTGGCCATCGTCCGCGAACTGGTCCGCCGGGCGGGCGGCGGCGTCGACCTCGCCGATGCCGCGCCGACGGACCCGGCGACCGAGTCCGGGCCGGGGCTGCGGGTGACCGTGCGGCTGCCGGCGCTGGTCGACCCGGAGGCGGACTGACTCAACCGCGGCGGGTGCAGACCGAGGGGGCCCGGGCCACCGTGTCGGTGGACCACACCAGCGCCACGGTGAAGCAGTAGTCGGTGCTGCGGTTGAGCCCGTAGGCGATGTAGCTGTCGGTCCCGGCGGGCAGTTCGAGGAAGGTGTGCTGCGGCTGACCGGCGCGGCCCCCGGCGACCACCACCGGCCCTTCGGCGCCGGCCGGGTAGGTCCAGCTCAGCAGGATGCTGTCCCGCCGGTCGGTCAGCCGAACCTGCTGGGGCGGGGTGCCGGGGGAGGCGGCGGGCGCGGCGTTCGGCGTACCGGAGGGGGTGCCGGTCGCGGTGTCGCCGGTGGTGGGGGAGGGGCCGGGCGTCTCCCGGGACCGGTCCAGCCGGGACACGCCGGCGACCACCGCGATCGCGCCGATCAGCAGCACCACGATCACCCCGGCCACCACCAGCGGCAGCCGTGGTCCGGTCCGGCCCTCGGGCGCGGGCGGCCGGGGCACGTGCACCGGCAGGTGACGCGCCGGCGCCTCGGGTTCGGCGGGCTGCGCCACCCGACGTACGCCCTCGGGTTCGTCGTCGGTCAGCCCGACCACGGTCGGGGGCAGCGCGCTCTCCCCGGGGCGCCAGGGTTCCTCGGCCGGTTCGTCCGGCGGCCACGGGTGGTCGTCGAACGGCTCGTCGGCGGCCTCGGGTGGCGTCCGGGGGGCGGGTACGCCGGGGCGCCCGCCGTCGGCGCGGTCCGGTGGGTGGTAGAGCGGCGGCTCGGGGAGGGTCGGCTCGGGCGGCCCCTCGGCGGGCGGGGGGACCCGGGCGGCCGGTACGACCGGCGCCGGCCGGGCGGGTGGCTCCGGTTCGGCGCAGACGTGGTCCGGGTCGGCGGCGGCTCGGGCCAGCCCAGCCACCTGGGCGGTGAGCGGGTCGTCGGTGGGCAGGTGCTGCCGGCACAGCTCCTCGGCGAGGGTCAGGTGCTCGTGGGACTCGGCGTACCGGCCGCAGCCGCGCTCCATCGCGCCGAGCTTGGCCAGCATCTTGATGCCGCTGGGGTGGTCGTCGCCGTATACCTCGCGGTGCAGCTCCCAGGCGGTCTGCAGCCGGTCGCGGGCGATCTCGCACTGGCCGCGGGCGTACTCGACGGTGGCCAGGTCGGCGTGGGCGGCGAGCACCCGCTGCGACTCCGGTCCGTCGCGGGCGGTCAGTTCGATGATGACGTTGGAGTAGAGCCGGGCGGCGCGGGCCTCGCTGCCGACCCGGTGCAGCACGGCGGCCAGGGTGGCGGCGGCGGTGACGGTGCGTTCGTCGGAGCGCCCGTACAGCCGGGCGGCCGCGGCGTACGCGAAGGCGGCCCAGCCGCGTGCGGAGTGTGGCTCGCCGAGCGCGATCAGGACCCGGGCCTGGAGGCCGGCGGCCTCGGCCAGCTCCGGGGAGGCGTTGGCGGGACGCGGATCGGCGTCGATCAGCGCGTCGGCGAGCAGCCGCTGGGCACCGGCGAGGTCGCCTTCGGACACCAGGTGGTGCGCCTGGACAGTCAGGTCAGCGAAGCCGGAGGTCACGCCCCATCGTGCTCATCCGGCGACGGTAAGTACAAGTCCCGGAGTGGATCAGTTTGGTCAGGATCCGGTCAGGTGGTCGGCCAGGGTTTCGCTGATCCGTCGCAGTTGGTCGACCTGGGCGGGGCTCAGCGCGTCGAACAGGTGCCGGCGTACGCCTTCGACGTGGCCGGGTGCGGCGGCGGCGAGGGTGGCGAAGCCGTCGTCGGTGAGGACGGCGATCTGCCCGCGCCGGTCGGTGGGGCAGTCCTCGCGGCGGATCCAGCCGGCCGCCTCCAGCCGGGCGGCGGCGTGCGAGAGCCGGCTGCGGGAGGAGCCGGTGGCGTCGGCCAGCTCGCTCATCCGCAACCGCCGGTCGGGGGCCTCGGAGAGCCGGACGAGGATCTCGTAGTAGGCGTGCGGCATGCCGGCGTCGCGTTGCAGTTCGCGGTCGAGGGTGTCCATCAGCGCCCGGGAGGCGGTGAGGAAGGCGCGCCAGGTCCGTTGCTCGTCGGGGTCCAGCCACCGGGTCATGACGGCCATCATACCGCTAGTTGTTGAGCGCTCAACAAAACCGCGCTACCGTCGAGGTCATGGGAATCCACCGCCTCAACCACGCCGTCCTCTACGTCCGCGACCTCGGGCGCAGCGTCGCCTTCTACCGCGACGTGCTGGGCTTCCGTCCGGTCCCGATGACCCCGGACGGGTTCCGCGGCGCCGCCTTCCTGCAGGCGCCCGACTCCACCAACGACCACGACCTCGGCCTGTTCGAGATCGGCGCGGCCGCCGGCCCCTCCCCGGCCGGTCGGGCCACCGTCGGCCTCTACCACCTGGCCTGGGAGCTCGACACCCTCGACGAGCTGGCCGCCACCGCCGAGCGGCTGGCCGCCGCCGACGCCCTGGTCGGCGCCTCCGACCACGGCACCACCAAGAGCCTCTACGGCCGGGACCCGGACGGGCTGGAGTTCGAGATCGTCTGGATCGTTCCCGCCGACCTGCTGGACGAGGCTGCCCTGGCCGCCCGCAAGCGGATCGGCCGGCTCGACCTCGACCGGGAGCGGCAGCGCTACGGCGGCCAGACCCGCGGCGGGGTGGGTATCTCCGTCCCGGCCTGAGTCGGCCATGCGGTAGAACGGCAGGATGTCGACCGACGCCGTCCTGCGCGAACTGCTCGTCCGGCAGCTCGACCACTGGCTGCCGGCAGCGCTGCACCGCTCCCGGCGGGCCACCCTCGCCCTCGCCTCCGCCGGCCGCGACACCGGCGACGCCGAGGAGGCGCTGCGGGTGGTCGCCGAGTTCGCCGACCGGCTGCGCGGCCGGCGGCTGACCGTGCTGGTGCTCGCCGACGGCGGCGCGGAGCTGCCGGCCCGGCTCGGCACCGTGGCGGCGGCCCTGCCGGCGGACGTGGCCGTGCACGTGGTGCCGGGCCATCCGGACCGGCTGCCGGTGGCGCTCAAGGCCGCCGGCGCGGCCGGCGCTCCGCTGCTGACCGTGGTCGACGGCGGCGACCCCGACCCGGCCGTGCTGGCCGCCGCAGCCTCCGGCCGCCCGGCCGAGCTGCTGCTGGTCACCGCCCCCGGGCGGCCCCTGCGGCCGGCGCTGACCGCGGCTGGGTTCCCGCTGGTCACCGAGGTGGAACTGGTGCCCGCCGACGGTGCGCCGGCCCGGCTGCTCGGCTACGCCACCGGTTCGGACCGGAGCCTGGAGGCGCTCAAGGACGCGCTCTGGGCGGTCGACGAGTACGCCGGAGTGCGCTACCGCGACCCGGCCGATCCGGCGGGGCGACTGCTCGACATCACCCTCGAACCCGATCCGGGCCCGCTGCGCCGCGAGCTGCTCGCCGAGCTCACCCGCTCCGGCCCGCGTACGGTGACCGAACTGCGCCGCTTCGCGGCCACCTCGACGGTCTACCGGGCCGCTGACGCGAACCGGGCCTTGGCCTCGCTGCTCGCCTCCGGGGCGGTGACCCGGCAGCCCGAGCACGGCCGGCTCGGCGGCGACGTGCTGATCACCGCTTCGGCTGCCGCAGCTGGGTGACCTGCCGGACCACGATGGACGCCCCGGTGGCGATCACCCCGATGCTGAACAGCATCTGGACGCAGACCACCACCCGGGCGACCTGTCCCTGCGCGTGCACGTCCCCGTAGCCGATGGTGGTCAGCGTGGTGAGCGCGAAGTAGAGCGCGTCCACCCGGGTCGACAGACCGGAGAACTGGTGGGGCGCGTTGTCCGCGATGATGAAGTCGGCGAGGGCGAAGACGAGCAGGCCGGCGACCAGGCCCACGACCAGGTTGGCCAGCGAGCGGGCCGGCGTGCTGCCGGCCGGGGCGGTGAGCTGACGGCGTACCTGGCGGGTGACCAGGGCGGCGACGACGCCCACCACGAGCAGGGTGCCCACCGCGCGCAGCGTCAGCCGGGCCGGGTTCGGGTCGGGGGCCAGCGGCACGAGGAAGTACGCGGCCACCAGCAGCAGGCAGGCGAGCAGCGCGCGCAGTCGTTCCCGCCGGTACACCCCGTTCGCCACGCCGCGATTCTCCGCCGGGTCGGGCGGCCGGTTCGCCCGGAAAAGAAAAGTCGCCCGGACGCCGGGCGGGGCGCCGGCGGTTCACCGGCACCCCGACCGACCTCAGGGCGTCACGCCCGCGACTTGTCCTGCTTCCACGACAGCGGCCCCGGCAGGTCCACCCGGTGCGCCCGGGTACGCGAATTCCAGGACCATCGGCCGACCTTGATGCTCCACGAGGAGAAGCCCTTCTCGGTGAAGTTGAGGATCAGCGGGCCGAACTTCTTCCGTTTGCGGAACATGATGCCCATCGCCTGACTCCTTCCCGTCTGCCTGCCTCTGCGGCCTCGAACATGCCCGAAACGGTGGCTTGCGAAACCGGGTCGGATCCGCACTGGACGGGCCGCTCCACCCAGCGGAATCTCTATCCAGCAGGTAGGCGCTTCGGGGATGCTAAATGCTGGTAGGAGCGGCAGGTGGCGATGTAATGGATGCAGGTCTCACTTTGTGGTAGGCCGTTGACCGGCCCGGAGAACGCCGGCAACATGAGATCATGTCGCAGCGGAACGAGCTTCTGCTCACCGCTCGCGTGCACGTCGACCTGGTCCGGCACGCGAGCGCGCTCTGTTGAGCTGACCCGGCTGCACCGGCTCGGCTACCCGTCCGTATCTCCCCCGCCCGTCCGCTCCCGCGCCGGCGCACCGTGGCCCGGCCCGCCCGGCGCGGCCGGTTCCGACCCGCCGGTCGCACCCGGCGCGAGCACTACCGGGTGCCCCGCCCGGCCAGCGCGTACAGCCCCCGAGAGCTGGTGACCGCATGACCACCGTGGACCGTCCCGGCGCCGCCGAGCTGCGCCCCGTCGACGAGCACTCGTTCCGTGCCCTGCTGCGCCGCCAGGCGTCCACCGTCACCGTGGTCACCGCGCCCGGCCTGTCCGGCGGCCGGCACCTGCCGGCGCTGCCGCCCGCCGGCTTCACCGCCACCTCGTTCGCCTCGGTGTCCCTCGAACCGCCGCTGGTGTCGTTCTGCCTCGGGCGGGAGTCGTCCAGCTGGCCCACCGTGGCTCACGCCGAGCACGTGGCCGTGCACCTGCTCTCCGCCGAACAGCAGGAGGTGGCCCGGATCTTCGCGACCAGCGGCATCGACCGGTTCGCCGCCCACCCCGGCTGGGACACCGGCCCGTTCGGGGTGCCGCTGATCGGCGACGCCCTCGCCGTGCTGCTCTGCCGGGTGACCCGCCGGATCAAGGCCGGCGACCACACCATCGTGCTCGGCACGCCGCTGGCCCTCGCCACAGGGCCGGACGGCGACCCGCTGCTGCGCCACCGCGGCGGCTACACCACCTTCGGGCCGCAGCAGGCCCCGTGGTGACCCCACCCGCCGCCGAGCCGCCGGCGCTCGACCGGGTCGCCGGTCAGCGAGGTTCCCAGGCGTCGGGGCGGGCGATCAGCTTGCGGACGTGCCCAGGCAGCTTGCCGCTGGCCATCTCGGCCAGGCTCACCTCGTCGACGACCTGCCGCACGGCGGCGCGGACGGCCACCCAGAGCCGGGGCAGGTTCTCCGCCGCGCCCTCGTATCGGGTCTCCTCGGGGCGCAGCCCGCGTACCCCGGCGAGGGGGCCGTCGACGGCGCGCAGCACCTGCCCGATGGTGACGTCGCGCGGCGGCCGGGCCAGGGTGTAGCCGCCCTCGGCGCCGCGCTGGGCGCGGACGATCCCGGCCCGGCGCAGGTCGGCCAGGACGGCCTCGAGGAACTTGCGGGGCATGTCCTGCTCGGCCGCGATGGCCTGGGTGGACAGCAGGGCGGGGTACGCGGTGGCCAGACTCAGTGCGGCCCGGACCGCGTAGTCGCCGCGCGCGGAGATCTGCACCCTGCCATCATGCCCGGCGCGGCTGGGCGGGGGAGTCGACGGGCGGGCGGGGGCGCACCACGCGGACGGGCAGTGGTCGTTCCCGGGCGGCCCGGAACGCGCCGGGGCTCACCCCGATCTCGCGGGTGAAGAAGCGGCCGAAGTTGGTCGGCTCGGGGAAGCCGAGGCGCCGGCCGATCCGGGCGATCGGTTCGTCGGTGGCGGCGAGCAGGCGGCTGGCCTGCAATGCCACCCGCTCGTCGATCACCTGTTTGGCGCTTCGGCCGGTCACCGCCAGGCAGGCCCGGGTGAGGGTACGCACGGAGCAGCCGAGCTGCGCCGCGTAGTCCTCCACCCGGCGGGTGTGCCGGTAGCCGCGCTCCACCTCCCGGCAGAGCCGGTGGAAGGTCGCCGTCTCCGCGCGGGTCGTCTGCCGCTCCGCTCCGCCGGGAAGCAGGCTCAGCCGCAGCAGCAGCACGGCGAGCTGGTGGCGGAGCAGCACGGCGGCGGCGGGCACCCCGACGTGCCGTTCGGCGTCGACCGCCAGCTGGGTCACCTCGCTGATCACGGCGTCCTCGTCCTCCCCGGCGAGCTGCCGGTAGGCCGGCACCGCGTCCGGGTCGACGTCGAGGCCGCGCAGCGTCCCGGCCCCCCAGCAGACCACGGTGGCGTCGAGGTGCGGGCCGAGGCAGCGCAGCACCTGGCCGGGGCGGACGTACAGCAGGGTGCCGGGCCGGCAGGGCCGGGCCCGGAAGTCCAGTTCGGCGGTGCCGTGACCGCTGGTGACCAGGATCAGCAGGTCCGCGTCGAGCAGGACGGGGCGGGGCCAGCCGGGTCCGGGCGCGAGGTCAGCGAGGGCGCCGGTGGTGATGTCGTCGTTGTCGTATCCGGGGGCGGACAGGTCGGTGCGGGTTGCCGGGGAAAGCTGACCGTTAGTGACCATCGTCTCGACGTTAACCCTGCCCGGCGCACCTTGCACCTTGGCAGTTTCACCCGACCGGGCGGGTCTTGTCGCCGGGAAGGCGAGCCGGTTAGGTTACCGATCGGTAGCGCATGGGTCGTCCGACCGACCCGCGGCCCCGCCGACTCGCGATGGGATGGGCATGACGGATCTGTTCTCGGTCGAAGGCAAGACGGTCCTGGTCACCGGCGGTTCACGAGGGATCGGGCTGATGATCGCCCGGGGCTTCGTCGAGGCCGGCGCCAAGGTCATCATCTCCTCGCGCAAGGCTGACGTCTGCGAGACAGTGGCCAAGGAGCTGTCCGACATCGGTCGCTGCGAGGCGATCCCCGCCGACCTGAGCCACGACGAGGGCGCGCTGGGGCTGGCCGCCGCCGTGCAGGAGCGCACCGACCGGCTCGACGTGCTGGTCAACAACGCCGGCGCGACCTGGGGCGCGCCGCTGGAGGCATACCCGGAGAGCGCCTTCGACAAGCTCTGGGCGGTCAACGTCAAGGCCGTGTTCCGGCTCACCACCGCGCTGCTGCCGGCGCTGCGCGCGGGAGCCAGCGCCGACGATCCGGCCCGCGTGATCAACATCGGGTCGATCGACGGCCTCCGCGTGCCCTGGATGGAGGTGTACGCCTACTCGGCGACCAAGGCGGCCGTGCACATGCTCACCCGCAGCCTCGCCCACCAGCTCGCCGGCGAGCAGATCACCGTCAACGCGATCGCCCCCGGGCCGTTCGAGAGCAAGATGATGGCCTTCGCCCTGGACGATCCGGCATCCCGGGCCGCGATCGAGCAGCAGGTGCCGCTGGGCCGGATCGGCCGCCCCGAGGACATGGCGGGCACCGCGATCTACCTGTCGTCCCGGGCCGGCGCGTACCTGACCGGCGCGGTGATCCCGGTCGACGGCGGAATCACCACCCACGGCTGAATCGGGCAGCAGGGACGGCGTACCCGAATTGGTGACGGACCGGGGCCGCGCGGACTCGGCAGATCCGCACGGCCCCGGTGTGCGTCATCAGCGGCCGGCGAGCAGCCGGTTGACCGCCGTGTCGACGTCCAGGTGCTCGGCCTCCCGGCCGCGCGGGACGACGACGTAGGTCCGGCGCAGGAAGCGCACGAGGACGCTGCGTGGGACCTCGAACAGGGCGTTGCCGTCCGGGGACGACAGCGCGAGCGCGACGAAGTCGCCGCGCGGCGTGGCCCACGGCCAGACCCGAACGTCGCCGATGCCGGCCGGCTCGTCGAGCCCGGTGACCAGCAGTTCGCGAGCGAACGACCAGCTCACCGCCTCGCCACCGGCGGATTCGGCGTGGAACAGGACATGGACCGCATACGGGTCAGCAGGGTCGTAACGCAAGCTGGCACGCACCGGCAAGGCGGTGGCGTCAGGCGCGACGAGCCTTAGCGACGTCTCGACCTCTACGGTCGTCGGTCGGATGACACTCATGGACGTTCTCCCCCCGGCACCGCTGCGGAACGCGCGTGTCCCGCTTTTCCCATACTCAGCCGCTACTCCTGGCTACGCTCCGCCATACGCTGACTTCACCCAGTGGTGGGAAGGGGGTCGGAACGCCTCCGAGAATGTGAAAATTCTTGTAGGATTCCCTCTTCTGCCCAGTCCGTCGTCCCGCCCGGCAACGGGTGGTTCAGTCGTCGACTTACTCCGGTAACGTCCAGTCCTCAGCAGGGGTGACGGTCGCGCGCGACACTGGGGGTGGAAATGGTCACGAAGGGTTCCTCGGTGGAGCCGAGGGCCACGGCCGACCCGCCGAAAGGAGCGGCCCGAGCAGCCGAAAGGCGGGTGTACGAGGTGCCGGTGGAGAGCGGTCCGCGGGGTGCCGACGGCACCCCCCAGGGCGGTGCCGGCAGCGCCGTCGCCGAGCGGCGCCGCGGCGGCTGGCGGACCCGGGCGCAGACCACCCTCGACCTGATCCGGGCCAACCCCACCGGCCGGGTCGCCCTCAAGATCTTCATCGCCATCGCCGGCGCGATCATCGTCACTGTCGGTATCGCCCTCATCCCGTTGCCCGGCCCCGGCTGGCTGCTGGTGATCGCCGGGCTGGGCGTCTGGGCCGTCGAGTTCATCTGGGCCCGCCGGCTGCTCACCTTCACCCGGCGCAACGTGCAGGCCTGGACCCGTTGGGCGACCAGTCAGTCGCTGCCGGTGCGGTTCGTGCTCGGTGCGGTCGGGCTGGTGTTCGTGAGCGTGGTGGTGTGGCTGTCGCTCAAGTACAGCCTCGGCATCGACCTGGTCGCCCGGGCCCTGCACTACCTCGCGACGCACTGACCCCCGGGTTTTTGGTCCGCAGTGTCGATCAGGTAGAGTCATCGGCGCTGAGGGCGATTAGCTCAGCGGGAGAGCGCTTCGTTCACACCGAAGAGGTCACTGGTTCGATCCCAGTATCGCCCACCGTAAATATCCGCAGGTAGCGAGCCCGTCACCGGAACCACCGGTAACGGGCTTTCGCGTTGTTGCCCCTTAAATTGGGAGCAGATTGAGAGCAGCGGCAACCGGCTCCCGATCCTGACCTCGGGAAACGCGGCACTCCTCCACGGCCCAGAGCTGCTGGACGAGTTCCTACAGCGACGCGCCGGGCACGGAGGCGTGGCGAAGATCTTCGACGAATACTGGCGCTGGCGGAGAGAGCAGCCCTGGTCATGATCAGGTCGCAGCGAGCCGGCTGAGTGCGGAAGGATTCAACCAGTTCCGGACCCTGATGGCCTTGAGTAGCAGGCGCCGGAAAACAACGCTTAGCCGTGCTGGCCCCACCTCGACCTCGAAGGCGTTCCCGACCCCGAAGCACCTCCCATGGATCGACCCCACCCATCCGGCCTGGCGAACGGCCCGGTGTCCGTGGCTTCGCCGATCAGAAATCCTCCGCCACGTCGTCAGTTCAGTTAGCACTCTCGCAGCGGTGGAAGGATTAACGACATGACCGACGCCAGACGGCTTGGCGCCGCCGAGGCCACATTCATCGCGGCGGTCCGCGCGGACGATACCGCCCGGTTCGCGCTCCTGACCGAGCGCCACCGGCGTGAGCTGCAGGTGCACTGCTACCGGATGCTCGCGAACTACGAGGACGCCCAGGACATGACGCAGGAGACGTTCCTGCGAGCGTGGAACAAGCGGGAGTCGTTCAAGGGCCACGCGGCCCTGCGGACCTGGCTGTACCGGATCGCGACGAACGCCTGCCTCGACTTCCTGAGGAAGCGCGACGACCGCACACCCGTACCGTCCGAGCTGCCGGACCCCGACTCCGAGGTGCTGTACCTGCAGCCGTACCCCGACCGGATGCTCCCCGAGGACCCACAGGAATCGGTGGTGGCGCGGGAGACGATCGAGCTGGCGTTCATTGTCGCCGTCCAGCACCTGCCGCCGCGGCAGCGGGCGGTGTTCATCCTGCGCGACGTCCTCGGCTGGCCGGCGTCGACAGCCGCCGAAGCCCTCGAGCTGACCGTCGCATCAGTGACCAGCGCATTGCAGCGGGCCCGTGTGACGATGCGCGAGCAGCTGCCCGACCGCCGCCTCAACTGGCGGAGCCCCGCCACCCACGAGCTGTCGAATGACGAGCGCGGCGTGGTGAAGTCGTACATCGAGGCCCATGAGCGCAACGACCTCGACAGGCTGATGTCCCTGCTGCGCGACGACCTACGCTTCGCGATGCTGCCCGATCCGGGCACCGTGACCACGACGGCCAAGGACGCGGTCAACGGCTGGCTCTCCGGTGGGCTCTTCCAGCGCGGCCACGACGACTGGCGCGGTATCACCACGACGGTCAACCGCATGCCTGCCGCCGTGCTGTACCTGCGCAACCCCGGCGACCCCGAGTACCGGCTCTTCGCCATCGCGGTCCTGCACATCGTCGACGGGAAGATCGCCGAGCTCACCGGATTCGACGCCGCCGACAAACCCTGGCTGGACCTGCCACCGACACTGTGATCACACCTGTCCCCATCGTCGACAAGTCCAGCGCACGCTGTCACCGAAGTCACCGCGGAATGAGCACCCCAACTGCCTGAACACCACGCGACAACGCGAACACCACCGCCCCGCCGGCGTTGCCGGCGGGGCATCTTCATGCCCGAAGAACATCGTCACGATCAACGACGCCGTCGCCCTCATTTCCAGCAAGTCGGTCAACAGCTCATCGGAACGCAAGGAAGGGCCGGGGAAAGTTCCCTCAAGGTCGAGGGGCACGGTGAGCATGCCAGGAAGGATTTCGTCCTGGCCTCACGAGCCCAGGAACTGGCCGGTGCTCATCGCCTCGTCTCGTATCGGGTCAGTACCACGCCGCCGGGAAACGTCCGCGTCTCCACCAGGTTCAGGTTCACCCAGCTGTCCAGGGCCGTGAAGAACGGCGTGCCGCCGCCCAGCAAGGTCGGTGTGGTAACCAGCACGTACTCGTCGATCAGGCCGGCCCGCATGGCCGCTGCGGCAAGTGTGGCGCCGCCGATGTCCATGGGGCCGCCGTCCTCGGCCTTGAGCCGGGTGATCTCGGTGACCGCGTCCCCGGTGACCAAGCGGGTGTTCCAGTCCACCGTGCTGATCGTCGAGGAGAACAACACCTTCGGCATGTCCCGCCAGCGACGGGCGAACTCGATCTGCGCCGGTGTGGCGCCGGGCTGCTGGTCGGCGGTCGGCCAGTGGGAGCTCATCGTCTCCCACAGTCTGCGCCCGTACAGCGCCAGGCTGGTCGCCCCCACCCGGTCGGACCACCACTGGAACAGCTCGTCGCTCGGTACGCTCCAGCCGAGGTCGTCGCCGGGCGCGGCGATGTAGCCGTCCAGGCTCAAGTTCATACCGAAGATCAGTTTCCGCATCGTGCCAGCCTCCCGTAGGTCGATCTCACACGTGCAGACGGGCACGGCGCGGAAACCTAATCGGTGCGCGATCTGCGTCCGCAGGTAGTCCTCGCCATCGGACTCGGCACGGCGCACTCAGCTGGGCTCGAGCACTACCCACCGGATCTCAACTTCACCCTTGTACGGGCGGCGGCGCACCCATGGCCAGCGCTCCCCGACCGCTGCTGCCGTTTTGCCCCGACGGGAAGGCCTTCCACGGCCACCTGCAACAGAGGCTGTCTACTTTTCACAGAGGCGTTGCGGTAGCGCTCGACGCGCTCGCTGCGCGAACAGGAGTGTGAGCGATCTGGGTCCCCGAACGCCTGATCACACAGCTATAGCGCCAGCCAGGCCCCCTCGCCACGCTGGAGATCGCCAACCAGTTCCCGACGCTTGGGCATCTCGCTCGGCGACCAGCGGCCGCACGTGCCCGGCAAGATCCGCAAGTACCTACCTCTCCCAGCGCCGACGCAGCTAAGCGTTGTTATTCGGCGCCTACTACTGAAGGGGCCTGATCGGCGACGATGCGTATACCTAACGCACAGGCACCCTATTGAGTTCTACGGCAGGCCCGGGTGGGGCCAAACCGAGCCGTCATGCCACCGCACACCTCGATCAGGGTGGGGCCACTTCAAGCCGTCCGGGTGGGGCCAACGGAAGGCGTCAGAATCAGCTGGAGGCTGACTTACGCCAGCGCCCTGCGCCGTGGCTTCATGTGCCGCCCGCTTCGCAGTCGGCTGGGTCGCAGGGTCGCGTCACAACGCGCCATGAAGGTTCACTCTCATAGCCGCGATTAGCGCGCTACGAAACGTTATGACGAGTTCCGCCCAACTCCCGGATCTGCCGGAAACAGTGATGTTCGGAACCCCGTAAGATCTGGCCAGTGGGGTGGGAGGCACTCGGGCAATGGGGTGAAGACGTCGCTCGCATCGAACCGCTCGCTGGCGGAGTCGCCAACGACGTGTGGAGCGTGCGCGTCAACGGGCACCTCGCGGTCGGTCGTCTCGGCACCGGGAGCGACGCTGATCTTGCGTGGGAGACAGAGCTCCTCCAACACCTCGACCGTGAAGGTCTGACCGTGCCGGTCCCGATCCCGACTACGGACGGCCGGCTGTTCGCCGACGGTCTGGTGGTGATGACCTACCTGGATGGCGGACCGCCCGAGACGCAGGCCGACTGGCGTCGCGTGGCCGGCACGCTCCGCGAGCTGCATCGGCTGACGCAGGGCTGGCCGCAGCGCCCAGGCTGGCGATCGTCGACCGACCTCCTGCACGCCGAGACCGGGACGAAGATCGACCTCGGCGCGATGCCCCCTGAGGGCGTTGCTCGATGCCGAGCAGCGTGGGCGCGGCTCACCGGACGTCGGACATGCGTCGTCCACGGCAACCCCAACAACCCTGGCAACGTCCGCATGACCGCGAGTCAGGTCGCGCTGATCGACTGGGACGAGTCGCACGTCGACGTTCCCGACCTCGACCTCGTGCTGCCCGACAATGCCGCCGGCCTCGACGACGACGCGCTCGACATCGCCGGGCAAGCGTCGGCCGCATGGGAAGCCGCCGTCTGCTGGGACGACGAGTACGCAGTCAGGCGGCTCGCCGAAGTTCGAGCGGTCTGAGTGGGCGATACAGCAGTGGGCTCATGGTGCACCAAGATCATCCATGAACCCCCGGCCCTGGCCGGGTGTTACACCCGGGAACTGGTGCAGTTTGTCAGACACACCTCGGCCGCGGCGGCCACAGGGGCAGCAGCGATGGTGTGATGCTCTGGAGCTTGCGCATCGATCGCACGTCGGAACTGTCGGACAGCGTTGTCGTGGTCGAACCCAGTATGGTTGCTCCGCATGACCGGGAGCGAAACCGAGATCACCGCGGATCTCATCCGCGACCTGCTGCGGGACCAGCATCCGGACCTGGCCGAGTTGCCGCTGCGCGAGGTGGAGGGCGGCTGGGGCAACCAGATGTGGCGCCTCGGGGACGAGCTGGCCGTGCGGATCCAGCGCATGGACACCGACCCCGATCACCAGCTCAAGGAGCGTCGGTGGCTGCCGCTGCTCGCCCCACGCCTGCCGCTGCCAATCCCTGTCCCGGTGCGGAGTGGTGCGCCCTCCGAGCGTTTCCCGAAGATGTGGACGGTCATGACGTGGGTGCCGGGCCTGCCACTGGACCACGGGTCGATCACCCGCGGCGAGCACGCGGCCGACACCCTGGCGGCGTTCCTCCGAGCGCTGCATGTGGCAGCGCCCGCCGACGCACCGGTTGATACGGGCCGCGGCGCGCATCCCAAGGACTGCACGGACGGCTTCGACCAGTTCTTCGACTCCGTCGACGCTGGCACGATCGGCTCCGACGCCGCCGACGTCCGGGCCGTCTGGGACGACGCCGTCGCGGCCCCCGCATGGGAGGGTTCGCCGGTGTGGGTGCACGGCGACCTGCATCCCGCGAACGTCGTCGTCGCGGACGGGACGCTGGCGGGCGTTGTCGACTTCGGCGACCTGTTCGTCGGCGACCCGGCGTCGGACCTGGCGGCCGCCTGGGTGCTGCTGCCGGCGGGCGCGGCCGCACGCTTCTTCGCCGCGTACGCGGAGGCTGACGAGGCGACGGTCCGGCGCGCCCGCGGGCTGGCCGCGCTGAAGAGCCTCTTCCTGATGCTGATGGGCCAGAACGGGGACCGCGGTCTGCCCGGCGGCAAGCCGGCGTGGGGTCCGGCGGGACGGGCGGCGCTCGACCGGGTCCTGAGCGAGCGTCTGACCCGATTCCACGAGTAGATCGGCGGCGCTTCGACTGTTTCACCTAGTGACTGCGGCGTTGAGCTGCATCTGGCTGCGGCCACCGGACCCTTCGACGAAGGCGCGGCCGGCTATTCCGTGGCAGTGAACCAGTCTGTTCCGGCAGCGTCCGTCGTGCGTCAAGGGTCCGCGACGTGGCGGACCGGGCGGCGCCCCGCTCCCCGGAGGGCGGGTCGACGGCAGACAGGTGGGGCTTGGACGGTCAGTTCAGCCGTCAAAAGATCAAGGTCCCGAGGAAGAGCCCGGCCAGGGCAACGACGATGACGACCAGGGCCTTGCCAAGCAGGTCGTTGGCCTGGCTGACCCGGGCGGGTAGCCGATCCTTCAAGCGGTCGAGGACGTGATGGGTCACGTTTGCGGGCAGAAAGAACGCGAGGACGGCCGTCTAGCCGCTGCCGATCGAGCTGTAGCCGGCGAGGGATGAGACGAGCCAGATCAGCACAAGGAGATTTGCGACCACGCCCGCCAGGACGGCACGAGGGATCGAGGCGGAGGGGCGCGGCTGAGTTTCGGTCACTGTCTCAGGATGACCGGTAGGTACCAGCCCGTCGATGTCGACGAGCGTTGCGCTTCAACGTCTGACACCGGGGGCTGGGTGACGATGGGGGCGGCCAACGTCGGACGCCTACGGACGATGACGGACTGTTTCAGCAGCTCACCTCGGCTACTCGCCCAGCTCATCAACGATTGATCATTCTTTCACGCCGAACAGGTCGCGTCGCCAGTCTTCTGGGCAGCGGCATCAGCGAGAATGGTTTGGTGGCTGGCCCTGAGGTTCTGACGTCTGCCGAGCGATTCGTGCTGGAAGAATCAAACGGGCACGTCTTGCTCTGGGAGATCGCCGCAGGCTGGACGGACAACGGCGCCCAGGACCAGCGCGTCGAGGCCGTACCGCTTCTCGCCGACGCGCTTGTTCTCCTGCCCGCCGTGGCTTGGTCGAGGTGCACAGCTTTCCCTCATGGCCCTCGAACCCCGAGCAGGCCATGGCAATCCCCGTCGACCAGCTCGCATGTGAGGTTGGCGGGGCTGACAAGTGGATGTGGCGCGACGAGGTAACAAGCCTGATCATCGTCAGCCTGACCGATATCGGCGTTCGTTGGCTGTAACTGCGCGCTCCTGGCAGGTGAGGCTGTGGCCAGCGATCGTGTCCGACGCGTGCCCGATCGGGCGGTCAACAAGGGCCAACAACGGACGCGTCGAACTGACGGTGTGTGTCACGCTCGAAGAGGGACGGGACCTACCACCACTTTGGATACCATCTGAGGACCTTCTCCGCTGGCTCTGACGCCCTCTGTCCTAGGGATGACTCACCTCGGCCAAAACCACGGGACCACTGGATAGCGAGCATGGCTGCGCCCGTGAGGAGCCAAGCTACGAAGCCCCTGTGCAGCAATGGCCCGACGACGCCCGCTGCGAGGAAGAGCGCCCAGCCAACGAAAGCCGAGATCCTGCGAAGGCGGGCGGGCGTCACGAGTTGATCCTAGGGCAGTCAACTTGAGACGCCATGGCCTGCCGGTCCTCCCTGTAACAGCGTGAGGTGGGTGACTACCTGGGTGACGACGGGCACGAGCGGTGGTGGACGTCCACGGACTCTGGTAGATGGTTGCCGCAGCTAGATCCATTTGGCGATGCCGGTCAGCGAGCCGTGTTGGTTGCCTGGGGGTCAAGGAGTCGCCGGGCTGACATCCATAGCAGCATCGGGATGGCTGACCCTCGGGGATAAAGCCCGCGCGATTTCCGGCAGAGGTTGTGTGCCTATGCGTCCGAAAGAGCCACCGAACTTATTGAGCGACCCGCAACACCAGGGATCCTGTTCCGCTGGTTCGCGTCGCATTGATCGTCCAGCAACCAGGAGTGGGAAAGACCCAGCCGGTGCCCCACTCGTCGCCCGGCCGATTCCAGTTGCTGCCGCCATGCGGCTCGGGACCCCAGACAGGCTTGACGGCTTTTCCATCGGGACCTGTGGCGCTGATCGAGAAGTCGCCACTGCCGGTCATGCGCCAGACCACCTTGATTTCCGTGCCGGTCCTCAGTGCAGTTGAAAACAGCATCGCCCACAGCGTTGCGCCGTCACCGGTGCCCTGTAGATCCTGGGATGTGTACTGCGCGGTCGGCGGGCAGACCGAACCGGTAGGCGGTGCAGACGACTGAGTTGCCTGCCGTTGCCCAGAGGTCTGCGGCAAGGGCTCGGATGCGATCTCGCGGGTGGAATCGCACCCGGTCATCGCGATCGCTGAGATCAGACCAAGCCACCAAATTCGGTTGGCGAAACGAGGTAACGGCATAGACAACCATATCGCGTGTCCGCCGCCAGCGTGGTCCGCATAACCGTGAGGTACGCCCGCTTCCTGAGCCATCAACGATGTGAGCCCAGAGGGGTCGACGAGGACCAGGTCCAGGCCGTCACCAGGCCGTCGGAGGCCGATCGTGACCGACTAAGGGACGACCACTGGTGACGACGTCTGGCCAGGCGACATGGCGTGGCCGGCTCGATGACCAGGCGGGCCGGAGGCCTCCTACCTGTAGTTGGTGAACTGGCGGCCCACCAGGGCAGCATTGTGGCCGGTGTACGTGTACGGTCATGCGGCCCGCAGGGAGACCAGTAGGTGGAGCAGTCGATGGGCCTGTTCAGCAAGTTCAAGCGCGGCCGCGGCGACGAGCCTGTCGACTTGGACGGGCGCTCGCCGAGACTTGGCATCAAGTATCGGGATCTGCTGCTCATGAATGAGGTAGCCAAGAGGGCAGCGGATCTGTCGCAGCCGCGACATGTCATCTTCTACCTCTACGCCCCTTCCGAAGACATCGGGCGGCTCATCGCCGCCGCAGCCCGCACCCACGGGTTCGACGCTGAGGTGCGTGAGCCTCTCCCGGAGTATCCGGGCAGCTGGACTGTGGCGTGCGAGACCCACACCGTGTTGACGCCAGAGTTCGTCCGCGAAAGCGTCGACGTTTTCGAAGCCCTGGCCGAGCACCATCACGCCGACTACGACGGCTGGGAAGCCGCCGCATAGCCCGACGCCCGTGCCCGTCACGTGCCCGATCTAGCGGTCAACCCGGCCAACGCGACCAGGGCACGGTATCGATCCGGGACCGCCGGTAGGAGTCGGCCGATCAGGTCAGCCCGGGTCAGGACATGTTCATTGGTGTCCTTCTTCCGCCGCGATGGCACCTTCCCGCCCTCGCACGGATTGGCGCCGAGCAGCCGGTCGCGGACGGCCGCCCGGAGAACTGGATTCGTGTCGGCGAGTTACGAACCACGGCGCTGTGAGGTCCAGGGCTGCTCCGCTCGCCGTCGGATGGCAAGCTCGTGTCTCGTGATCGATGATTTCGCTAGGGACTGTCTGCACGGCCAGCTCAGGTCGATACGTCAGGCGCTGATCTGGAAGCTCGGTGGGGACGCCGTCAGAAATCCGGATCTCGTGGAGGTTCGCCCGTGAGGGCGGTCATCGTCGCGGCCGCGGTCGCGTTCATCATCTCCCTGTTCGGCACGCCGGTGGCGATTCGCGTCTTCACCGCGCTCAAGGCCGGCCAGCCGATCCGATCCATCGGGCTCGCTAGCAACCAGGGCAAGCACGGCAGGCCCACGATGGGCGGCGTCGTCTTCATCGTGGCCACCGTCTTCGCGTACGTTGCCGGGCACATCGCCCTGATGACCCTGCCCGAGCGGCAGATCGCGCAGGAGGGGCCGACGATGACGGCCCTGGTGCTGCTCGGGCTGTTCGTCTTCTGCGGCGTGGTCGGCTTCTTCGACGACTTCCTCAAGGTGCGCCGGCGCAACTCCGACGGACTGTCCGCCAAAGGCAAGCTGCTCGGCCAGGCGATCGTCAGCGGCGGGTTCGGCATCGCCGCGCTCTACGTGCCGAGCACCAACGGCCAGACCGTGGCCAGCGAGCACATCTCGCTCATCCGCGACATCAGCTGGCTCGACGTCGGCAAGGTCGGTGCGGTCATGGTCATCGTCTTCGTGATCACGGCGATGTCGAACGGCGTGAACCTCGCCGACGGCCTCGACGGCCTGGCCACCGGCGCGTCGATCCTGGTGCTCGGCGGGTACGCGCTGATCGGCTTCTGGCAGTACCGGCACTGGTGCGCCGACGAAGGGTACGCCCGGGTGAACGACTACTGCTACCAGGTCCGGGATCCCCTGGAGATCGCCATAATCGCGGCGGCGGCGGCCGCCGCCTGCGTCGGCTTCCTGTGGTGGAACACGTCCCCGGCGCGGATCTTCATGGGTGACGTGGGCTCGCTCGGCCTCGGCGCCCTGATCGGCGGGCTCGCGGTGGCAACCCGCACCACGCTGCTTTCGATCATGATCGGCGGGCTCTTCGTCATCATCACGACGACCTGGGTGATCCAGATCGTCTCGTTCCGGACCACCGGGAGACGTGTCTTCCGGATGGTGCCGTTGCACCACCACTTCGAGTTGGCCGGATGGAGCGAGGTCAATATTGTGGTCCGGTTTTGGATCGTGGCCGGCGTCTGCGTGGCGGTCGGCCTGGGCCTGTTCTACTCGGATTTCTTGGCGGTCGTTGGATAAAGCCACGCGACAAGCCTGTGTCGTGCCACCGACGGTGATCCGCCGGGCAGCCTGGTTCCCCACCGGAGTGCCAGCGTCTGGCAGCAGCATTGCCTAAGCCGGTCGCGGCCAGACCCCACGGTCGCTGTGTCAGCAAGAAGTCAGCAAGAGGTCTGGCGTCATTCATCACGGGGCGACCTCCGGCGGCGGCTGGAGCCCACGCGCCGACATCACGTGGTATCGGCTGTGAGCTGGCGACAGGCGAGATCGACGTTCACACCGAAGAGGTCACTGGTTCGATCCCAGTATCGCCCACGCAGGTCAAAGGCCACCTCCCGGGTTCGGGAGGTGGCCTTTCTGCTGTCGTACAGCAGCGGTCAGCGGGCGGGTGACGAGCAGGCGAGGAGATGTCTGCCGGTGCTGTTATTTTGCCGGCCGTGAATGATCAGTTGATGTGGATCGACCGGATCATCGACGTGACCGGGTGGCGCCACGAGCCTGAGGGCGGTGCCGGCTGGGGGCAGGTGGAGGCGGAGCTGGGCGTCGCGCTGCCAGGCGACTTCAAGGAGTTGTGCCGGCGGTTCGTGCCGGGCCTCTTTATGGTGCACCTTGGCTTACTGCGACCGACCACAGATCACGACTCGACGTCGCTGGTCGGGTGGTGGGACTCCATGCGGCGTTCGGTGGGTGAGCATGACGACTTCACAGCGGGCTTGTACGTCCCGTACGAGCTGTACGGCCCCGACACGGGTTCTGGGCTGATCGAGTGGGGTCACGACTCGGCCGGAGGCGGATACTACTGGCTTGCGGACCGCTCGGTGGAGCCTGAGCGGTGGCCGGTGCTGGCTCGGCACGACCCTCCCTCCCCGTGGCACCGCTTCGACATGTCCATGACGGAGTTCGTCTACCGGATGCTCGCGGACCCGGAGTTGGAGTCGTTTTCGATGGTCACGCCGACGTGGCGGCCGTTTTATCTGCCGTACTGGCAGCCTTTTCCCACCACTGCTGAGGAGTGGGACGCTCTCGGCGACTCGAACCCGCGAGAACTGAACCAGTAGCGTCTCTGCCCGTCCAGGTCAGATGCCGAGGGAATCGCCGAGGCGTTTGAGGGCATCCCGCGTCGCCTTCGATGAGACCTGGGTGTAGATCTCATGGTCACGGAGAAGCGGGCGTGCCGGAGGACCTGCATGACGACTCTCGGGTGGACGTCGAGGTCGGCCTGGAGCGTGGCGCAGAGGAGTACGCCGGCCCGCACTGCGGTGTCGGTAGCAGGGAGTCGCGGACGCCCGGCGCGCGGAGGCCAGTCGACGCCTTCCGCCCGCCCGGATCATGCTGCTCGGCTGCGCACCGTCCGGGTCGGCGGGCGTAGTCAGATGATCTTGCGAAGATTGGTGAGGGTGCGATGGCGTCCAGTCGCCATTACCGGTGGACATCGCTCACTCCGGCTGAGGATCCCGCAACGCGAGTCGCCGCGATGGTACTTGCGCCCGAGCAGCGAAAAGCGAGATCATCACGCATGCTCGACCCCTCGCCCGACGGGACTTCACCGGCGGTTTCTACGCCGGATTTCGTGGGTCGTGATCGGGAGATGGCGGCGCTCCGGGGCGCCTTGGCCCGGCCACCGGCGATCGTGCTGGTAGAGGGCGAGGCGGGGATCGGGAAGAGCCGACTGCTGCGAGAGTGGTTGGCCGCGCCGCACCAGCGCACTGCCCTGGTCTCGGTGTGCCCACCGCTTCGAGAGTCGCTGACGTTGGGGCCGATCGTCGACGCGTTCCGTGGGATAGACCGGCCGGCGTCGCGATTGCGGCTCACCGATCTTGCGGGTGCGTTACGGCCCCTGTTCCCTGAATGGTCCTCGGACCTGCCGCCCGCATTGGAGCCCTTGGACGATGCGAAGGCGGCACGGCATCGCCTGTTCCGCGCCCTGGACGAGCTGCTCCGGGCTCTGCGTGTCGACGTTCTCGTGCTCGAGGACGCTCACTGGGCCGACGAGGTGACCTTGGAGTTCCTGCTGTTCGTCACCTCCCGACAGCAGTCGGACGGGCCAAGCCTCGTGATCTCCTATCGGCCGGAGGAGGTGGACGCCGGATCGCTGTTGCTGCGGCTGACGTCCCGGCTGCCTGCTGGCGTGACCCAGCTGAGGATCGCCCTGGCGCCGATGCGACCCAACGACACGGCAGCGCTGGTGTCCTCGATGCTGGACGGCAACCCGATATCGCAGGAGTTCACGACGTTCATGCACGAGCGGACCGGTGGCGTTCCGCTGGCGCTGGAGGAGTCGGTTCGCCTCATGTGCGACCGTGCCGACCTCGTCTTCCGCGACGGGCAGTGGGTCCGGCTGAAGCTGCGCGAGCTACAGGTGCCGCCAACGGTGCGCGACTCCACCCGGGAGCGGGTGGGCCGTCTGTCGCCGATGGCACAGCAAGTGTTGCGAGCCGCGGCGACGTTGGCTGAGCGGTCATCGGTGGCCACGATCGCGGTGACCGCCGGTCTGTCACCAGATGCGTGTCGAGGCGCTATCGCGGAGGCGGCCGATGCCGGCGTCCTGGACGGAGACGACCGCGACCAGTGGCGATTCCGGCATGTGCTGGCCGCCACGGCTGTCTACGAAGCGATCCCGTTGACCGATCGCAGACACTTCCACCTGCTGGCCGGCCGGGCGTTGGAGGACATCCATCCGCCGCCTGTCGCACGCCTTGCCCGCCACTTCCGTGAGGCGGGCGAGACGGAGTCCTGGGCGCGGTACGCCGAGCAGGGCGCCGAGCTGGCCATGGCCTCGGGTGACCACACCAAGGCGGTCGCCTTGCTGGTCGATCTGTTGTCGTGGTCCGAGCTGCCGCCGTCGGATCGGGCACGAGTTGCGCGCATCACCGGAGTAGCCGCACTGGGCCGTCGTGAACCGGTCGACGAGGTCTACCACCGCGTGATCCGTACCTTGCGCTCGGTGCTGGAGACCCCCGGTCTCTCCGCACGCCAGCAGGCCGAGATCCGCAACCCGCTGGGTCGGCTCCTGATCACCGGGGGTGAGGCGCAGGCCGCACTCGGCGAGCTCGAGCAGGCGGTGGCCAACCTCGACCATGACCCGATCGAGGCGGCTCGGGCGATGACCTATCTTGGATGGGCCTATGCGGGACCGTGGCCGGCGTCGACTCATCGGCGTTGGCTGGATCGCGCCGCTGAGCTCACCGCCGCAGTCGATTCTCACGCAGAGCGGCTGAACCTGGCCGGCAACCGTGCCGCTGCGTTGCTCATGCTCGGCGAAGAGGAGGCCTGGGACGTCGTCGCCGACCTGCCCATCGACGGTGCGACCTCGGCGGAGCGTCTCGACGTGGCCCGCATCCACGCAAATGTCGGGACCGGTGCACTGATCTGGGGTCGGTACGCCGAGGCGGAGGGACATCTCGTCGTGGCCCTGCGCCTTGCCGAGGCCGAGCAGGCGTCCCGGTTGCAATACAACGTCCGACTCGAACAGGCCAACCTGGCGTGGCTCACCGGTCGGTGGGAGGGGCTCGCGGAGCGAAGCGCGACACTCGCCGATGCCGACCGAGACCGGCCCGCGCTCTACCTCGGCAGCATTCGGCTCGCGGCCCGGCTGGCAGCCGCGGCCGGACGGCGGCGCGTTGCGGAGGAGCAGTTCCGGCTGGTCCTCGAGGAGTCTGCCCGTCTCGGCGCAGCCGACGACACGATGGAGGCCGCCGCTGCGCTGGCCAGACTGTGGCTGACGGACGGAAACAGCGGCCGGGCGCTGCAGATCACGAACGAGCCGATGGACACGGTCCGGAGAAAAGGCATCTGGGTCTGGGCGACGGACCTCGTCCCCGCTCGGATCGAGGCGCACCTCGCCGCGGGCGACCTTAAGGCCGCGACACGCCTGGGCGACCAGTTCGCCAGAGGACTGCGTGGCCGTACGGCGCCTGCGCCTCGCGCGGCGCTCACCGTATGCCGTGCCCTGCTGGTCGCCGCAGCCGGAGACCACGCCCGCGCGGCGACGGCATACGACCGGGCGGCGCGCGCCTGGAGCGCGTTGCCGCGCCCCTACGACGCCATGCTCGCCCGCGAGCGTCAAGCCGAGGCGCTCATGGCGCAAGGCCAGATCGAACAGGGCCGAGAGCTGCTGGCCGCACAGTACGAGCAACTGTTCAGGCTCGGAGCCCGCGGTGATGCAGACCGTGTCGCACAGCGGCTTCGCGAACACGGCGCCGAGGTTCCGCGATTGTGGCGCGGCGGTCGACGGGGGTACGGCGACCGGCTCTCACCTCGTGAGCTCGACGTGGTCCGACTGGTTGTCGCCGGCAAGACGAACCGGGAGATCAGCCGGATTCTGGCCAAGTCGCCGGCCACCGTGGATCAACAGCTGCGTGCGGCGATGCGCAAGTTGAAGGTGGCCTCTCGGACCGCGCTCGCGGTCAAGGCAGTAGAGGCCGGAGTGTTCGCAGAAGAGGATTCCCTCGACGACCCGTCGTGAAAATTGACGTATCCGCTGGATAGCGAAGGTCGCTCGGCCGCCCGAGCATGACTCCATGATCCATGGCCCTGGGGCAGTGCATGCCTGAGCGACCTATCGCGCGTGACGACTCCGTCATCGAGCACCAGCCACCACTCGAGCTGTCGCGCGAGCCGCGCGTCAGCGCCCGCGACCCCCGCGACCCCCGCGACCCCCGCGACCCCCGCGACGCGCGCGACCCCCGCGACGCGCGCGATGCCCGCGACGCGCGCGATGCCCGCGACGCCGGCGATGCCGGCGACCACAAAAGCCACGACCCCTACCAGCCCCTGTAGGCGGAGGACCCCCACATGAGACTCAAAGCCCTCGTCGCTTCGCTGGCCGTAGCGGTCGGCCTGAGCATGATCGCGCCACCATCGGCGTCGGCCGCTGAGCCGGATCCCGGTGCGGCCGCCAGCAAGATCGAGTCGGACCTGAAGGACCGCTTCCGCACAAAGCCGGTCTCCGACTTCTGGATCACGTTCGACACCAAGGCCGACCTCGCGCCGGCGAAGAAGATCGCCGACTGGACCACTCGGGGTCAGTTCGTCTACGACGCGCTGACCGCAGCGGCGAAGGACTCCGTCGCATCCGTCTCCACCGAACTCGACGGGGCAGGCGTCAAATACACCTCCTACCCGATCGCCAACGCTGTGCTCGTCAAGGGCGGCACCGAGAAACTCGCCCTCGACGTGGCCTCGGTGCGGCAGGTCGCCGAAATCCACGCGACACCGCAGGTCGCGCTGGTCGAGCCCGTGGACGAGAAGAGCCCGGCTGACCAGGCCGTCCGCCCCGCCGCCGCGGAGGCGGGCACCGTCTCGTGGGGCCTGGACGCCATTCACGCCCCCGAGGCCTGGGCCATGGGCGCCACCGGTGCGGGCATCACCGTGTCCAACCTCGACTCGGGCGTCCAGTTCGACCATCCGGCGCTGGTGGACTCCTACCGCGGCAACAAGGGCGACGGCACGTTCGACCACGACTACAACTGGATGGCCACCCGGGGCACGTGCGCGGGCGCGCCGTGCGACGACAACGGGCACGGCACACACACCATGGGCACCATGGTCGGCGACGACGGCACCAACCACGTCGGCGTCGCCCCGAACGCGCAATGGATCGCGACGAACGGGTGCTGCTCGTCCAACGGCCCCGAATCGCTGCTCGAGTCCGGCTGGTGGCTGCTCGCCCCGACCGACGTCCACGGAAACAACCCGGACGTCTCCAAGCGCCCTCACGTCATCAACAACTCGTGGGGCCAGAGTGCGGAGCACAACTTCGACGACTTCTTCCAGGCCATCGACGAGGCCTGGAGTGCCGCGGGCATCTTCAGCGTCTGGTCATCGGGCAACACCTCGCCGTACGCGGCCTGCGACACCGTCTCCTCGCCCGGCTCCGCCGAGAGCGCCTACTCCGTCGGCGCCTACGCGTCGAACGGCACACTCGCGTCGTTCTCCCGCAAGGGCGAGGGTGAAGGCGGCCGGATCAAGCCCGAGATCTCCGCCCCCGGCGTGACCGTTCGGTCGTCCTACCCGAACAACAGCTACACCGAGATGTCCGGCACCTCGATGGCGGCCCCCCACGTTGCCGGCGCCGTCGCGGCGCTCTGGAGCTATGACCCGACCCTCATCGGGCAGGTCGAGGAGACCCGCCGCCTGCTCGCCGAGTCGGCCGTCGACGTCGACGACACCGAGTGCGGCGGCACCGCCGCCTTCAACAACAAGTACGGCGAGGGCCGGCTCGACCTCGTCCGCCTGCTCGAGCTCGCGCCGCGCCAGGGCGGCACCCTGACCGGTGTCGTGACTGCCAACGGCGCCCCGGTCCCCGCCGCCGAGGTGACGATCAGCGGACCGTTCAGCCGGTCCATCGGGACGGACAAGGACGGCCGGTTCACGATGAACCTCCCGGTCGGCGACTACCAGATCAGCACCAAGGTCTTCGGCTACCTGACCGCGACCGCGAGCGCCACGATCACCCTCGGCCGGAACACCTCGCTCGAGGTCCCCCTCACCGCCGCGGCGCGCCACGACATCAGCGGCAGGGTCGTCGACGACAAGAAGCAGCCCGTCCGGAACGCCGACGTCTCCGTCAAGGACACGCCGCTGGCCGCGGTACGCACGGATGCCAACGGCGCGTTCACGATCGCCGCTGTCCCCGAGGGCGGGTACACGTTGAACATCAAGCCCAACGCCTGCTTCTCGCCCACGACCGTCCCGCTGACCGTCGGCGCGCAGAACGAGTCGCCCGAGATCCCGGTCGCGCTCGTCGTCGACGAGGGCGGCTACACCTGCTCCGTCTCCGAAGGCGAGTACCTGCGCGGCACGGACCCGGTCGCGTTCCCGAGCGGCGTCTGGGCCACGGTGAAGCTGCCGTTCCCGGTCGCGCTCTACAACGGGAGCCACGACACCCTGGGTATCAGCCTGCGCGGCGTGATCGCCCCGGACGCCGCCACCGGACCCGGCACCGGCGGTGCGGGCATCTTCCCGTTCTACGTCCAGACCCCCGTCCAGTTCGCCCCCGGCGGGGGAGTCTTCACGGCGGCCACCAAGGTCGACGGCGAGGACGCGTTCGTCATCGAGTTCCGCAACGCCAAGATCTGGGCCTACCCGATCCGGTCGGAGTACACGGAGCCGGTCAGCTTCTCGGCCACGCTCACCCGCTCGGGCAAGGTGATCTTCGGGTACGGCGACGGCATCGGGACCGACGACCCGGTGACCGGCGGCGCCCGCGCCATCACCGGCATACAGGGCTGGGCCGGCGTCGACGGCATCCGATTCTCCGACAACGCTCCGGTGCTGCACGACGGGATGATCGTCACCTACGACCTTCCCGACTGGGGCTACCTCGACGCGACCGTCGTCGACCAGAACGACGGGCTATCGGTGGCCGGGGCCAAGGTCTCCTTCACGAACAAGAATGGGCTCGTCGAAACCGTCACGACCAACGGGACGGGCATCGTGCATCGCCAGCTTCCGGTCGGCGACTACACCATGACGGTCGACGCGCCGAATTACACGACCGGGGCATACCCCTTCTCCCTCGACAAGCTCTACGCGAAGGCCAAGATCGACGCACGGCTGACCACGGGTGTCGCCGGCCTGAAGGCCGAGGGCCTCGACGCGGTGCTGGGTACCGATCAGAAGGGCGTCGGCACGCTGACGCTGACCAACACCGGCTCGGCACCGCTGACGTACGACCTGGGCGAGGCGGGGCGCCACCCGGAGCTCGACGCGACCGGAGCCACCGAACGCACCGGGACCGGAGCCGACAGCACCATCGACCTCACCGCCTGGAACACGACGTCGACGGGCATGCAGCCGTCGTCCTTCGACGGCACGAGCACCAAGATCGATGCCGCTGCAGCGCGAGCCGCCGACAAGATCGGCACGACCTCCGGCGGCGACGTCATCACCCGGATCGCCATCCCGGGCAAGATTGAGGAGAAGGAGCCCGCCGGCGTCGGGTACGACGGCGACGTCTGGGTCCACGACTACGACGCGAGGACCAACACCGCCTACACGGTGACCGGCAAGCCGACCGGCAAGGTCTTCGACGCCGCGTGGAACCCCGCCTACCGCGCGTTCGACCTGGAGCTCGACACTCGGACCGGCGACATGTGCCAGATCGAGGACAGCCCGCGCTCGGTGATCCACTGCTTCAACCGGGAGACCGGTAAGGAGACCAGGGTCATCAAGGGCACGTGGTCCACGGTGCAGCTGACCGGGCTCGCCTACAACCCGACGCTCGACGTCTTCTACGTGGGCGGCCGCCAGAACGGCTCCATCGGGACCGTCGCCGGCACCTCGTGGGAGAACCCGGGCGAGTTCCTCTCCTACTGCGCCGCGCCCAAGCCCGAGGTGATGGGGCTGGCCTACAACCCCGCGTCGAACACACTCTGGTACAGCGACCTCGCCAGCAGCGGACCGACCCGGCTGATCCAGGTCAACCCCAGCACCTGTCAGCTCGTCAACGCCTGGTGGTTCCCGGGCATGAAGCCGCGCCAGGGCGGTGGCCTCGCGACTGACGTGACCGGCGCGCTCTGGGCCGTGGATCAGATCGCCGATGACGTCGTGCTCGTCGACGTCGAGGACGACCTGCTCACCGACCTGCCGTGGCTGTCGCTTTCCTCGACCGGCGGCACCCTGGCCCCGGGTGAGTCGACGACCGTCAAGGTCTCGGTCTCCTCGAAGGACGCCAAGCCAGGAGTCCTCGGCGCGAACATCGTGGTGAGGTCCGACTCCGGACGCCAGTCCAAGACCTACGTCCCAGTGACGCTCACGACCACGAAGTACCAGGTCGGCGTCAACGCCGGCGGCCCTTCGGTCACCGACGGCTCCGGCTACACCTGGTCCGCTGACCAGGCCTCCGGCGACGGGGCGTGGGGCTACGAGGGGAAGACGAAGGTCACCTCCACGCAGGCCGGGATCGAAGGCACGACGGACGACGAGCTGTTCCAGTCGCAGCGCACCACGCCACTCAAGGACCTGACCTACACCTTCCCCGACGCGCCCAAGGGCACCTACGCGATCGATCTCGGGTTCGCCGAGATCGAGAAGGTGGCCAAGGGGAAGCGGGTGTTCGACGTCCTCGTGGACGGCTCGCTGACGGAGTACGCGTACGACGCGGCCGCGGCCGTGGGGTCGAACGCCGCCGACTGGCGCACTGCCGTCGTGAAGCACGAGGGCGGTCCGCTGACCGTGGAGCTGCGGGGTTCGAAGGGCCTGCGCGCCCCGAGCATCGCCGCGCTGCGCGTGACGCTCGACCCGCGCGCAGACCAGGTTGAGCAGGAGCCCGTGCCCGAGCAGCCGAAGCCGGGCGAGGTGCCGGTGGCTCCCGCCGGTCGCTCGTACTCGTTGAAGGTGACCAGCGGGCTCTACCGCCAGGGCACCGAGAACTCCGGCTGGATCGGCGACGACCTCTGCGGAGTGCTGTGGTTCGACTCCAGCTTCCGCTTCCCCTTCTACGACACGACCTGGGACGGCGTGTGCGTAAACACCAACGGCTCGTTGGTCTTCGACCGTGCCAGCACGCTGGGGAACAACACGGCACTGCCGTCGCGGAGTCCGATCGACGCGATCTATCCGTTCTGGGACGACCTCATCGTCGACGCCCAGGCAGGCATCTACCTCGGCACGACCGAGGTGGACGGGCTGGCGGCGCAGGTCATCGAATGGCGCAACGTCACCTTCTACAGTGACCGGACGGCCCGCGTCAGCTTCTCGGTCACCCTGATCGCGGACGGACGGATCCAGATCGGGTACGGCGACGGGATCGGCGGCGAGAAGCCCGTGACCCGCGGGTCGTCGGCCACGGTCGGCGTGGAGAGCCTCAAGCGAAACCCCGCGAGCCAGTACTCCTTCAACCAGCCCGTCCTCACGGCCAACCTGGGGCTGCAGTACACCCTCCCGGCCGCGGGCACGATCGGGGGCACCGTCACCGACGCGAACGACAGCAAGCCGATCGCGGGTGCGGTCGTCACGCTGAAGTCGCCGAACGGCGACCGCGTCATCACGGCCGACGCCGCGGGTCGCTGGAAGGCCCAGGCGCTGGTCGGTGAGAACACCGTGGAGGTCTGGGCGCCGAACTACGTCACGGCCAGCCGTCCGGTCACCATCGCCAAGAAGGACCAGGCCGAGGTGGTCGACACCGCGCTCACCACGGGCGTCGCGACCATCACCGGAGCAGACCTCGACTGGTTCCTCAGCTCCGACCAGGCGGCGAGTGCCGAGGTGACCGTGACCAACACCGGCTCCGCGCCACTGCAGGTCCAGCTGAGCGAGCAACTCCGTACCAAGGGCGGACACGAGGCTGCGGACCTTCCGTGGCTGACGCTGACGGGTGAGGCCGCGACCGGCACGGTCCAGCTCGCGGTCGGTGAGTCCACCACGGTCACGGCGATCGTCGACAACACCGGGTTCCAGCCCGGCGTCCTCGTCGGTGACGTGCTCGTGGCGTCGAACGCCGGCAAGGGCGGGGCCCAGTACACGCCGGTCCGGCTGGCGACCTCGGCCTACTGGCAGGGCGTCGATGTGGGCGGGTCCGGGCACGTCGGTGCCGACGGCTTCGTCTGGTCGCCCGACCAGCCGCTGGGCTCGGGACCGTGGGGGTACGTCGGCGGCGACGCGCGCGCCACCAAGGCGGACATCGCCGGCACCGAGGACGACGCGTTGTTCCGGACCCAGCGGACCGGGAAGACGTTCGCCTACGTGTTCAAGGACGCGCCCGCCGGCACGTACCAGATCGGCCTCGACTTCGCGGAGATCGAGAAGGTCAAGGCCGGCATGCGCACCTTCGATGTCCTGGTCGACGGCAAGGCCGTGCTCCACGACCACGACGTGCAGGCGAAGGCGGGCGCGCTGACCGCGGACATGAACACGGTCACCGTCAAGCACACCGGCGGCGACCTGAAGATCGAGCTCCGCAGCGAGATCGGCGAGCGCGACCCGATCCTCAACGCCCTGAAGGTCCAGGAGGACCCGCGCCTATGAGATAGCCGAACCGGTCCACCAGCAGTGGTCAGAGCCTCCTCGGAAAGGATTGCCGTGGAGGCTCTGACCGCGACTAACGAGTTTGCGGCTTTGGTCCTCATTCACGCACTTGATGGCAAAGAGGTCGAGTTTCTCGTCGGTGGCGAAGTGCCGGACGACGAAGGCGCGTTGCCCGACGCACCAGAGCCCTTCGCCTTGTTGCCGATCCGGCCGAGTGCGCACATCTGCCGCGCTCCGCGTGCCACGCAACGTCACGTCCGCTCGTGCCGAACGGGCGAGCGTTGTTCCCGGTGGGAGGCGGGCTGGGGACTACTCAGCGTTGGACCAGGAGCGGCTACAAGGCCCTCGCCTCGACACGCCAAACACCATGATCAAACATACCCATTTGCCGCCGACCGTGCGCGCGTTGTCTCAGCACGCCGGTCACGCTGAGTGAACGCCGGCCTCGGTGCTGTTCTTTGAGACGGTCGGTCAGCTGGCCGTTGCCTGGTTGGGAGAGCACGACGCTGGGCGCGGCAGCAGCCCTCGCTGGCGGTCAGGCCCTTCAGCACTCGGGAGGTGCGTCTGATCCGTGGGCGGCGCGGCGACGTGGTACGACTGCTTCAGCGAGAAGCCGACGAAGTGGGCGGGCCGGTGACGACGAACAGAGTGACCAATCTGCTGCGTAAGCGTGGGAGTCCGCAGCGGCCGACCTTCCTGGAACTGTTCTTCGATCTGGTGTACGTCTTCGCGCTCACCCGGATCGTGAACGAGTTGGTGCTGGACTACACCACCGGCCGCGTCGCCGAGACGTTGACCACCACCCTTTCGGAAAACGGCGAGACTCTGCTGCTGTTCCTGGCCATCTGGTGGATCTGGACCCAGACGGCGTGGATGACCAGCCGGTTCGACCCCGTTGCAGCCGGCGATCCAGTTCGTTGTCCTCGCGACGATGCTCGGGAGCCTGTTCCTGGCGGTCGCGATATCCGGGGCTCTCGCGGAGACCGGTCTGCTCTTCGCGAGCACATACGTGGCGATCCAGGTGGGCCGCACCCTCTTCTTCGTACTCACCTTGCGGGGCCATGATCTGCGCCGCGTCAACATGCTGGCGCTCGTCTGGTTCGGCGCGTCGGCCGTACCGTGGCTCGCCGGAGCTATGGCACCGGAGCTGACGCGCAATTTGCTGTGGCTGCTGGCCTTGGCGATCGACTACCTGGGGGGCGTACTCGGCTGGCCGGTACCGGGGCTGGGGCGTGCGCGCGTGTCCCCGTGGGCCGTCGCGGGCGAGCACCTGGCCGAACGCTACTGGCTGTTCGTCATCGTCGCGCTTGGTGAGACGATCCTGACCACCGGATCGACTCTGTTGCACGGTCCGATCGTGGCTGAACGAATTATGGCCCTTGTACTGTCGTTCGTCACCACGGTGTTGCTGTGGCGGATCTACTTCTACCGAGCCGGCCAGATCTTGGGCGAGGCCATCGCGGCATCCGCCGATCCCGGCCGGCTCGGTCGGTCGGCCGAGCTCTCCCACCTGCTCATGGTGGCCGGCATCGTCGCCACCTCAGCCGGTTCCGAGCTCGTCCTCAACGATCCATCCGGACACGCCAAACCGGCCTGGGTCGGCGCCATCCTCGGCGGGCCCGCGCTCTACCTCGCCGGGCGCGCAGTATTCGAGCACGTGGCCTTCGCCCGCGTGTCCCGGCCACGACCGATCGGGATCGTCGTCCTCGCGGCCGTAGCGCCGGTGATGGTCGGCCTGCCGCCACTCGGGGTCGCCGCAGCAGCTGCCGCCGTCCTGCTCGGCGTCGCCGTCTCGGACATGATCCGAGCCCATGGACGCCCACTGGAGCAGGCCTCGCCGCCCCGCTGACGCGTGCCTGTCGCCCCACCAAGTCGAAGTCGATCTAGGGCAAACTCGCGTGATCGGAGATCACCCTGACGCCAATATGCCGACGCTCCTCTCGGATGCCGGTGACGGAGCTACGAGGGCGCGAGTACCAGCTACGGCCGCAGGCCACCGACGAGCGGTCCCCGCAGCGGGTTCAGTTGCGGGGACCAGTCACCGCGCCTGAGAAGGTGGCGGAATAAGCTTCGGCGGCCGGCTCGGGATCATGGGTGGCCTGACGAGGACCTGGTGCCTCGTCTCTTGACCGGCTATCGACCGAGGGAGAGAGGATGCCACATTGCCTGCCTCTGACGGTACAAGCCAGCCTGGCGGCGCAATACAGTGAGCCAGGTTCCACGATTGCGGGACTTGTATTCGGTTCCGTATGGATTGTCGCCGGAATTCTTATAATAAGATTCGCCAGGTTCACCCGTTCGCTTCCATCGGAAGAGCTCCGGTTGCAGCCTGGTTGGCTTTCGATTAACTTTTGGCTTGAGCATCCAAAACTGCTCGGCGTGGCCGGATATTCGGTGGCGACGATCGGGGCGGGTCTTGTCGTGTTGGTGCTCGTGCGTTTAGTTGCGCGTCTGATGTAGCTAGAGACGGCAGGGTGGCCGCCGACGAAACGTCCTGTCATGTCGAGTTGAGTACGCCCCTGCGCACTCCGGAGGGCCGACAGCGCCGGGTTGGGACCAAGTTAGGTGAGGTAGCAGAGCCCGCCGCAGATGGCGCAGAACGCCCGCAAGGCCACCATCTCGATAATGACCGGTGGGTCGTCAGCGGTGAGCGGTACGGTCTCGTCAACGGCGGTCGCCTTGGCCAGGACAAGCCTGTGTGTCATCCCGTTGCGCCCCTCATCGTCCCCGTATGCGGGCAAGACGCGCCGCAGCACGTCAACGAGCTGCCAATTCGGCCCATCATCGGGCGCGGCGGTCCAGCCAGGCCACGACCACGGCGTGTGGCACCGTGACCGCGGCCAGGAGGGCGAACGTCGTGGGCAGGACTCCCGCGGTCCCGGTGTGGTGGGTGAGCAGGGCGAAGGAGATTAGTACGGCCGCGGTGGGGGGCGCGGCGCGCAGGGCGAATCGTCGTAGCGGCGGGCCCAGCCGACCGGCCCGCAGGTGGGCGGCGTTCGCCGGGTCGGCGCAGAGCAGTCGCGCGATGTGCCGGAGCGAATGCCACGCCGCGAAGTAGACCCCGAACGCCAGCGCGGGCGGGACGATCGCGAACACGGTGGCGAGGAGCCCGAGTTGGACGAGGTTGCGTCCGCGTCGACCGCGCACCTCCTGTACGGCGGTGATGGCCACCGCTGACACCGTGAGGACCAGGGCGGTGGCGCGTACCTCGCTGGTGAGCAGCACGGTGGACCCCGCGGCGACGCGCTCCAGCAGTTGGTCTACCTGGTCGCGCCACAGCACGAGTGGGAAGACCACCGGTGGAGCGCCGTAGGCGAGGACGCCGTGCGGGCGTAGCCGCACCCGCCGGCCGTCCCGCTCGGCGTGGAACGCCTCGTCGCCGGTGCCGAAGTGGGCGATGGCGAGGACCAGGAAGCCCAGCAGGACCGCGGCCGGTGCGGCCCGGTAGGCCAGTAGCCCGGTCCCGGCTATGGCGGCATAGCCGAGCAGCAGGCTCACGCGTCGGCTCCACCGGCGTGCCTTCACCGAGAGCCAGGCGGGGATCAGGTGGTCGACGGCACCGTGTGGAAGCCCGAGCAGCAGCCCGAGCAGCGCCGGGAGCGGCGTGGACGCTGCTGCCTCGGCCTGGGTGGGCAGGTACAGGACGAGTACGGCGAGGAGCGCCAGGATGCCCGCGGTATCGGCGCGGCGCAGCACGGCCCGGCGGGGGTCTGCCCGGCCCTCCGGGCCGATGTCGGGTCGGCCGAACGGGCGAGGCCGTCTGCTGTTGCTGGCCGAGCCGAACCCCGCCTCGTGCGCGATGGGCTGGCTGCTCATGCCACCGAGAGTTGGCCACGGTCGGACATCGCGCGGAGCCGGCCCACGTCGACGATGCTCCAGCCAACCTTCATGAGGGCCGACAGGACGACGAAGAGGATCGTACTGGTGTGCTCATCGACCATCTCGACTCCGGGCGGCCCCAAGATCCAGACCAGCGGGAAAGCGAGCCAGAGCAGGGACAGCAGCAGTGCGACGACGATGAAGTGGGCCGCCATCGGGGCGGGCTGCCGCTTGGCGTCGGCCTGTAGCGGCCCCCAGATCAGGCCCAGGACGAGCGCGAGCGCAGCCACCCCGATTCCGTAGATGGTGAAACGGGCCGCAGTGCTCTTCATGGCCTCGGCGACCGGGCCCGCGAGGATCATCGGGAAGGTTGGCACGATGAGCGCCGTCACCAGACCCAGCCGCTTCTCGGCGATGGCGTGCGTGGCCGTGAGGACGAGAGAGAACACCAGCAGCGGTGCGGTGACGATCCAGTCGGCGTAGTGCGACCAGTCAATGATGTGGTCTGCCGTGTTCGTCCGGCTGGCGCCGAGCGCCGCGACGACGTGCCAGATTGCCGACCACGCCAGGATGACGAACACCCCCCGGTATTCGGACTGGGGGAGTCCCTTCGGGTTGCGGCTCCACCGGATGAACAGCAGCAGGGCGGCGGCGCACAGGATGACGTACGACCACAGCCACCACTCGGACACATGTGCTCCTCGACCTCGACGGGCGTACGGCGATAGCGGCATCTGATGGTCAGGCACCGCCGACCCGGCATGTGCTCGCTGGCGGCATGGCCGCTACCAGCGGGTACGCCGACGTCCTTCTCAAGCCGGGTGACTCCGCATTGGCGAGCTTATTCCGGTTTAGGGCTATTGTTGGTAGTTAGTCAGCATTCGAGCGGCCGGCGCCGACCACGAGATCGCCTCGCACCTCGTCGGTGTGCGTGTCTATGTCGTGGCACCGACCGGGGAGCGCCCGTACCGGACGCTGATCACGTCCGGGATGAGTGAGCTGTCGATGACGGTCCGGGAAGGCCACGGCATCAGCCCCTAGCCGAACTGATGCTCAGCCAGCCGGCGGATTGGCCGTTGGCTGAGGTGGCCGGGCTCGATGAGAGGGCCCGGCGTGGCCGTGCGCTCAGAGCAGTGGGCGGAAGTCGGGTCCGTCGGTCGTGGCCAACAGGTCCCACCCGAAGGCCGCCAACGTGATGTCTTTCCGAGCACCGAAGTCCTTCATCAGGGTGGAGATCGGGCCATCTGGGAGACCATCCGCCACCGTGCCGAATACCGTCGCCGGAGATGCCCCGAGCCGCTGTGCCACGATCCACGGCAGCGCCAGAGCCACCATCACGTCTCGTTCATCCTCGGGTTGCAGGCACCAGGCGAGTGCAGTGGCCAGCAAGGAACGGCGCAACAGCTCGATGGAGGTCTCCCGTAGCGCAAGGGTGGCGAGGCGAACGCCGTAGCGTCCGAGGGCGAGCGAGGCGGAGGGGTCGAGGGAGTCGAGAAAGCCCTGATCAACACGTTGCGGCGCCCGTGCCAGGATGGCCTGAGCAACCCAGTCGCGGTTGCCTGGGATCCTCTCCAGGTTCGGCTTCACGTGTTCAGGATGGCAAGGCTAAGCCAGCCTGTTGACGCTCGGGCCCTGGGGTCCCAATGGCGGTCCAATTGGCGATGACCGATTGGTGGCGAGCTGCGGAGGCCCACGTGGTTCAGGGTGCGCGACGGCTGAAGTCACGCGCTGATAGCCTGACGCGTCTCGCGCGAGAGGTGGAGTCCGCCCGTGCTCAGGATGGTGCTGCGTAGGTTAGTCGCGGTGGCGGCCGTCTGCATGGTGAGCGCGTGCGGTTCTTCAACGGCTCATACAGCGGATCGATCAGCGGGCGAAACGATCCCCTCCACGGTGCAGGCGACGGGCTCGGCCACAGCCACGAAACCAGCTTTCCCAGCAGTTCCGGCGACCGGCGGGTCCGGCTACTCCGCGACGCTGTCCGCACGCTTGTTGACCACGGACTCGGTGCCGCCCGGATTCACTGTGGAGATCGCGACAGTCATGCCGTCGGATGCTGGAGATCAACGCCCAAGCGTCGACGTGTCCTGTTCGGACATGATCCCGCTGCTGTCGGCCACGCGGCTGACCGGGACTCCGTCCGCGATGGCCGCAGCCACCCTCAGCTATGACGCGGATCCCGATGGCTGGGGCTGGGTGGGAAACGAATTCCTCAGAACCTACGCCGATGACAGCGCACGACGAGCAATGACCGACCTGCGAGCCTTCATCGGCCGTTGCCCCACCGTCGCGTCGTCCGGCCTCGGCGGCGGCAGGTACCGCTTCGCAGTGGCACCAGGGCCGCGGCTGGGCGATGACAGTATTCACGTCAGCTGCAGCATGACGTCCGGTTCTGGCACGCTGGAATGCGACAGTGTACTCGTCCGGATCGGAACCACTTTGGTGGTCGTCCAGGAGCAGGGCAACAAACCCGGCGGCAACAAATACCTCACCCAGCTCGCCGAAGCGGCGCTCCGCAGATACCAGACGACCGGATCCTGAATGGCCTTACGCGCCCCGAGGCCAGGCCCGTTTCTTCCCCGAGCGGCGTCCGATCGACGTGGTCAGCGGGAAGCTGCGGACCATCCACCAGCGGTGCTCCACGAAGCAGGCGTTGCCGTGCCATCCGGTATCCGGCGACTGCGGTGGCGAGCTACCGGACCGTCAGCATGATGTTGCTGACCTCGGACGAAACCGACCCTGCTGATCGGCGCGACGAACCAACACGGCGACACCCGCCGGGAAGACCCCACCGAAGAAGTACGCCCGCCCCGTCCACCGGTGCGCGGCCGGGTAGCGCCGGCCGCGGCCGGGCCTGGAAACAGCCGGCGAGCAGCGCCACGGAGCCGACCACGATGTGTGCCACCAGCAGCGGGGTAACGCCGTGCGGGCCGTCGGGTGAGCGGTGCGGGGTCCCGCCCTCGCCTTGAGGCCGGCCCTTCCTCGGGTCGGCATCGCTCGGCGAGGAGAGCAGCCCGATGGCGCCGGTGTCATCGGCGGCAACGGCCGGGCTGACCTGCTGCCCTGCATGATCACGACGATTGACGGAGTCGTACCGCGACCTTCTCGACAACTGCACCATGACGGCCTGCTCGTGCCGTCTTTAGTGTCGTGCCACGTGCGCTCTTCGGCCGCGCGGTGCCCAAGCTGCGCTGAGGGTCGCCAAGGGAGAAATGCCAAAGGGAGAAGAGTGGTGAAAACGAAACCCCTCGTGGCGGGTGCCGTCGCTCTGGTGACGGCTGTGGCAGTGCAGCTGGGTGGAGCTGGCGCGGCATCCGCCGCCGAGCCGCCAGGATCGAGCCCGTCGGACAACTCCGCCCATGGCGGCGCGGTCCTCGACGACATCCACAACGTGCCGACGACCGCCGTCGCAAAGAACGTCACGTTCATCGACAACGTCAGGGGAGTCAGCGGCTACTCGGCGCTGAACTTCATCAAGTACGACAAGTACGGCTACGACTTCATGTTCGCCAACGGCACCGGCGGCCTCGCCGTCTGGTCGCTGGAGGACCCCCAGCACCCGGCCCTGGTCTCGAAGATCACGGCGGCCGAGCTGCGCCTGCCGGGGGACACCCAGGACAGGTTCTGGGAAGGCGAGAACATGACCGTCGACCCGAAGCGCAAGCTGGTCTTCCTCATTCGGGACCCGCGGGGCTTCGGCGGCACCGTCAGGACCGGTCAGTCCGGCGTCTACATCGTTGATGTCAAGAATCCATGGAAGCCGGAGATCGTCACCTTCCACCCGATTCCGGCCGGGCACACGTCCACCTGCATCAACGACTGCAAGTACCTGTGGTCGGTCGGTCCGGCCAACACGGGGACGCCAGGCCACGACCCCTCCTGGAACGGCGTGCCGGTGCGGGTGACCGACGTCCACGACATCAAGCACCCGTACACCTTCGACCGGGCGGTCGATCTCGATCGGCTCGACGGGGTCACCGACTATGTGCACAGCGTTGACGTCGACAAGGACGGCATCGCCTGGGTCTCCGGTGAGGGTGGCGTACGCGGCTACTGGACCGAGGGCAACCACTACGACCCGGTGCAGAAGCGCAACCGCGTCGCGACGGCGTACGACCCGGTGCCGTACGCGGGCGGGACCGTCACGCCCATCAACCCGGCGGGCACCGCCTTCTATGACTTCTTCGACCACAACGCCTACCACCCCACGGAGAAGGTCGGCTCCTTCGACAAGGGTGAGCTGCTCTACATCACCAACGAGAACGTCACGTCCTGCGCGCAGGCGGGCGAGTTCAAGATCGCCTCGCTGAAGGGCAGCTACGACGGCGAGAGTTGGCGCTCCACGCCGGAGAACCCGTTCCGGCTGGAACTGATCAGCCACTGGTCGCCGTGGGGCAAGGAAGGGTCGTCCACCACCGGTAGCTGCTCCGCGCACTGGTTCACGGTGAACGGCAACATCGTGGCGCAGGGGTGGTACGGGCAGGGCACCCGCTTCCTCGACGTGTCGGATCCGAGGAACCCGACCCAGGTCGGCTACTTCCGCGTGCCGTCGGGGCAGGGCGTGACCGGCGGTTCGGCGTCGGCCGTCTACTGGCACAACGGGCTGGTCTACGTCGCGGACTACAACCGGGGCGTCGACGTCCTGCGGTTCGACGGCGAGCTGGCCGGCGCGCCGGACGACAAGATCTGTTGGAACTCGTGCGACAAGTAACCGTCTGAGCGAGAGCACCGGCCCGAGCGTGGCGACCGCTGCGCCCGGGCCGGCTTTCGGTGGTGACGGACATGGAGGTAGAACGGTGCGACGCAGAGGTGCCGTGCGCGTGGCCGCGCTGGGCGCGACCGCGCTGGTGGTGAGCGGTCTGCTCGCCGGGTGCTCTGCCTCTGACGAGGGCGGGGGCGCCCCGAGGACGCGGGGCGAGATCACGTTCGGGGTGCTGGCCCCGCTGTCAGGCGACCTGGCTGAGCGGGGGCAGGACCTCGTCGACGGGGCGCAGCTGGCCGCCGCTGAGCTCAACGATCAGGGTGGCGTGCTGGGGCGGCAGGTGAAGGTGGCCGTCGAGGACGGCGGCTGCACGCCGGCGACCGGCGAGCAGGGGGCGACGGGGCTGGCCGCCAAGAAGGTCGTGGGGGTGGTCGGCGGGCTGTGTGAGGACGCGGCGGTGGCGGCGGCGAACGCCGTGGCCGCGGCTGGCACGCCGTTCCTGGTCTCCTCCGCCCGCGCCGACCGGCTGATCGAGGCCGGGGTGCCTTCGGTGTTCCCGCTGGAGGGGACGGTCTACCAGGAGGCGCTGGCCGCGGTGCACTGGATGGGCTACCGGAGCCCGCAGCGGGTGGCGGTGCTCGATGACGGCTCGCCGGCCGCACAACGGCTGTCCGGCCTGGTGACCGACCGGGTCAAGGCAGACGGCCTGACGGTGAGCAGGCAGAGCGCCGAAGCGAACGGCCCTGATCTCGCGAAGCTCGCCGGCACCGTCACCGCTGCCAAGGCGGACTTCGTCTACTGGGCGGGGGCCGCGGAACCAGGTGGACGACTGGTGAGCGCACTACGTCAGGCCGGCTACGCCGGCCATTTCATGGCCTCCTCCGAGTCGGACAGCCCCGAATTTCTGCAGGCGGCCGGCGCGGCGGCCGAGGACGCATACCTCACCATGGCCGCGAGCCCACGGCTCCTCCCGGCGGCGGCGGACTGGGCTGCCCGCTTCAAGGACCGCTACCGACGGGAGCCGGGCCGCGACGCCATGCAGGCCTACGACGCGCTTCGCGCGCTGGCGCAGGCGGTGCGCCAGGCGGGGGACACGGCACCCGCGAAGGTCGTCGACAACCTCCCGCGGCTCGAAAACTTCACCACCTTCACCGGAACGCTCCGCTTCGCCGCCGACCACTCCCTGACGTACGACAACTTCATCATCGCCCAGGTCAGGGGCGGCAAGCTCATCCTGGCCAGCAAGCTGCGTACGGACTAGGTCGGATGACGCACAGCATGCACCCCGTACGCCATCGCTGGGCCCGGCTGGTCACGCGGCTGGCGGTGGTCGTCCTCCTCGCGACCGGCGGCCTGGTCACTGACCTCGCGTCCACCGCGACCACGCATCCGGCGTACGCCCACGCCTACCTGCTGGAGACCTCGCCGGTCGACGGCGAGGTGCTGGCCTCGCCCCCGGCGGAGGTCCGGCTCCGCTTCGACGACGCGGTCAGCTTCAACGAGCGGTCGATCCAGCTGCTCGACACGAACGCGAAGAAGCTGGCGATCGGCACCGCTGGTCACGTGGACGGGAAGGCCAACACGGCGCGGGTCAGCCTGCCCACGGATCTGACCGAGGGAACCTACGTCCTGGCCTGGCGGGTCACCTCCGCGGACTCGCACGTGGTGTCGGGTGCGTTCAGCTTCAGCATCGGCCACCCGAGCGCTACGGCCGCCCCGGTGGAGCAGGACGCCCACCGTGCCGTCCTCGTCGTCGACGCGGTCGGCCGCGCCCTGGCCTTTCTCGGTGTGGCCCTCGCCCTCGGTGGCGCACTGTTCGTGGCCGTGCTCTGGCCCGCCGGCCGTACCGACCGCCGCGGCCGGCGCATCGTGTGGTCAGGATTCGCCGTGCTGACCGCCGGCACCGTGTTGGTCCTGCTCGTACAGGGGCCGTACGCCGCCGGCACGTCGCTGGCCGGAGTGTTCGACCCGGACCTGATCGGCGCGGCGCTGTCCACCCGGTTGGGCCACGCGCTGCTGGCGCGGCTGGTGATCGTGCTCGCCCTCGGCGTGGCCTTCGGGATCGCCGTACGCCCCGGCTCTCCCGCTGCCACGACCGGGACGGCCGGTGCCGGCGCCACCCGCCGGATCGTCGTGCCCGCGGTTGCCGCGGTCGGCGCCGTCGCTCTGACGCTGACCTGGGCGTTGGCGGATCACGCGCAGACCGGCGTGCAGACCTGGCTGGCCGTGCCGGCGACCAGCCTGCACCTACTCGCCATGGGCCTGTGGCTGGGCGGCCTGATCACGCTCGCGGCCTGCGTACTCATCCCGGCCGGGAGGCGGGAGACCAGCCAGGTCATCACCCTGGAGCCCGCGCTGCCCAGGTTCTCCCGGCTCGCGCAGGTCTGCTTCGCGGTGATCGCGGCGACCGGCGTCTATCTGTCCTGGCGGCAGGTGGGGACGTGGGCCGCGCTCGGCGCGACCGACTTCGGTCGGCTGCTTCTCGGCAAGCTCGCCGTCGTCCTCGCCGTGGTGGGTCTCGCCGCCGGGGCGCGGCGGTTCGTGCGGCGGCGCGGCCGCGAACCCGTCGGCCTCGACGCCGCCCCCTCCGTCGCGGTGCGCCGGCTGCGCCGCTCGGTCGTGGGCGAGATCCTGCTCGGGGTCGCGGTCGTGTCGATCACGGCCGTCCTCGTCAACACCGCCCCGGCCCGCACCAGCTACGCGCCGCCGGTGCACACCACCGTCCCCGTTCCCGCCGCCGCGGCCGGCTCGGCCGCCGGGCTGCGGGACGCCTCGGTCGAGGTGAAGATCGAGCCGGCGAGGTCGGGCAGCAACGTGGCCGACATCTACCTCACCGGCCCGGATGGCTCGCTGGTCGCGGTCCCCGAGATCTCCGGCCAGCTCGAATCACCCGACCGCGACGTCCCGGCACTGCCCGTCACCGTCACCGCGGCCGAACCCGGCCACTACGTGGCGAACTCGATGTCCATCCCCTTCCCCGGGGTGTGGGTGCTGCGGCTGGACATCCGAGTCTCCGACTTCGACGAGACACCCGTGCGCGTCCGGTTCACGGCACGCTGAAAGGCTGGTGACACACATGCGAGGCGCTGACCGGAAGGCGTCCTGGAGCCGATCGACCGCGGTGGCCGCCGGCTTGCTCGCCCTCGGCGTCCTGGCCGGCTGTTCCAGCGGGAGTCCGGAACCCCTGACCAAGCCCCCCTACACCGTGGACTCCATCCGCTTCGGCCTCGTCAGCCCCAGTGACCTGGGCGAAGGCGCGACCGAGATCAAGGACAACGGCCACTCCTCGCACGTCGTCTACACGCCCCCGAACAGCATCCCAACCTGCCCGTACGTGCAGCGTTCCGAGGACGTCGAGGTCAGTGTGGAGCCAGCGATCGAGCCGGTGGGTGGGAATCCGACCGGACGGATCATCGTCGCACCACAGCTCGCGGGGCCGTCGTCCCTGCCAGTGGTCACTCAGGGCGCGGTGGTCTTCGAAAGTCCCTCACTCGCTGACAGCACGATGAACACCGTCGTGGCCGAGGCCACCAAGTGCCCGGCGACGTTCAGCGTGCTCGGCGGACCGCCGTCCGTGGTGGGCGAGTACAAGGTCGGCAGCCGATCGATCGAAATCAACGGATGGAAAGGGTACGCCCAGCATCTTGTACACACCTCGCCGCCCGACGTGAACCCGGACACTTACGACGACCTGGTCACCGTCGTGGTGCACAAGGAGAACGCCATCGTCTACGTCGGCTACGCCCAGATCAAGGCCGTGGGCAAGCGCGCCGACTCCGACGAGAAGGTCAAGGCCTTGATGAAGACCACGCTGGGCCGCCTCGGCTAGCGCGAATATCACCTATTGAAAGTGGAGGAAGGGTGAGAGTGATACCCGTTGGAAGAGCCAGGAGGGGCAGAGCCCTCCTGAGGGGCGCGACCGTGCTTGCGATGGCGGCCGCGCTGCAGATGTCGAGTGTCGGCGCGGCCCACGCGGACCCGTCCGGTCCGGTCCGCCCCGGCACGGTCGGGTCGGCCGAGGCTGAGGCGACCAGCCTGCAGAACCAGGCGGACGCGGCCGCGAAGGACGCCGCCAGGGCAGCCGCCCGCCTGGACGAGGCCAAGGCCAGGGCGGAGGAGGCGGCGCAGAAGGCCGCTGACGCCGCCGCCACGGCCGAGCAGTCGGGCAAGATCTCCGACAAGAACAAGGCGGATGCCGCCGCCGCCCAGGCCGCGCAGGCATCCGCGCAGGCAGCGCAGGCGCAGCTGGAGTACAACGACAAGGCGGCTGCGGCGGCGCAGGCGGCTGCGGCCGCGGCGGAGGCGGCGACCAACGCCGAGCGCGAGGCCGCGTCGCTCGCCGGCATCACGGACGGCACCGCCACCGAGGGGACGCAGACCCTGCCGGACACCGGGGTGTTCCCGGACAACGCGACGCACAGCGACAACGTCGAGGTCGTCGGTCACGTGCGCGGCCTGCTGTCGAACAATGGGAGCTGCCCCGCGTTCAAGGCGACGAAGTGCCCGGCGTTCTCGTCGCTGAACTTCGTGCACTACGAGAAGCTCGGCTACGACGTCATGGTCGCCAACGGCACCGGCGGCCTGGCCGTCTGGTCGCTGAAGGACCCCGAGCACCCGGAGTACATCGCCGCCGTCACCGTCGACCAGCTCAGGCAGCCGGGCGAGACCATGACCCAGTTCTGGGAGGGCGAGAACCTCACGGTCGACAGCCGGCGCAAGCTCGTCTTCCTGACCCGCGACTCGGGCACCAAGGGCCTGTTCATCATCGACATCAAGGACCCGTGGCACCCGAAGCTGCTGGGCTTCCACCGGGTCCCGCTCGGCCACACCGCGACGTGCATCAACGACTGCCGGTTCATCTGGTCGGTGGGCTCGGGTGTGCGCGGTGTGAGCTCCCCCGTCTACGTGACCGACGTGCGTGACGTCAACCACCCGTTCACCTACAGCCAGGCCGTCGTCTCCGACGTCCGGCGCACCGGCGTGACGAGCGGCTCCACGCACAGCGTCGACGTCGACTTCGACGGCGTCGTCTGGGTCTCGGGCAGCGGCGGCGTCCGCGGCTACTGGACCGACGGCAAGCACTTCGACCCGGCCACGCAGACCAAGCGCTACGCGACGGCCTACGACCCGATCCCGTACGCGGGTGGGAGCGTCAGCGGCTCGGAGAGTGCCTTCCTGCACAACGCCTACCGCTTCCCGAACGCCCTCGGCGACCGCCCGAAGGGCGACGTGGTGCTCATCACCAACGAGAACAACAACCAGAACTGCGCGAAGGCCGGCGTGTTCATCCTGGCGTCGCTGGAGGGGACGCACGACGCCGAGGGGATCACCTCCACGCCGGAGAACCCGGTCAAGATGACGCGGCTCGCCACCTACAGCCCCGGCGGCAAGCCCGGCCACTACGTCGACCCGACGGGTAAGGCGGGCGACTGCTCCGCGCACTGGTTCACGGTGAACGGCAACATCGTCGCCGCCGGCTTCTACGAGCAGGGCGTCCGGTTCCTGGATATCTCCGACCCGAGCAACCCGCAGCAGGTCGGCTGGTTCCGGGTGCCCGACCGCGCCGCCAGCCCCGACGGACCGGCGATCATCGGGAGCAACGCCTCCTCGGCGTACTGGCACAACGGGTACGTCTACGTCCCCGACTACGGTCGAGGCGTCGACATCCTGAAGTTCACCGGCGACATCCCCGGTAAGCACGAGAAGAAGGTCTGCTGGAACTCCTGCGAGAAGTAGTCTTCCGCGGACCTTTCGTACGTGGAGGGACCCCGCGCCGCTACCGGCGGCGGGGGTCCCTCCCCGTCACCCGCCCCCGGGGCGGACCTGCCTCGACCACCCCATTCACCACCACCGGAGCCGAGAGAGAAGCACCGAATGCAGCTCCTGACCACCCTCGGCGGCCGTGGCCGGACCTGCCGCAACCGCTGGCTCGCGCCGTTGGCCCTCACCGTCCTCACGCTCCCGGCCGTGGCCGCGTGCACCTCGACCGACGACGCGCCGGCCGCACCGCGGGGGGAGATCGCCTTCGGTGTGATCGCCCCGCTGTCCGGGCCGGACAAGGCACGCGGGCAGGATCTGGTCGACGGGGCGCGGATGGCGGTCGACGACCTCAACGTCCGCGGCGGGATCATCGGGCTGCACGTCTCCCTCGTCACCGTCGACGACGAGTGCCTCGACGACGGCGGCAAGGAGGCGGCGAAGCAGCTCCACCTCACCGAAAACGTCGCCGGCGCCCTCGGGGGCGTCTGCGACGGCGCCGCCGAGGCCGCCGCGCGGGTCCTCGGCGGCAACGGGCTGCCGTTTCTCATCACCTCCGCCAACTCGCCCACGCTGGTCAGCGCGGAGGACACTCCCACGGCCTATCTCACCAACGGCACGCCCTACCAGGAAGCGCTCGCGGCGGTGCACTGGATGGCCTACCAGGCGGCCCAGCGGCTCGCGGTGATCGCTGACGACAACCCGCAGTCGGCATACCTGGTCAACCAGGTGATCTCAGTGGCCTCGCCCGTCCCCAAGGTGGTCAGCAAGCAGACCCTGCCCGCCGGGCAGCGGGACATGGCCGCGGCCGCCGCCACCGCGCTGGCCGCCGACCCCGACGTCGTGTACTGGGCCGGCCCGGCCCAGGAATCCGGCCAGCTGGCCGCAGCGCTCCGCAAAGCCGGGTACAAGGGCAAATACATCGCCTCCGCAGCGTCCGAAAGCCCCGATTTCCTCTCCGCCGCCGGCAGAGACGGCGCCGAGGGCGCGTATGTGATCACAACGGCGAGCCCGCAGAACCTCCCCGCCGCCAAGGCATGGACCACGCGGTTCACCAAGGCCTTCGGCCACCCGCCGGGCCGGGACGCCCTGCAGGCCTACGACGGGCTGCGCGCCCTCGGCCAGGCCGTGACGCAGACGGGAAAGATCGACCCCGCGCTGAACAGCGAACAGCTGACCAAGCTGGAGGACAGCTTCACCACATTCCTGGGTGAGCTACGGTTCGCCCCCGACCACACGGTCAAGTACGACAACCATCTCGTGCTCACCGTCAAGGGCGGTGCCTTCACCCTCGCCAACACCCTGCGTTCGGACAACGGCTCCTGACGGCCCGTGGTCGAGTGCCGCCTCTCCGCCCCCGATGAAGTGAGCCATCCGTGATCTTGAGCTCCCGTGCCACCGTGACCCTCGCGCTGGCCGCCGTCTGCGCCGCCGTCACCGGCTGCTCCAGCGCGGCCGGCCCCACGGCGAGCAAGCCGTCCTACACAGCCGACGACGTCAAGGCCGCGTTCTACAACGCAAAGGACGCCGGCGAAGGCGCGCGCGACTACTGGTACGACCGGGACTTCCACTCGCACAACAACTACGTGCCGCCGAGCGCCATCCAGACCTGCCCGTACGTCCAGCGCTCCGACACACCCAAGGCGCCGTCCAACGTGGTTCAGCCCGTCGGTGGCCAGCCGGTGGGGCAGTTCGCCGTGGAACCCATCCGGGCGACCGACTCCCGCGTGCCATACGTGACCCAGAACGCCCTCGTCTTCGCCTCGGCCGCCATCGCCGACAACGCGATGAACGAGGTCGGTTCCGGGCTGGCCGCCTGCCCCGGATCGTATGAGGTCGATGGGGGACCGCCGGTCATCCTCGGCGCCTATCGCGGGACCAGTCGTCCGCTTGAGGTGTTCGGGTGGAAGGGATATGTGCAGCAGGTCGCCCACACGTACCCGCCAGGGCAGGACGACGTCTATTTCGAGGACATCGCCATCGTGGTGCTCCATCGGGCGAACCTCATCCTCTACCTCGATCTCACCCAGAAGAAGATCGTCGGAGACCGCGCCGACTCGGCCGACAAGGCCAAGGGGGCCACGGAGAAGGTGCTGCGGCGGCTGGGCTGATCGCGACCTGCGCCGGAGCACGCACGCGACCGTGGCTCGCATGTTCAACGTCATGATTGTCGATCAATTGAAAGCTGGAGAATGCACATGCTTCGCCGAGCCGTACGTGGCCTCGTAACCGTAGGCGTGGCGGCCTGCCTGGTCGGCGTCCTACCGACGGCGGCGTTCGCGCACGTGACGGTGAACCCGGGCACGGCCACCCAGGGCGGCTACGCCGCCCTGACGTTCCGCGTTCCCACCGAGAGCGACGACGCGAGCACCACCAAGATCGAGGTGCAGTTCCCGACCGAATCCCCGCTGGCCTCGCTCTCGGTGAAGCCACACCCCGGCTGGTCGTACGAGATCACGAAGAAGAAGCTGGCCACACCGATCGAGGCGCACGGCGCGCAGATCAGCGAGGTCATCGACAAGATCACCTGGACCGCGGCGAACCCGCAGTCGGCGATCAAACCGGGTGAGTACGACGAGTTCTCGGTGAGCGCCGGACCGCTGCCCGCAGCCGACCAACTGGTGTTCAAGACGCTCCAGCACTACAGCGACGGCGAGGTCGTGCGCTGGATCCAGGAGCCAGCCCCCGGCGGCGACGAGCCGGAGCGGCCCGCGCCGGTGCTCCGGCTCGTGCCCGAGGCGAACCCGGCATCCTCTCCGGCGCCGGGCACCGAGCAGGCGGCGCTGGCCGTGGACAACGCGCCCACGACCCAGTCGGATGCGGGGGTCTGGTGGGCGGTCGGACTGTCCGTGGCCTCCCTGGTGATCGGCCTCGTGTGCGCGGCGATCGTCGTGCGCTCGCGCCGGACGCGATAGGCCACCTCGAATTGGGGACTGCCGATCCCCTCGAATCCTGGAGGACTCGAGCGGGCCCGGGCCTCCAGGGCGCCGGTCGTTAATCGTTCGTAGTCGATCGGTGAGCCTCAGTCGCCGACGGAGTGCCTGCGGCGGACGACAAAAGCAAAGGCAAGGAGATGTAACTCCCTGCCACTTCTAACGTATAGCGCGCCGGGGGGCTTGCGGCAAGACCCGGGTCTTGCCGCAGAATCGGCGGCCGGACCAGCACCGACGAGGAATTGGGGGGCCACGACGTGGGTGTGTTGCCGATGTACGGGGGACGCAGCGAGCTCGAACCAATGTTGCTCGAGGCGCCGGTGATTCGATCGGCCAGTGCGGCGCAACAGAGCACGGCTGACTCGGAGGTGTCGCAGTGACCGAGCAGTACGTGTTGGATCTTCAAGAGGTTGACGAGACGCAGGTCGCGGTCGTTGGTGGCAAGGGCGCGCACCTGGGCGGGCTGTCGCGGATCGAAGGCGTACGCGTGCCGGCTGGCTTTTGCGTGACGACGGACGCGTTCCGGCGGATCATGGCGGAAGCGCCGTCGATCGACGACCGGCTCGATCAGCTGTCGCGCCTGAACCCGGATGACCGGGAGGCGATCCGCACGCTCAGCGCGGAGATCCGCCGGACCATTGAAGGGATTGCCGTCCCGGGCGATCTGGCGGCGGCGATCACCCGCGGGCTCGCCCGGCTCGGCGAGCAAGCTGCCTACGCCGTCCGATCGAGCGCGACGGCGGAGGACCTGCCGACGGCCTCGTTCGCCGGCCAGCAGGACACGTACCTGAACGTCGTGGGGCCGGCCGCGGTCCTCCAGCACGTCAGCCGGTGCTGGGCGTCGCTGTTCACCGAGCGGGCCGTTACCTACCGCCAGCGCAACGGCATCGACCACCGCACGGTCCACATGGCCGTGGTCGTGCAGCGGATGGTCTTCCCGGACGCGGCCGGCATCCTGTTCACGGCCGACCCCGTCACGTCCAACCGGAAGGTCGCCACCGTGGACGCCAGCTTCGGCCTCGGCGAGGCCCTGGTTTCCGGCCTGGTGAACCCGGACGTCTTCAAGGTGCGCGACGGCGAGGTCGTCGCCAAGGCGGTCGCCGCCAAGCAGCGTGCCGTTCACGCCCTGCCGGCTGGCGGTACGCAGGAAGTGGCGATCGACCCGCAGCGGCAGGAGCGGCCGGCGCTGACGGATGCGCAGGTCGTGCGGCTGGTGCAGCTCGGCCGGCGGATCGAAGCGCATTTCGGCCGCCCGCAGGACATCGAATGGTGCCTGGTCGACGATGACTTCCAGATCGTGCAGAGCCGGCCGATCACCACGCTGTTCCCCATCCCCGCGGCCGGCGACCAGGAGAACCACATCTACCTCTCCGTTGGTCATCAGCAGATGATGACCGACCCCATGAAGCCCCTGGGGCTCTCGTTCTGGCAGCTGACGGCCATGGCGCCGATGCACGAGGCCGGCGGCAGGCTGTTCGTCGACGTCACCCAGCGCCTGGCCTCGCCCGCGGGCCGCGCCGGCTTCCTGGAGATGGCGGGGAGGTCCGATCCGCTGACCAGGGACGCGCTGGAGACCGTCCTCGACCGTCAGGACTTCGTCCCGGCGCTCCCGGACGGCGGTCCCGGCGGGCCGCCGGTCGGCGGTGCGTCCGCCCCGATCGAGAACGATCCGGCCATCGTCACCGAGCTGATCGAGCGCAGCCAGGCGTCCATCGCCGCCCTGCGGCACGACATCCAGACGAAGACGGGACCGGCGCTGTTCGACTTCCTGCTGGAGGCGTTTCAGGAGCACAAGCGGGTCCTCAGTGATCCATTGAGCATTCAGGCGATCATGGCGGGGATGGAGACAACCTGGTGGCTCAATGACCGGCTGCGGGAATGGCTGGGCGAGAAGAACGCGGCCGACATCCTCACGCTGTCCGCCCCCGGTAACGTCACGTCGGAGATGGGCCTGGCGCTGCTCGACGTCGCGGACGTGATCCGTCCGCATCCGGAGGTAGTGGCGTTCCTGCAGGGCGTCGAGGACGACGGCTTCCTGGACGAGCTGCCGAAGTTCGCGGGCGGGACCGAAGCGCGCGACGCCATCGAGGCCTACCTCGACCGGTACGGCATGCGCTGTGTCGGCGAGATCGACATCACGAGGCCGCGCTGGAGCGAACGCCCCGCCACGCTCGTGCCCGTGATCCTCGACAACGTCAGGAACTTCGAGCCGGGCGCCGCCAAGCGGCGCTTCGAGCACGGGCGCCAAGAGGCGCAGAAGAAGGCGCAGGAGGTGCTCGAACGCCTGCGGGCACTGCCGGACGGGGAGCAGAAGGCAGACGAGACCAAGCGGATGATCGACCGGGTCCGGACCTTCATCGGCTACCGGGAGTACCCGAAGTACGGCATCGTCAGCCGCTACTTCGTCTACAAGCAGGCCTTGCTCGAAGAGGCCGAGCGCCTCGTGCAGGCCAACGTGCTCGCCGAGAAGGAGGACGTCTTCTACCTGACGTTCCAGGAGCTCCACGACGTCGTGCGCTCGAACCAGGTGGATGACAAGCTGATCCAGCAGCGCAAGGAGGCGTTCCGGTCGTACCAGGCGCTTACGCCACCCCGGGTGCTGACATCGGATGGCGAGGTCATCGCCGGGTCGTACCGACGCGACGACGTGCCGACCGGCGCCCTGATCGGCCTACCGGTCTCCGCCGGGACCATCGAAGGGCGCGCCCGGGTCATCCTGGACATGGCCCAGGCTGATCTCGAACCGGGTGACATCCTCGTCACGGCCCACACGGACCCGAGCTGGACGCCCCTCTTCGTCGCCATCGCCGGCCTGGTGACGGAGGTCGGAGGATTGATGACGCACGGCGCGGTGATCGCACGGGAGTACGGCCTGCCGGCTGTCGTCAGCGTGGTGGATGCCACCCGGCTGATTCCCGATGGGCAGCGGATCCGCGTGCACGGAAGCGACGGGTACGTCGAGATCCTGCCTTGACTGACCACTGAGCCGTTTCCAACCTCCCACGTCACGAACAGCGCTCCCTGCCCCGCCGGCTACGGCAGCACGCCCGTGCGCCGTGCGTTGTCCCGTTGCGGGATCGTCAATCGGTCCGGGTGCGGAGGCCCCGCGCCAGGGTGGGGATCATCACCGCCGCAGGGACGAGGTGTAGCCCGAGGAGGGCGGTGGTGGTGGCGGTGTTTGCCCCGGAGAGGAGGGGCGGGACAAACGAGATCGCGGCCAGCGACACCGCCGTCCACACGAATCGCTTGGCGGGGCGAGCGCTCCAACGAAGAAGAGCGACGGCAATGACGACGCCCACGACCGAGAAGAAGCCGGTCACCACGGCGAACCCGGGCAACGGGATCGTCTCGCCACCATCGGGCACCTCGAAGTCGACGCCAACGGCCTGGGCAAGCGCAGCGGCGAGGGTGGTGGCCACCATCGCCGCGAGCGTGGCAATGACGCCGGTGACGGCGAGCCCGCGGAGTCGGTGGGTGCGGCTGGTCTGGCCCGATGCCGGGCCTTCGACGACCCCGGTGTCATTCATGCGGTTCATGTCCTTCCTCCATCTTTCGGTAACTGGGGCGTACGGGATGTGTTGACTGGCATGTGACGTCCTGGCCCTGGGCGTGACGATGCGCACCCTCGCCGTGCGACGGCCGGGGTTCCGCAGGGCGCGGACGCCGGTGCCACGGAGCCAGAACCCGGCCTCTCGTCCGAGGACCGGCCCGGGCTCGCCGTCGCGCAGCTCCAGCTGCACCCGCCCGCGGGTGACGACCCCGAACGCGTCGCGCCACTCCGCCGCGACCACCGCGACACGCGCACCACCGCGCAGCGCGAGCGTCCACACCGCGCCTACTCCGTGCCGTCCGCCGGCAGGCGCTCCGGCAGCCCGAGCCGCGGGAACTGGTCGTCGTGGAACGTGACGATCTCGGTGATCGCCCCGCCGCTGATACGCAGGACGTCGATCGTCAGCGGCAGGTACGCGCCCTCCCGCTTCCGCCACAGGTAGAAGGCGGCGGCGGGCTGCCGGTTCACGGAGGTGAGGACGGCGCGCATCTGCTCCATGCCCTCGAAGCCGTCCTCGACCCAATCGTTCACCACCGCGTCGCGGCCGACGGACAGGCCCGGCGTGGGCGGCATCGAGCACCGGACGTCCTCCCGCAGCAGTGCGGCGAGCCCGTCGATGTCCGTGGCCACGCTGGCGTCGGTGTAGCGGCGCACCAGCTCGCGCGTCCCGGCGTCCTCCTCGCCGCCGGTCCAGTCCTGCCGCTCGGCGGGCAGGTGCTCCCGCATGCCGGCGCGGGCCCGCTGCAGCGCGCTGTTCACGGAGTTGACGGAGTCCCCGAGCAGCTCCGCGACGTCCTTCGCCGGCCAGCCGAGCACGTCCCGCAGGATCAGCACGGCCCGCGGGCGCGGCGCGAGGTGCTGGACCGCGACCAGGTACGCCAGCTCGATCGTCTCCCGCGCGACGGCGACGGTCTCCGGCTCGTCCGCGTCGCCCGCGGGCAACTCGTCAAGTAGCCGGTCGGGGTAGGGCTGCAGCCACAGCACCTCGCCGCCGGTCGCAGGCTCCGGGCGGCACTTGGCGAGCAGGTCCAGGCAGGCGTTGGTGGCGATCCGGTACAGCCAGGCCCGGAACGTCGACCGCCCCTCGAAGGTCTCCCGCCGCCGCCAGGCACGGAGAAAAGTCTCCTGCACGGTGTCCTCGGCGTCCTCGAACGACCCGAGCATCCGGTAGCAGTGCACGTGCAGCTCCCGCCGGTGCCGCTCCGCCAGCCCCGAGAACGCCGGCTCGTCGACCTCGCCCAGACCGCTCCCGCCCAACCCGCTCACCCCCAGCTTCTCCAGTCGCGTGTCCGCACTCATCACGTCATCCTTCCGCCTCGTCGTGTCCCGCCGTACATGTGACGGGTGCGGGCGCGACAACTCATCACTCGGTCGGCACGGCTGATCCAGTGACGGATCCAGTGACGGTTGGTAGGTGGGCCAGTGCGAGCAGGGCTTGGCGACTCGGTGCGAGGCGCCTCCCTCTAGTGAGGGAGAAATTCCCCTCGGGATGGGAGGCGTCATGGCGCCCGAGGCGACGATCTTGGTGGTGTGAGAGTTCACGGCAGCCCGCGTTGGGCGTACGGCACGTTCGCGTGGCTGATCTTTTTCGTCGTGTCCCACGTGGTAGCGGTGTTCCTCCCCGGTGACGATCCGACCAGCGACGGACCTTGGGGCCGAAGGGCGTACGTGATCTTCAACATCACTCTCATCCTCATGTCGGCAGTCGGGGCGGCTGTCGTTGTAGCCACCGTCCGGCCGTGGGGACGACGGGTCCCTCGAGGGGTGCTCCTCACGCCGCTGTGGTTTGGCAGCGCGCTACTCGTCGTCCGAGGGGTTCCCGGGATGGTCGAAAACCTGCTGATGGTCACAGGCATCCGCCGAGGCGGCTTTGTGGGGGCGGAAAACATCTCCACGGCTGAGCTCTGGGCCGGCCTTGGGATCAACACCTATTTCTTTGTCGGCGCCGTGCTGCTCGCCGTGGCCACGGTTTCCTACTACCGCCCATCACGGGGAGACAGTCTCGGCTGACTTCCACACCTCCCACAGCCAGGTCATCCTCAACTGCCGCCCAGATGGCGTCGAGCAGGGTGGTGACGCACCGTCAGGTATGACTACCTGTCCTGCTCCTGGTCTGGCGCGACCGGGAGTTGCACCGTGACGCAGAGCCCCCCAGCGGGGCGGGGGATGAGGGTGAGGATTCCGTCGTGTGCCTGGGCGATGCTCTTGACGATTGCCAAGCCGAGGCCGACACCTGAGTGGTCACCGCGGATGCGTTGGGTGCCGCGCTGGAACGGTTCGGTGAGTGTCGAGACCAACAGCGGGCTGAGCTTCTCGCCGGTGTTCTCGACAGTGAGCACCACAGTCTTGGGATGAAGGCTGGTCGTGACCCACACGGTGCCCTGCTCAGCCAGGTTGTGGACGATCGCGTTGTGCATGAGGTTAGTGGCCATCTGCAGCAGGAGGGCGTATGAGCCGATGGTGGGGGTGATGTCGCCGGAGGTCTCGATGGTGAGGCCGCGTTTTTCTGCGAGCGGGAGAAGTGTTTCAGTGGCCTCTTCCGCGATGAGGGACAGGTCGACGTGTTCTCGGGTGAAGGACCGCTGGTCGGCGCGGCTGAGCAGGAGCAATGCTTCAGTGAGTTCGATCGCTCGGGTGTTGACGAAGTGGAGGCGGTCGACAAGTTCGCCGGTGTCGCGGTTCAGATCGTTGCGGGCCACGTCGAGAAGGGTCTGCGTGATCGCCAGCGGGGTGCGCAGCTCGTGCGAGGCGTTGGCTGCGAATCTCCGCTGTTCGGCGACGTGCGCTTCGAGCCGCGCGAGCATGGTGTCGAACGCGTCGGCGAGTTCGCGGAATTCGTCTTTGCCGCCTTCCAACTGGATCCGGTGGGAGAGTGATCCGTTCGCGGCCAGGCGGGTGGCATGTGTGATGCGAGCCAGGGGCGCGAGCATGCTGCCAGCGAGGATCCATCCTCCCAGGAGGCCGAACACCAGCAGGAACGCCAGCACTGCGGCCGCCGCCGGGGCGAAGGCCCGCACCAGGTCAGCCTTGAGGGTTCGAATCCCACCGATAGTGTCGATCACCTCGGGTACGTAACGCAGCAGGAACACCCACACCGCGGCGAGCAGCAGGGCACCTGCAAGCATGAGGAACCCCGCGTAGCTGAGGGTGAGTTTGAGGCGAACGCTCAAACCTGGCGCCCTATCCACGGCCCCCTCCCGCACGCCCGATGCCGGATGCCGTGTCGATGCGGTAGCCGACGCCGGCCACGGTGGCGATGATCCCGGGTTCGCCGAGCCGTTTGCGCAATGCCGAGACAGTAATGCGCACGGCATTGGTGAAGGGGTCGGCGTTCTCATCCCACGCCCGCTCCAAGAGTTCTTCGGCGCTGACTACCCCGCCTTCAGCAGCGACGAGGACCTCGAGCACGGCGAACTGCTTCCTGGTCAGCGCGACGTAACGGCCGTCCCGGTAGACCTCCCGGCGGAACGGATCCAGACGCAGACCTGCGATCTCCCGCACCGGCGGCCTGTTGTGCGCGCGTCTGCGGTCGAGCGCCCTGAGCCTGAGCACGAGTTCTCGGAGTTCGAAGGGCTTCGTGAGGTAGTCGTCGGCGCCGAGCCCGAACCCGGAGGCCTTGTCGTCGAGCCGGTCGGCAGCAGTGAGCATCAGGATCGGCATGCCGCTGCCGGAGGCGACGATGCGTTCGGCGATCTCGTCACCGGAGGGCCCGGGAATGTCGCGATCGAGGACGGCAATTTCGTAGGTGTTGATGCTCAACAGCTCAAGAGCGGTGTCGCCGTCACCGGCGATGTCAGCCGCGATCGCTTCCAGGCGCAGCCCATCGCGGATGGCCTCTGCCATGTAGGGCTCGTCCTCAACGACCAACACACGCATGCTCACGATGCTACGAGCCGGCGCATATCGTCGGCATACCGAAAACCACATACGGGCTGACAACACGACGCTGCCTTGACTGACAGCATGAGTCAAATCACAGCAGCACGAACAAAGGCCCGTAGGCGGCCCATCGCCGTCGGCCTGATCGCCGTCGCGGCTGCGATCATCGGAACCCTCGTATACCAGTCAACATCATCAACGGCGCCCTCGCTCGGCGAAACCCTTCCCGGCGACCACGGTCGTACCGCAACTGAAGCTGACGGCGTCCTCCCCGACGCCGCGACAGTATTTGATGACGAGTATCCCGGCGTAACCAACCTCGACCCGGATCTGCTCCAAGCCCTGCGTAAAGCGGCAACGGATGCCGCTCACGACAGCATCGAGTTCTACATCAACAGTGGCTGGCGTTCCCCCAAATACCAAAAACAGCTTCTTCGTGAGGCGGTCTCGAAATACGGCTCGGAAAAGGAAGCCGCCCGATGGGTCGCCACCCCGGACACCTCTCCGCACGTTTCCGGCGACGCGGCCGACCTTGGCCCCTTAAAAGCCACAGAGTGGCTGTCAGAAAACGGCGCCGAATACGGACTGTGCCAGATCTACGGCAACGAGCCCTGGCACTACGAACTGCGCCCCCAGGCGATGGATCGCGGCTGCCCTCCCATGTATGCCGACCCCACACGTGATCCGCGTATGCGGCAGTAACCGGCGCTGTCGCCCGGCCCCGTGGAACACGTCGCGGACATCGTCGAGCACTCGACGCAAGTGTCCACAAGGGCTACCAGCCCCCGGACGGCGCGGCTGGACGGTCTACGTCTGCCCGACGACGAGATCTGCGAGCGTGCCCCTACCTAGTCTTGTTTTTTAACCTTCGGCTCTCTGGCCTGATGTTTCGCGCTGTCGTGGGTGGACACGAAGACGGCCTTCGGTGATCATGTCGTCTCGCCAAAGAAGAACATGACTCACAACCGAAGGCCGTGATGAGCAGTGTGCCCGACCCCGCTGGCCGCGTCGAGTCGCTGCGGCGGCTCGCAGGGTTCCGGGAAGAGTTTTACGGCTGTCTGACCCGTCGGGCGTGAATCGGCCTGGGTTTCCCGGAGGGCATGATCTAACAGGGAGAGGATCATGCCAGCACCGAAGAAGTATGACGATGAGACGCAGGCGCGTGCGGTCCGGATGTATGCCGACCGGATCGCCGGTGGTGATGTTTCGCAGGT